>JANODO010000178.1:0-33872 GCA_031412735.1 Rariglobus sp. | reverse complement strand
ATCAGGGCTATCGCGAGCAAGCTCGCTTCCCACGTCGGAACCATCTGCGACACAAAGCTCGCGATGATCGGGCTATCGCGAGCAAGCTCGCTTCCCACGTCGGAACCACCGGCGACACAAAGCTCGCGATGGTCGGGCTAATCGCGAGCAAGCTCGCTTCCCACGTCGGAATCACCGGCGACACAAAACACGCGGGGCTCAGCTTACCCGGGCGAGCAGGCTCTCCAGGTCGACGTTTTTCAAAATCAGGTTTTTGATGATCGGGATCTTGTCGGTGTCCTGGGGCTGGGTCTTCACGGTCATGCGATTGATCGTGGAGGTGACAGTGTAACTCTCGCTGCGGGCGGCGATGACCGGGATATCGGTCTGGGCGAGGAGCTCGGCCAGCTTCGGGTGGGGCTGAATATCGTTCGTAAGAATCAAGCCCGAGATCGTGCTGCCGCCGGAAAGACGCGCGCTCGAAACAGCGGCGAGGATGATGTCGTCGCGGTCGCCGGGCGTGATGATGAGGGTGCCGGGCGTGAGGTAATCGACGATGCCCTTGGCGGTCATCGCGCCGACGATGACGCGGGTCACGCGTTGTTTGGCACCGCCCTTGCGGCCGTTGAGCCATTGGCCGTCGATGTCCTCGGCGATCTGCGTGAGATTGGGGGCGGAGAGGATGTTTTCGATGGGCAACACGCCGATGAGAGGCACGCCGAGGCGCTGGAGTCCGATGCCCGCGTATTCGCGGACGAGCTCGATCTTGTCGTGCTCGACCTTGTTGAGGATAACGCCGATCACTTCGACGCCGGCCTTGTCGAAAAGCGCTTTGTTGAGCGCGATCTCATCGATCGGGCGGCCGATGCCGCCGGTGCAAACCAGGACGACCTGGGCTTTGAGGAGTTTGGCGACGCTTGCGTTGGAGAGATCGAAGACCGATCCCACGCCGGCGTGGCCGGTGCCCTCGATAAGCGTGAAATCTTTTTCCCACGAGACGCGGTCAAAGGCGCGGCAGATCTTGTCCTTCAACTCGGGGAGGAGTTGGCCGGGGTTCTTCAGGTAGCGACGGGTAAAGGTCGAATCGATCGTCACCGGGCTCATGCTCTGGATCGGCACGCGCACATCGTAGATCATATCGAGAAGGAACGAATCCTCGTCGACCTGAGCGCCTTGCACGTCGATGAAACGCTGGCCAACCGGTTTGATGAAACCGACGCGGGGATAGAGGCCTTGCAGCGCGGCGAAGAGGCCGAGGCAGGTCGTCGTCTTGCCGTCGTTCATGCGCGTCGCGGCGACGAAAATACGTTTCGTGTCGCGGTTGGTCGGACCGGGCAGCAAGGGCAGGGGTGGCTGGAGAAACGGGTTTTGCGACATGGAATCGGCTGAAGGCGTCATTAAGGAAGCGATGAAGTGGATACACGCGCCCGCGCGCGCTTGCTGCCACGGCTGAATACTCAGGCGGAGCCGAAGAGCAGGCGGCGATCAATCGCCTGGCAGCCAACGATGGCGGCGGCGCCGAACACGTCGTGGGCGCTGGCACCGCGGCTGATCTCGGCGGCGGGCTTGGTCAGGCCGGTGAGGATCTGGCCGTAGGCGTTGGCGCCGGCGAGGTGGTGGACGAGCTTGAAGGCGATGTTGCCGGAGTTGAGGTCGGGAAACACGAGGACGTTGGCCTTGCCGGCGACGGAGCTGGTCACGCCCTTGGCATCGGCGACCACGGCGTCGAGCGCGGCGTCAACCTGGAGTTCGCCGTCGATTTCCAATTCGAGGAACGCGGCGCGGGCTTTGGCGCGGGCGAGCTCGGTGGCCTGGCGAACCTTTATCAAAGCGGGGTGATTGGAGGCGCTCTTCGAAGCGTAGCTCAGCATCGCGACGCGGGGCGTCTCACCGGTGAGATGGCGGGCGATCATCGCGGTGGAGATCGCGATGTCGCAGAGCTGCTCGGCGGTCGGCTCGGGGATAACGCCGCAGTCCGCGAGGAAGAGGGAGCCGTCGCTGCCCACTTTTTTCTCGTCGAAATCGAGGACGATCAGTGACGAGGCGGTTTGGACGTGTTCAAAACGGGGGACGATCTGGAAGATCGGGCGGAGTCCGCTGGCAGCGCTGGCGGTCGCGCCCGAGATGAGTGCGTCGGCCTGGCCGGTGACGAGCATCATGGTGGCGTAGTAGCTCGTGTTTTTGAGTGCTTCGCGCGCTTCGGTGCTGCGGACGCCTTTGATGCGGCGGATCTGCTCAAGCTGGAGTGCGAGCCCTTCGAAATCTTCGCTGCGTTCCGGCTCGATGAGGCGCATGCCCTGGAGGTTGATGTCCAGCTTGGCGGCGGCGGCTTTGATGAGAGCGCGGTCGCCGAGGAGGATCGGCACACCCATGCGGCGGGTGACCCACTGGCGGGCGGCCTGGAGAATGCGGGGATCGCCACCTTCAGGGAAAACGATACGCTTGGGGTGGCGCTGGAGTTTCTCGACGAGCTTCGGGACGATGGGCATAGGGGAAGCGGGAAATTGCGGCGTCCGGCGGGCAGCGTCAATGCCCGCTTGCGGGTAAAGAACTTGCTAACCCGATGGACCGCTCTGAAAAACGGCGCGCGTGTCAAAAAGTTTGAAACACATCGGCATCGTTGCATCCGCGACCTTGTTGTCGCGCGTGCTGGGGCTGGGGCGCGATATCCTGACGACCGCGGTGTTTGGCACGAGCGCGCTTAATTCCGCGTTCGTGACGGCGTTTACGTTGCCCAATTTATTTCGGCGTCTTCTTGGTGAAGGCGCGCTCACGGCGGCGCTGGTGCCCACGTTGCACGAGGAGATGGCGAGGAAGCAGCGTGAAGGTGCGTTTGGGTTGGTGAGCCAGGTCGCGAGCTGGCTGCTGGTCGTCACCACGACGGTGGTGGTGGTTTCAATGCTCGCGTTAAGTCAGGCGGGCCGGCTGGCGGAAACGGCCGCCGGGTGGGGCGTGGCGGAGAGCACGGCGCAACGGTGGCTGCAAGGCGCCGACCTGGCCGTAGTGCTTTTCCCTTACCTGATTTTTGTGTGTCTGGCGGCGGCGTTCAGCGCGACGTTGCAGACGTTGAACCGGTTTTTGGAGCCGGCGTTGTCGCCGATCTGGTTGAACGTCTCGATGATTTCGCTGCTGGCCGGTGCGGCGTATCTGGGCTGGGCCGACGGACGCGACGGGGCGATGCGCTGGCTGTGCGCGGGTGTGTTGATCGGCGGGTTTCTGCAAATGGCGGTGCCTGCGGCGGCGCTGATGCGCGAGGGGTGGCGGCCGCGGTTCGACCTGGGGGCGGGTGATGCGTTGCGCGGGATCGTGCGCTTGATGGTGCCCACGTTGTTCGGCTCGGCGATTTACCTGGTGAACATGGCGGTCTCGCGCCTCGTGGGGCTGTCGTTGAACGATGCGGCGGCCTCGGTGCTTAATCTGGCCACGCGCCTGATGGAGCTGCCAATCGGGGTGTTTGCGGTGGCGGTGTCGACCGTGGTGTTCCCGCTCATATCGAAATATGCCGCCCAGGGAGATCAGGCCAACTTGGTGGCCTCTTATCGGAAGGGCATGCGGCTTATCCTCGTCATCAACGTGCCGGCGGCGGTGGGTTTGGCGGTGTTGGCGGAGCCGATCATTCGGCTGCTGTTTCAACGCGGCGCGTTCACGGCCGATGATACCCGGTTGATGATCCCGATCATGGCGGTGTTCGCCCTGGGGTTGCCGTTTTTCTCCTTTGTGAACTTGGTGCTCCGGGCGTTCTACGCGCAGAAAGACACCCGGACACCGGTGCACGCGGCAGCCCTTAGTTTCGTGGTCAACCTCGGATTGAGCCTGCCGTTGATGGGGCCGCTTTCGACGGTGGGTCTGGCGATTGCGAGCAACGTCGCGGTCATCGTGCAAGCGTGGTATCTGCAAGTGCGCCTGGCGCGCAGGCAGCCGGACATGGCGTTTCACCATCTTGCCCGCGACACCGCCAAGATTCTTCTCGCCAGTTTACTCATGGGCGGGGCGGTGGGCGCAGGTTGGTGGTGCCGGGGCATAGCGCCCGGGGGCCTGTGGATCGATGCATTGGCTCTCGCCGGGTTGATCGGTGGAGGTGCGCTGCTTTATGCGGGGCTGGCGTGGGGTTTAAGAATCGAGGCGCGCGATGACATTGTTGCGTTATTGAAACGCCGCAGCGCGACCGCGGCTGTGCGTCCGGCGACGACCAAGGGAGGGTGAGGCCAAGCCGTTGTTGGGGGGACAAGAATCGCGTTCGGGCGCTTGTTGTGGGACCATTGCTGGGTTACTCCGTCTACGCCACGCCTTCGTAACCAAGCGCGGCCCGTATTCTGCTTTGGTAATTTTCCTTCAAACAAACAATGACCACAATTCCCCACTCCCAACTGCTCGACGCGCTCAAGTGGCGTTACGCGACCAAGAAATTTGATTCCACCAAGAAAATCCCGGACGACACGTGGGCCGCGTTGGAAGAGTCGTTGGTGCTGACCCCGTCGTCGTTTGGCGCCCAGCCGTGGAAATTCATCGTGGTTAAAAACCCGGAGCTCCGCGCGAAACTGGTGCCCGTCTCCTGGGGACAGGCGCAAGTCGCCGAGGCGTCGCACCTCGTCGTGCTCGCCTTCAAACAGAACCTCGATGAGGCCCACATCACTCGTTACATGGAGCGAACGGCGCAGGTCCGCGGCACGACCGTGGAATCGATGGAGCCGTTCAAGAAAATCATCATGGGCAGTCTTGATGGAGCGCGCGCCAAGGGCTACCTCGACGTCTGGCAGTCTCGGCAGGTTTACATCGCGCTCGGCCAACTCATGATGGCCGCCGCGTTGCTCGGCCTTGATACGTGCCCGATGGAAGGCATCGAGGCAGGCAAGTATGACGAGATTCTCGGCCTCGCGGGGACAGGCTTCACCACCTTGTGTGCGTGCCCGGTTGGTTACCGCGCAAGCGACGACAAATACGCGACCACACCGAAAGTGCGTTTCCCGATGTCAGAGGTCGTGGTGCACCTCTGATTCTGAAGGTAGGAGCTCATTTATGAGCGATGTTCGGGCGCGGTATCAGCACGCATCGAGGGTTGGTCTGCCCCACTGAATCGCCCATAAATGGGCTCCTACCTTTAAGGCACGCCTTTAGGGACCTGCGGAACAATGATGAACCCGTCGGTCGTGTCGCCATAGGCCGTGAACGTGCCTTGAGCAAAGTGGGCCGCCGCCAAGGCGCACAAGGCGGCGTCGATTTCGTCGATTAGCGTAAGTTCACCCGCGTCGATTCCCGCACGCTCAAGCAGCTTTCGTCGGACGTCGCGTTTGTCTTTGGCCGACACCACCTGGCCGGCGAGCGCGCAGGCGACGGCTTGCGGAAACGTTTCCGTGGCGACCGGCCCCGTGACCGCTCCTCCCGTGTAAAGGGGGAAATTAAACTGGAGCGCGGCGTAAAGGTCCGCCCCCGGAAGCATCCAATGGTAGAATGGGTGCGCGCGGGCGCGCTGCTCGGTGGGAGCGTAATAGCAGGCTATTCCCGCCGCAGCCAGTTGGCGCTCAGGGAGGCGAGCCAGGCCCGCTCCCCGCCAGCGGCACGGTGCGTCCACGGCGACGACTTGGGCTCCCTCGTCGACGCACCACCGGGCGAGCGCGGCGGCGTCGCGCGTGCGTAGTTTTTTAAGACTACGCGTGCCGTCGAGCATGACGGCGTGAAACCCTTTGCGTGGCCCGCCCACATCAATGCCGATCACGGGTGAGTTGATTTGGCTTACGGAAAACACGTCTGAAAGACCGTGATCATAGTCATTGGATGCGGGGTGTCAAAGGAGGGAGCCGACCGTGCGGTTCGCTGGTTTCGACGGACTACTTTTTCTGCAATGCAATCCACGGAGTCACCGTAATGCCGTGCACCATGATAGAAACCGCCACCAGGGTAACCGTCAGCGAAACGAGTTGGCGCGCCAACGGCTCGGGCAAGCCTTCGCTGATCGCGTAAAAGAGATAATAGATGGAGCCGATTCCCCGGATGCCGAACCATGCCACCGAGGTGAACTCAAAGAGCGAAAATCGCCGGACTGCGAGCAGCGGCAAGACCGCCACGGGGCGGATCACGAAGAACAACAGCGGCGCGAGCCACAGGATTTCCCAGGCGATGCCCGCCGAGGCCAACGTCACACCGACGACCAGGACCAACGTGATTTCCAGCAGGTGATCGAGTTGTTCGTTGGTTGTCAGCAATACGCCCGCCATGTAGCCCGGCGCGGTGCGCTGATCCGCCGCAAGTTCCTCGCCGATCTTTCCCACGGCACCGGATTGCACGGTTGTCCTCACGGTGACCGGTGCCTTGGGGCTGGCGCGTCGCTCCACGGAGCGCAGCGCCATGCCTGCGGCGAAAACACTCAGAAAGCCGTAAGCGCGCGCCTCTACGGCCGCCGCGTATGAAACGCCAATCACGCCCAGCACGAAGTATTCGCCGAAGCCGACTTGCCTGAACCGGGCGGTCATGCGGCCGAGGATCAGCCCCACGCCATAACCCAGCAGCGCACCGATCACCAACCCTCCGCACACCGCCCACACCACGTCGACGCTCCACCAGCGCCAGGCTCCCGCGCCCAATGCTTCACCGTGCAGCCACGCCAGCCCAAGCATCACAAACGGAAACGCCGTGCCGTCGTTGAGACCGGCTTCGGCGCTCAACGTCAGGCGCACGTTGTCGGTGTCGTGCGGGTGTTTGAGCTGAACCTCTGACGCCAGCACCGGGTCGGTGGGCGCGATCACCGCCCCGAACAGAATTGCCGCTCCCCACGAAAGCCCAAGCCAGGCAACGCCCGCGCCCGCCACGAGACCGACGGTTATCGTCATCGAAACAAACGCGAGGCACAGCGCCGGTCGCAAGCGCGGGTCCCATGGGTCCACACGCAGCTTCATTCCCACCGTAAAGAGCGAAATGAGCACCGCGATTTCCGCCCCATGATGCAGCCACGCCGCGTGCTCGATCGGGTCGATGCGCGCGACCCCCGCCACCCACGGGCCGAGGGCCGCGCCGATCAGCAGGTAAACCATCGCCGGAGTGAACGGAGCGCGCTCCACCCACGGATGCGCCACACCCATGATCAAGGCCAGGCCCCCGGCCACCAAGAGCCAAAGGTTAAATGAGATGGCCGCCTTTCCGCACGGTCCGTCGAGGCGCTGACCGGTGACTGGTTGCTTTGGCGTTTACCCGCATCCAGCGACGGACACGCGAATGCCCTCATGGCTCCGTCCTTGTGCGCGCGTTGATCGGCTGGAACAGTGGCGGCATGTCCGATCCACTCCCGCCTTCGACGCCACCGACCGCACCGGGACGCGAAGTCCATTGTGCCGACGCCATCGCATGGATGAAGGCGCGCGGACGCATCGATGGCGCGTGCGCCGTGACCTCGCTACCCGATGTCTCCGAAGTGGGCAAAACGTTGCCCGTCTGGCGCGCCTGGTTTCTCGACGCGGTGAGCCTCGTCGTTGATTCGGTGGCGGACGAAAGTGCGGCGCTTTTCTTTCAGTCCGACATCAAACGTGACGGCGTGTGGGTCGACAAAGGCGCGCTGGTCATCCGCGCGGCCGAAGATGCGGGAGCCCGTGTGCTGTTTCATAAGATCGTCTGCCGGCGTCCGCCGGGAACCCTCACGTATGGCCGACCGGGTTTCACGCACTTGATCGCGGTGTCGCGTGCGATGAAGTGCCCGGATATTCTCCCGTTGCCCGACATCATCACCGACGCCGGCCGGCTGCCGTGGGTGCGGGCGATGGGCGTGCGCGCAGCGGCCCATGCGGTGCGTTTCGCCCGGGACCAGGTCGGCGCACAGGTCGTCTTTGACCCGTTTTGCGGAGTCGGCACGGTGCTCGCGGTGGGCAACGCGCTCGGTCTCGACGCCTTGGGCGTGGAGCTCTCCCGAAAGCGCTGCGAGCAATCGCGGCAATTCATCGTCACGCCCGCCGATCTCGAACCTGCGGCGGCAGTCTAAACACGGGCAGTGATGGGTGGTGGGTCGCGCCACACGGCATGGCGCGATTCAACTATTTCGTTGGCGCGTTCCCGATTGGGTGTGAAACAACGGTCCTGATGTGCGCTGTATTTTCACCGGAAGAAGACACCCTGTTCGAGAAGACCGGCGCGTCGGTCCTGAAGCGGTTGCGGAAAACGCGCAACCCGGCCGATCTCCTCGCGGCGATTCGCGCCGCGCACAAGGAGTTTGATCGCGCCTTCGCCACCGCGCCCGCCGACGCGAAGAACGCGGTCGCGTGCCGCGCTGGTTGTGATGCGTGTTGTCACGTGCCGGTGGGCGTGCAGGCGCACGAGGTCTTGATCGCGGCGCAGCATGCGCAGACTCACTTTTCGCCCGCCGAACTCGATGAGGTGATTGCGCGCGCCGCAGCCCATCGGGCGGCGTTTGCGGGCCGTTCCAACCCGGAGAGGACCGCGCTGAGAACCCCGTGTGTGTTGTTGAAAGCGGGGAGTTGTTCGGTTTACGAGGCGCGTCCCGAGGCGTGTCGTTCGCATCACAGCCACAACGCCGACGCGTGCCGCACCAACCTGCAACTCGCACGCGAGGACATCGATGTTTACATCCCCGGTGTGCGCGGACGGATGTTTGCCGTGATGCTCGCCATTGACCAAGCCGTGGTCGAAGCGGGCTATGACGGTTACGCCTATGATTTTGGCTCAGCGCTGCACGAAGCGCTCACCAACAGCCTGTGCGCAGTGCGGTGGGTTCAACGTCAGCCGGCATTTCCCGAGTGCTGTCGTGAGGCGACGGATACAGGTGACGACGACGCCGGCGTCATGCAGGCCGAAGGGTATTTTTCTTAACCGTCGATCAGGGGCTGTCAGGTTCCGATGGGGGAGCGGGCTTGCTCGCGAGAACCGATCATCGCGAGCAAGCTCGCTCCCACGTTCAATCGCCAGAGGATGCGATGTATTAGCACTAAAGCCGTCATTGGGTGGGGCGTTTTCTGAAAGGTTAATCAGCGATAAAATTTGATTGAGTGCAGGCGTATTTGGGGTCCACTCGGTTCACCCCTGAGCATGCTTATAACCCCTTAAGCTTTGCGTTTATCCAAGTGTTCCTTTCTTCGTTAAAGCCCCTAATGATTCAATCAGTCGATGCGCCCCTAGCTCACTCCAAAGTTCATGCGCCGATAGCTGCGTCGCGTCGCCTTGAACAGCTTCTGGAGCAGGAAAATAATCTTCCCCACGAGGACCGAAACACGTTGGTCCGGCATCTGGCGGCTATCGAGGTGATCGAAGCGAAACTGGGGTTGCCCGGGGTTCCGGTCGATGAGTTCGAGGAGCTTGTCCGACAATGCCACCGCCTCATCAACGAGGCTCACGAATTACAAATGGCATGCCACTTGAGAACCGCTTCCGTTCACCCGTGGGGCGGCGCGGTGACGGGATCGGCCAAGAGGCGCGTATCGATGTGAGCGGTGAGGGCACGGGCGCCGTCGCGCAGCCGGTGCAACGCTTCAACCGTCGGGGTGCGCGGTTTGGTGTCGGTCACGCACAGCACGCCGACCAAGTGTCCGTTTTGCAGCCGCAGCGCCGCGCCGGCGTAGAAACGCACGCCGCCTTCTGACAACACTGCTACGCCTGAAAATCGACGGTCTTTGGCGATATCGTCGATGACGAAAACGTCCTCGGCCGCCAATACGGCGCTGGTCAATGTTTCATCGCGCGCCGCTTCGCTCGCTTTGGCCAGAGCCGGCAGTGCGGCCGCCTGCACCTTCCAAAACGCCGGATCCCGCTCGACCAAGGAAACCAGCGACACGGGCACCCCGAACGTTTGCGCCAACTCGCGGATCAGTTGATCAAACCACTCCTCGAGTTTCGGCCCTTCATGCCGGCCGGGCTCCCCCGTGCGGCTGCGTTCCCCGAGCTGCCCGCTGGAACCCGTCGCGCGGGCCACGAGTGCCAACACCGCCACGTTGAGCGTCGTTACCACATCGCCCGGCTCCGGCAAACCCAGTCGTCGCTCCAACTCGGGCGGTGACGCGGTGCCGTCCCACACCCCGATAAGAATCCGCGCGCCGACGGCCTCGCGGCGCAGTCGGCGAAACGTCTGCCGCGCCGCCGTCACCGCCGACGGGGGCAACGCCGAGATAAAGAGCACGCGGTCTCCCGCATTGCGCAGTCTTTCCTCCGGCTGCGCCGCGTAGGCCAGCGGCAGCACCTCCGCTTCCAACCCGTGGGTGCGCAACACATGCGCCAACATCAGCGCCACCAGCTCGTCGGCGTCGTCGCGCGCGGGGATTCCCAAGATGGCGAGTGCGGGCATCGGTTTTTTTGGCACCTCGGCGTCGTCGCGGGCGAGTTCCTCGATGAGCTCGCGCCCGCCGTGAATGATGAATTTTTGCCGCACCTCGGCGAGGGCGCCGGTCTCCCGGTCGTCTTCGGCCATGCGTAGCGCCGGCACGAATACATCGTCGTAGAACGCGACCAGCGACCGCTCTTTGATGAAGGTGCGGGCGAGATCCAGCATCTCGTCGGCGTCCATCGAAAGCATGCGTTGGTAGAACTGCGCCGGAGGTTCCAAGACCGGTCCGCTTCCCAGCACCATACTGAGAAACTTGAGCCCGGGCACGTGACGCCCGAGGACGAGCACGCAAACCGTCAACGGCGTGGAAAGGATCAGCCCCGCCGGCCCCCACAGCCACGTCCAGAACACGGCGGCGACGAGCAGTGCGAGATTGGAGATGCCGGTGCTCGCTCCGTAGAGCCTCACCTCGATGAAGTTGTTGCTCACGACCTCCATGAAAATGAACACGCCCAAGGTGGACAGCACCATGGTCCAGCCCGGATCCACGGCGAGCGAGAGTGCCACCGGGAAAGAGGCCGCGACCCAGGGACCGAGGAACGGGATGAAACGCAGCAACGTGGCGAGGACGCCCCACAACACCGCGTTCGGCACGCCGATGAGGGCGAGGGCGAGGCCGACGGGTATTCCATAGGTGGCGTTAACGATCAGCTGCATGAACAGATAACGCGTCACCCGACGCGCGGCATCGTCCAAGGCCTGGGTGGCGAGATTGAGCCGTCCGGCGCTGACGATCTTGATGAAGCGATCACGCAGGTCGTCGCTTTGGAAGAGCATCGCCACCACCAGCACGATCACGATACCGGCGATCGCGAGCGGCCCGAGCAAGGGCCCGGCCACACCGCGCGCCAGTGCGAGCGTGGAGCGCTCCGGGGCTTCCACCCGGACGGCCACGGGCTGCGGCTGGCCATCGTCCGCGCCCCTTGGTTCGTCTCCGGGCGAGGGGGTCTTCAATTCTTTTTGCAGTTTCCCGAGCATCTCGGCGGTGCGCGAGAGCGCGGCCGGAGTCTGCGGGTGCTTGAGCCGGTCAAGTTTTATGCGGATATTCTGTTCATAATCGGGCAGGCGTTCGGCGAGGTTCACCGCCTGGGTGGCGACGACCCAGCCAAGCGCGCCGAGCAGGGCTAGGAACACGGTGACGGTTGCGAGGATCGAAAGCACCCTGGGCACGCCCCGCTTCGTGAACCACACGACCAACGGTGAAAGTAGAAACGCGAGCAGTGCCGCCAGTGCCACCGGGATGAGCACATCGGCCGCCAGCTGCAGCACGACGACCACCAGCACACACGACGCAAACGTGATGAAGCGCCCGAGGTGGCGATCGACGACGGTGGACACGAATTCACCTTAAAACCAAACACGCGGCGCGACAAGGCGCGCGACCCGGCGCCGCGGCTGGCCTGGAGTGGCGTTCTCCTCTCAAAACCCGTTTAGCACGTATCCTCTCCGATGCGACAAGCCGGGATTAACCTCACCGCTCAGACTTCGGTCTTATTGTAGGCCCGACCGGTGGTCGGGCTTTGCTCACGGAGACCCCGACCGGCGGTCGGGGCTACATCACACCCGGTTAGGGTGCGTTTCTCAAATAAGCCGGCCCAGCGCCCTTTCTCTCTTCCTCGTAGAGCGCCAGCGACGGGCTGGTTTATTTGCGAAACACACCCTGAAGTCTGAATTTTACGGGCGATTCGTAATAAGTTGGGAGTGAGTAGCGCGAGAGATCAGCGAGCGCTCAGGTGGACCGCGACCTCCGGGCGCGGTCTGCGGGCTGACGGTTCAGACGGTGCACGGGGATCGCCGGCCACCTTGCCACCCACGCTCGCGGCGTGTCGGGGTGTCGTTTCCAATATATCTGGCGTCCGGGCTCGCGTTTGTGCGTTCGGGGCAAAACTTCACCGTCATGGCGAACAGTGACGCGGAGGCGGAGGAGCGGGCGTTGGATCGATTGCCCAAGGCGGCGTTGACGCGGGAGAGCCTGCGCTCGGCGTCGGGGCTGCTGCGCTTTGTGAGGCCGTATCGGGCGCGTTTCGCGGTCGGGCTCGGCTCGCTCTTCACGGGCGCGGTGCTGGGGTTGGCCTTTCCTTTTTTGGCGGGTGCGTTGATCGACGCGGCGATCAATCCCGGGCGCGGCACGCTGCCGGGTTGGCCCGACGCCACCGTGGCCAACATCGCGACGCTCCTGGCCGCCACGGTGCTGCTGCAGGCGTCGGCCTCGTTCAACAGCGCGCTGTGCTTCAATGCGGTCGGTCAACGCGCGTTGGCCGATGTGCGACGTGCGTGCTACGGGCGATTGATCGCGCTGCCCATGGCATTTTTCGGGCAACGCCGGGTCGGCGAACTGGCCAGCCGGCTTTCGACCGATGTGGCGCAGCTCGAAGGCGCGTTGATCGACGCGTTGCCCCAACTGTGCCGGCAGGCGGTGTTTCTCAGCGGTGGACTCGTGCTGATCGCGGCGACCTCGTTGCCCCTCACCGGGGTGATGCTTGGCACGTTGCCCCTCTTGATCGCGGCGGCGGTGTTTTTTGGACGGCGGCTGCGACGCTATGCCCGCGAAACGCAGGACCGCCTCGCGGAGACCTCGACGATTGTGGAAGAGACGTTGCAGGCGATCGCGAGCGTGAAGGCGTTTGCCAATGAGGCGTTCGAGCTCGGCCGCTATGATCAGGTAAACCAAGCCGCACTGGCGGCGGCGTTGCGGGCGGCGCGCTGGCGGGCGGTGTTTGTCGCGTTCTTCATCTTCGCGCTCTTCGGCGGCATGGTCATCGTGCTGTGGTATGGTGCCGTGTTGCTGCAAGGCGGACGGATCAGCGCGGGCGAGCTGACGCGCTTCGTGCTCTACACAACCTTCGTGGCGGGCGCGATGGGCCAGGCGGCGGAGCTCTTCAGCCAGATCCAGAAGACGGTCGGGGCGAGTCAGCGCGTGCGCGAGTTGCTGGCCGAGGTTCCGGAGTCGGCCGAGTCGGCGAATGGCGTGGCGTTGCCCAACCGGCTGCGCGGCGAGGTGGTCTTCGACGAGGTGGGGTTTCGGTATCCGGCACGTCCGGAAATCGAGGTGTTGCGCGGGGTGAGCCTGCGAGCGGCACCGGGCGCCCGCATCGCGTTGGTCGGACCGAGCGGCGCGGGTAAATCCACGCTCACGGCGCTGCTCCTGCGCTTCTATGAGCCGGAGCGGGGACGCGTGCTCATCGACGGACGCGACGCGCGCGATTACCCGCTGGCCGGTCTTCGCGGGCAGATGGCCATCGTGCCGCAAGACGTGACTTTGTTCGGCGGGTCGATCGCGGAAAACATCCGTTACGGCCGGCCGGGCGCTTCGCTCGACGACGTGCGCGCGGCGGCGCGCCTGGCCAATGCCGATGGGTTTATCTGCGGGTTTCCCGAGGCGTATGACACGGTGGTCGGGGACCGCGGCGTTAAACTCTCCGGCGGGCAACGGCAACGCGTGGCGATTGCCCGCGCGATTCTGAAAGACCCGGCGATTTTGATTTTGGACGAAGCGACCAGTTCGCTCGACAGCGAGAGCGAGCGATTGGTGCAGGATGCGTTGGAGCACCTGATGCAAGGGCGCACGACCTTCATCATCGCGCACCGGCTGGCCACGATTCGCACGGCGGATGCCATCGCGGTGATCGATGGTGGACGCGTGGTGGAGTGGGGCACGCACGAAGAACTCAACGCGCGCGCGGACGGACTGTATCGGCGGTTGAGCGCGTTGCAGTTTGCGGCGCCCGAACGGGTGCCGGCTGACTCAGCGAACCGGGGCGGTGAAGCCCGAGCCTGAGTCGGTGGCAAACAGGGTGTTGTCGGACGCTCGGTAGAGAACCGTGAGGCCGGCGGACGGGGCTTGGAGGATATCGAAATCGGGTGACGCAACGGCGGGTGGGAACCACGCGGGCGCGGGTGCGGAAGTGACCGGCCACGGCCGCGGGGCGACGTTGGACGCGACGGGTAGCAGGCCAAACGACTCAGGATTGCGCAGGGTGGCGAGCAACGCGGGGTCGGGCTGGAGATGGATGAACCATTGCCAGCCTTCCACCTCGCGGCCGTCCGTCGAGGCGGTTATGCGACGCTCGGCGTGGAGGATACGATCAAGGTCGGTGGGTTGGCGCCAGAAGGCGCGGCGGTAGACCTCGGCGTGGTCGGCGATGGAGCCGGAGTCTGCGGGCTGAACGGAGGACGAGGGCGCCGGCGTGTTCGGTGCTCCCTCACGGCTGTCGCGGCGACAGGCGGTGAGGAGGAGCGCTAAGGAGGCGATTAGGACTGTGGACCTACGCATGCGAGTGGTAGCCGGGGTGTCGGCTAGTTTCCGGAGTGCGAGTAGGTGCGGAGGAAGAGCTTGATGTCTTTCACGCTGCGCACGAAGCGGGCGAGGCCGTCTTGTTCATTGTTGAGCAGGGTGTTGGCCGGGATGACGAGCTTCCACTGGGTGTTCCACACGCTGCGGCCGATGAGGCGGCGGTTGGTGAACTCGCCCGGCATCGTGCTGTAGAAGAAGGCGGGGTCGTTGACCGGACGGAAGGCCTGGTGTTTGCGGGTGATCCACAGCTTCTCGTTCATGGTGCCTTGGGGCGTGAAGAACTGCGTCGCCGAGAAACTGCTCTGACCGAGGTTAAACGGAAGCGGCATGGCCTGGTCTTTCACCTGCCAGGAGCGGGCTTCGCCGGTATCGCCCAGCGGCGGGGCCAGCAGGTAATCCACGCCGGCGGGGATAAGATAAACGTAGGGCGTGGCGCTGAGGGCGTCGGGGTTCGAGCTGGCCGGGCTGCCGGCATTCGGGACGCCGATGGAGTAGGGGTCCATGCCGATGTAGCCCTGGAGCACCAGGCCGGAGGCGGCGATCTTGGTGGAGTAGTTGGACGGCGTGTAGGCGTGATCGCCGGCGGCGAGCGGCAGGCCGAAGAAGTTGAGCCCCGGCTGGATCGTGGTGGAGAACGGAATGACGATGCCCGAAATCGCGGAGCCGTCGGATTTGCGCAGGTTGCGCGCATATTCGGCGACGTCCGGGTCGTTGAGCACGTTGCTCATGGTATGCTGCTCAAGGATCTGCTTCCACGCGGTGTCGTCGTCGGTGGTGGCCTGGTCGGTGCGGATGCGGAAGAGCTCGGCGCGCAACGAGAACAAGGTGCCGTAGGTATCGGGGTTGTTGATACCGAGGCGGGATTCGACGACCGACCAATCGCTCTGGAGCCGCGCGAGCGTTCCGGCCAGGCCGGAGTCGCCGGTGGTGCCGGTGCTGGCGACGGGCTGGCCGTTCTTAAAGTCACCGAGGGAGCGGGTGGCGATGATACTGTCGATGAGCTCCTGGCCGGCAGGCTCGCCGAGCAGGCCGGTCTCGTAGTCGTAGCTCTGGAGGGCGAGGTAGGTGTATTGGGCGGCGAGGTCGTAGAGCGACTGATACTGGGACAGTTCCTCGTTGCGGAACGTGCGATACGTCATGTCGCGAGTGCGGAAGCCCTGGATGACGGCGGAGGCGCGCTGGCGGAAGATCTCGCGCTCGGCGAGGATGCGGTCGGAGCGGGCGACGAGGCGGGAAACCTCCTCGTTGGCTTTTTTCAATTCTCCGATGCGACGGGCGAGCTCGAAGCGGTGGGCGAGGACCTTATCAAGGAGGCGTTCGAACTCGACGACGTGCTGCTTATCTTCGTTGTCCCAGTTGTATTGGGTGTAGAAGTCGTCGGCTTCGGATTCGAGGTTGGCAGCCTCGGCTTCGAGGAAGGCCACGGTGTTTTCAAAGGCGAGACCGCCAAGCGCCTGGGCGTAGGCGGAGGTCGCGCCCCCGTAGAGGGCGAGACCGCGGGCGACGGAGGTGGCATCCACCGAGAGTCCGGCGGCGACCGGCAGGGCTTCGGCGGTGGCCTCGCCGATGGCGGTGATGAACTCGGCGCTGAGTTCGTAGAGGGAGGCGGCGTTGGCCAGGGCGGAGGAGGCGGTCAGGTAGGCGGCCGCCTGGTCGAGCTTCTCGGCGGCGCCGGCGTTGGCGTCGTCGTAGGTGGTGCGGAACTCGGTGAAGAGCTGGTAGTCGCGGTCGAAGCGCCGCATGAGCGTGTCGAGCGTGCTGGCCGATTCACGGGCATTTATCTGGGCTTGATAGACCTCGAGCAAGGCGCGTTGGAGGGCGCCGGGCTGGGAGCGCGAGCCTTGGCCGGAAGCGGCGAACTGCATAAGGCGATCCGGTGCGAGTTGGTAGGTGCGGGTCTTGTAGCGGAGTGGATCGCGGATCTGGTTGTAGACGTTGTCGAGCGACCACACGGTGGACGGGTTCATTTCCAGCGGCTCGCGGAACTGGACCGAGAGGGTGGTGGTCGTGTCCACGAAGTCGGACGGTTTATCGATGAAGTAATAGTGGTAGAGGTCGGGGCCGGTGTAGCCCTGCTCGTAGAGCTTGCCCGGGCCGATGTCGCCGGGGTAGGCGGTGCCGAAGATGTCGATGAGCTGGTATTCGAACGCGCGCTCCTGGTCATCCACCGCGTTGTTGTAGTCGGCGAGGGTGTTGTTCTGGTTGCGCAGATTGCGGTTCATGAGGCTCGCTTGTTCGAAGGCGGCCTTGGCGTTGAGCGACGCGCGGAGGGCGCGCTGGTAGATCTGCTCGTAGTGAGAATTTCCGGCCAGGAGTTCGGTCGGCGAGATGTCGAAGACCATCGCGCCCTTGGCGAGGCCGAGGGGGTTCAAGTGCGCGCACTGGCCGTCGAGGGTGGCTTGGATATCGATGGCGCTGGACACGATCTCGCTGATCTCGGGCACGGTGGTGCGGTCGATGATCTGGATGCCGTTGTGGTCGGGGTTGGTATCCTTGTCGGGCAGCATGGCGTTGGCGCTGACCCAGTGGTAATACGCACCTTGGCCGGCGCGGGCGGCCCATTCGTCGGTGCCCCAGTGGCGGGTGAGGCCGGTGGAGGAGTTGGTTTTGCTATCGCGCTGGTGCTCCCAGCCGACCGACGGATCGTCTTTGTAGGAGGCGCGGGCGGTGAGATCGAGGATGCGCGCGCCGACCCGGGCAACGGCTGCGGAAGCGGCGGCGAATTTGCGCTCATCCTGATAGTCCACTTGCACGGTGAGGCCGAGTATGTCCACGGCCTCGCTGCGGGGCGTCCAGGTGAAGTGGGGTGAGGTGAGCAGCTTGTAGTAACCGGTGAGCGCGGTGAGGTAGTGGCCGTAGGCGTCGCCGTGGCCTTGCGGAAACATGCGCTGGGCGTCGCCGGCGTCGATGGTGCCGTCGGCGAGGTCGGTGCCGACCTGGTCTTTAATGTCGTAGTTGAGGGCGTAGATGGATTCGCCGGAATCGATGCCGTTGATGTAATTCCAAAACAGGCGGTTGTAGGACGGGGCGGTGACCACGCCCGGGCTGAGGAAATCGTCGCGACCGCGGAGCAAGCCGAGCTCCTCCTCGATGAGGGTAGGGACCTGGCCCTCGAAGGAGAAACGGGACGTGCTGACCTCGGAGGCGCCGAGCGAGCCATCGACGGCGATGGTGGGGTTGTCGGCGTCGTCGGAGGCCTCGTTGCCGATGGTGATGTAGAGGTCGTTGAGGTAGCCGGCGGTGAGCAGCAACGTGTCGTTGGTGCCGGGGTCGTCGTAGCCGGCGTCGATGGAGAGGTTTTTCGCGCGGTTGAGGAGCGTCTCGTAGATCTCGATCAGACCAAAGGCGTCGAGGTTGTCCAGGGTCAGGGCGACGTCGCCCTCCCAACGCGTGCCGGCCTGGGTGAGGATGGAGACATCGGTGGAAACCGGGTTGTTGTAGAGGTCGTCGGTGCGCTGGGTGAACGGGTTGATGCCGTCGAGGGCGCGTTTGATCCAGGACTCCACGAGCTTGGGCGTCATCCAGCGCGACCAGTCGGTGCCGGCGACGGTCTGCACGCCGGCCTTGGGGCGGTAGCGGACGGTGAAGTAGTTGTCGCTGAATACGAGCAACGGGTTGCCGAGCGGGGAGTCGGCGGAGCCGCCGACGATGACGATGTTGGAGAGAGTGCCATTGGGCTTGATCCACGGGGAGCCGTTGGCAACGACGTGGTCGGTCTCGACGGAGGCGTCCAACTGGAAGTCGAGTGACGACGTGGCGTTGGCGGCGGCGGAGGTGAAGAGAGCGACCTCGATGCGGTTGTCACCCACAACGAAGTAGGTGGACGGAACGGTGTATTGGTTGGTGAGGCCGAGGGACGACAGGCCGGCGCGGGCGTCGGTCGAAGTGAGTCCGGCGGGCGTGGCGATGCCGGTGGGCAGGCGCGAGGCCACGGCGGCGGAGCCGTTTACGTAGAGGATGAAACCATCGTAGGTGCCGAGCTCCGCGCTGAAGACGATCTGGGACGGCACGGTGCCGGTGAAACGGACGGTGGAGACCGCCTTGGCGACGGTGGCCGGGTAGCCGGCGGAGGAGTTGTAGGAGGAGTTGCGGATGGCGAACGTGCGGGGGAACTCGTATTGGCTCGTCGGATAGGTCGAGGGCAACGGCGCGGGCGGATTGGTGGCGAGCAGCCAGAGATCGGAGTCGGATGCGCCGAGGACGGTGCCCATCGCGTAGGTGTAGGTGGCGGGTTGCACGCCATCGATCGGGCCGGCGTAGCGCCAGTCGAACTCGTAGTCGCCGGGGCGGGCGGCGAAGTCGCCGCTGTGGCGCAGGGCGGTCTGCTCGTCGAGCGGGTTGGACGCGACGAGGGTCTTCAAATCGCCGGTGTAGAGCTGCGGAGCGACGCGTAGGATGGAAACGGATACCGGCTCGCCCTCTGGGGTGAAGGCGGTGCCGTTGCCGAAGAGCATCGACACGAAGCCGGAACCCGCGCCGGTGGCGGTGAGGGCGTAGCTGTCCACGGCGGTGTCGGAATCGCTGATCGCGGCGAGACTGGTGGCACCGACCGTGAACGTGCGGGCGGAGTCGGGGATGAAGGTGCCGGGCTTGGCGGGGTCCTCGATGAAGGTCTCGACGCGGGTGGCAAGGCTGTTGATGGCATTGTTCCAGGCCTGGTAGTCGGTGTCCGTGGTGGTGACGATGCCGATCAAGGACGTGACGTCCTCGGGACTAAGAGCGTTCAGGTGGACGTAGTCCTCGCCGGAAATCTCGTCCACGAATTCGCCCACGAGGGTGAGACCGCCGACCTCGCCCAAGTTCGGATCAAAGTAGAAACGCTGCTGAAGGTGGGGCGGGAGGAGTTGGAAGTAGGTTTTACCGGCCTCGCTGGTGGTGGCGGCGGACGAAGGGAGCTTCGTGAGGCCGACGTTGGCGGCGTTGAGCAGGATTGTCTTGGCGCGGGTAGGATCGTGAAGTGTGACGGTGGCGGAAGCGGTGCCGGATACGGCGACGGATTGCTGGTAGAATACGACGGCGCTGGACTGGCCGCGCACGGCGGGCAGGCCGTGGTTGGGCAAGGTGAGCGTCTCGCCCACGCTCATGGACGGCGCATCGGAGGGCCAGACCGGGCGGTAGGCCACGGTGAGGGGAGTGCCGGTGACGGGGTCGCCCACAAAGGTGCCGTCGGTGTTTTTGGCGCGAAGGTAGGGCAGGATGGTGCCCTCGGCGGGCTGGGTGGTCAGGCCCGGGACAAAGAAGCCGGCGCGCATCGTGTAATACCAGTGCATGCCGAGCCCGTGCGTGGGGATGGCGGCGCGAATCCAGTCGATCTCAAACGTCTGGCCGGAGACGGTGACGGGATCGAAGCGGAGGGCGTTGATGGTTTTGCCCGCCCAGTTGGTTGAAGTTGAGAGCGGGAAGGTGAGGGTCTGCCAGGCACCGGCACCGGTGTAGTTGACGGTGAGGGATCGTCCGCTGGTGTAGCCGCCGTCCTCGTTGCCCCAATAGAGCTGGGTGGAGACGTTGGCGGAGGCTTTAAAACGGATCTGGATCGTCGGGACGCTGTTGCCGGCGAAGTGGGGCAAGCCTGAAGTGAGTATCTCGGCGTCGCCGCTGCCATTGGCGGAGCTGGCGAGCGTGCCGTTGGCGACCGTGGCGTTGGCGATGTTGGCCGACAGGGTCCAGAAGCCGCGTGAGCCGGTGTTGAACTCGGTGTTGGCGAGCGGGGCGGAGACAGGTAGGCCGGAGGTGGAGCCGTCGTCGTGAGGTCCGCGATAGACCCAGTCGTAGCCCTTGCGGTCCTTAAAGGTGAACCACGCGTAAGGGGCGGGTGCGCCGCTGGCGAGGGACTCGGGCGGGAAGAGGTCGGCGTTGGGCAGGACCTCGGTGTTGCGCGAAAGACCGGTGGCGGTGTCCACGGGCAGAGGCAGCTTGGGGAGCGGCATCGGCGAGTTGAGGATGGTGGCGGCGGTGACGTCGTAAACGAACGTATAGGTGGCGTCCTCGCGCAGCACCTCGTAGGCGGCGATGGCGGGGCGGCCGTCGTCCACGTCGGTGTATTCGATCAGCACGCGGGGCAGAGACGTGAAGCCGGAGCCGGTGGTGACGTTGAGATCGTCGCGCAAGGCGTAGCCACGTCCGCTCAGGAGTAGGGCGTGTTCCTCGTTGGGGTTGTAACCAATCTGGGTTGAGTCGTTCTGGGTGTAGATGAAGCCGGAGAGCGGGCCGGGGGCGAGATCGCCCGTGCCGGAGTTGGAGGCGAGAACGAGCTTGGGATCGTCGGTGCGGTAGGAGACCGTGTAGGTGCCGATCTTGGCGGGTGTGTAGATATCCGAGAACTCGGAGGAGGGCGCGGCCGTCTTCTTGAACCACCAGACCTTCAACGTGGAGCTGGCGTCAGTCGAGCTGTTGGCCAGGGTGTTGACCGGGATGATGGCGCCTTTTTCGGCGGCTTCGATTCCCTCGGCGAAGGGGTCTTTGTAGGCGCTGGGTGAATACCCTTTTCCGGAGGCCACATACCCGGCGACGGTGTAATCGGAGGAGGGCGGTTCGATGCGGCGGCCCACGTAGGCCGGAGCGGAGAAGGCAGCGGCGCCGTCGCCTTCGAGGAAGCCGGAGCGGCCGGCGGCTTGGGTCATCAGGCGCACATACCAGACGGAGCCGTTGCTGCCGCTAAACTTGAGGAGGGAGCGGTTGAGTTGATCGCCGCCGAGCCCGACGAGCAGGCGCTGGCTGAGCGAGTCGACGAAGGCCTCATCCTGCTCGACGTCGTCCTGATAGATCAGCGACGGGATTTTGCCGTCCTCGAATTTCAAGCCGGTGCCGGAATCTACGGAGCTGCCGTTGGTGCCGACCGTGTAGTGAGAAAATTCGGTGACGTTATTGGGCCAGGCCTGAAGGTATTTACGCAGGTATTTGGGCCACTGGAGTTCCAGGCCGGGCGCGAGGCCGGAGGCGGGAGGGATGCCGGCGTCGAGCGGCTTTAGCCAGTAGAAGACAACGCGGTCTTCGAGATTGTTTTCACGTTCGGCGTAGTAAGCCACGGAGCCATCGGGGCGGGAGACGCTGCCGTAGTAGGCGGTGGAGTCGCCGGAGCTGTTGTTAATCGGTAGGGCGATGAGGGTGGTATCGTCGGGCTGGTTGGGATCGTTCGGTGGCACCGGGCGGATTTCGTAGCCAAGGGAGATCGTAACCGTGGAGGAGTCGGCGGCCTGGGCGACCTCGACGACGTCGGCGCCGAGGAATTCGTGGGAGCCGTCCTCCTGCAGGTTGCCCAGGTATTCGATGAGGATGCGGCCGGATGCATTGTAGGCGTGGAGCTCGCCGATGCCGTTGGTTTTCTCGAACCAGACGGTTCGCAATTCGGAGGCGGGCTGGGCGTCGGGATCGGCCGGCGGGGAGGAGCCGGGCACGACGTATTCAGTATCCACGACAGCGGGGAAGACGTTGCTGAAAACGGGATTTACCGTGACGATGCGTCCGCTGGGAATGGTCACGCGCGGGCCGTTGAAGCTCTTTTCGGTCCAGAAAAGCGGGCGAACGGCGCTGCTGGTGGCTGACGAGACGGAGAAGGTTTCTTTGACCAGGATGTAATTATTGGTGCCGTCGGGGACCTTTGAGCGCCACCAGAGTTGCACCTGGCCGGACTGGGAGGCGAAGACAGCCTTGGCGTGCGGGCTGTAATAGAACGTCTCGTAAACGCCGGGGTCGAGGGCGGGAACGATGACACCACCTGTATTGGTGATGGTGATACCGGTGGAGTCTTTGAGGGGATTGCCGGAGGGGTTGGTGACGATCTCGGCGGCGCGGACAGGCTCGCCGCGCCAGAAATCGGCGGAGGTGGCGACAAGCGCGCCGGACGTGTTCACGTAGCTGGCGGGCGGGGTCATGCGATCACCCAGGAAGTAGCGCGGCACCCCGGAGGCAAAGGCGTTGCCCACGCTGGCGCGTTGCAGGACGACGACCGAGGAGTGCGGGTAGCGGGAAGTGAGCGTGGTGGACGCGGCTATGGGGCCGGCGGAGGCGGAAGTCTCCACCACGTTGGAAAACTGGGGAGTGATGGCGGGGTCACCGGTCGGTGTGCCGGTGCCGCCGACCGGGATGCCTCCGGCGCGGAGGCTGAGCTCGTTGGCGACGCCGCCCTTGATCTCGTATTGCGCATGCAGGGCTTGGACGAATACGAGCGCGAGCGCGCCCATGAGCGGGAGGGCGCGGAAGAAGCGGGGTAGGCTCATGGGGAGGAGGCGGTGGTTAATGACCAATGTCCAATGACCAATGTCCAATGACGAAGAAGGGGCGCGGCGGGCGGGTGGATCAGAGCTTGATGATGAAGTTTACGTAGGCGTTGTCCGGGCGGGTTTCGGAGCTGCCTGTTGTGGAGGTGGTGCGGGCGATCTCATAACCCTTGTTGTCGCTGTCCGAATCGCCGGAGCCCTTATTGCTGGTGACCGTAATGGTGCCGCCGCTTTCGGAGAAGAAGATGTCGTTGTAGGGGTGGCTGTGGCTCGCAAAGGCGTCGGCCTGCACAGAACCGACAGCGTCGCCGGTGGCACCGCCGGTGTTCATGGCGGTGCGGGAGGCGCGATCCGGGTCGCGGGCCGCGCCGCCGTCTCGACCGCGGAGGAATTGGCCGCGAAAGTCGGGCACGTGAAAGGTGGTGCTGTTGTCGCCGTAGCCGAAGCGATTGCCGATTACGGAATAGAGGGTTGAGTAAGTGCTGCGGCTGATCGTCTGGCCGTTGCAGAGCGCCCAACCCGTCGGCGCGGTGTCGCCGGCGTAGGCGATGATGGTGCCGACCGGGGTGAGGGATTGCTGGATGGCGGCGGCGAGCTGGTTGTAGTCGATGGCGTTGTTGGCGACTTTGGCCGTCGTCACTGCGGCGTTGGCGAGGTCGGTGGAGACGATGGAGCTATCCAGGATGTCGAGGGAGCCGATGGAGTTGTCGGCGATCTTGGCGCTGGTGACCGCGCTGTCCGCTAGGTCGGCGGTGGCGATTGTTCCGTCGGTGATCTTGGCGGAGGTGATGGCGTTATCGATGATCTTGGCGTTGGTCACGGCGGAGTTCGCGAGGCGGGATTCGTTGACGGAGCCGGCGAGGATGTTGGCGGTGTTGACTGCGTCGGTAGCGAGCTTGGCGTTGGTGACGGCGCCGCCTCCGAGCTTGTCGGTCGTGACGGCGGTGTTGGCGATCATGGCGGTGCCGAGCGCGCCATCGACGACGGTTTCGGCGACCTGCGCACGGAAGGCGTAGGCGGCGGAGACGATCTGCTGGCGTGGAGTGATCTCGGGGTCGGCGGCGGCGGTGCCGTCATCCACGGTAACACCGAGGTAGATGTTGCCCGTCATGATGGACGGGAGGGTGATGTAAGGCGTGACGGCGGGGGCGCTGGGGCCTTTGAAGGTGGAGACGCCGGTGCCGTTGCCGAGGAGGACGCTGAATTCGCCGGCGGAGATGGTGACGGTCTGGGCCTCGGCGTAGAGCGCGGTGCCGCCGGTGCTGGCGGAGTAGAATTTGAAGGTGACGGTGCGGTTGACCGGGGAGGAGGCGCCGATGAGCGTGCCGGCGGCGTCGCTCACGCGGCCCTGATAGCTCATGTAAGTGGGCACCGAGGCGGAAACGGACGCGGCGAGAAAGGCCAGGGCGGCGAAGACGATGGAGGTAAGGCGGGCTTTCATGAAATCGAAGTTTAAGGGGAAAGAATTAAGTTAAAGGAGGCGGACCCGAGCGTGGCGCGGGCGGACGGGGTTAGTTGAGCTTGATCTCGGCGATCTCGGAGACGCGGCGTAGGGTGAAGGTGCCGCCGACGGTGAGAGGTGCTTTGTTTAACCCCTCGATGGTCTCCGCATAGGTCCCGCCGTAGACGGTGGTGCCCCAGCCGGTGATGGTGGAGCCATCGGGAGGCGTGGAGGTGAACGTAAAGCTGAGACGGCGCGTGATGGTGTAGCTCTCAACACCGGCTGGGAGCGCGACGAAGCGCGCGTCGCGGTTGTCGTGGTCGGGGTGATACGCGTGGACGAAAGGATTGGTGGGATCGTCGAATGGGATCGTGACGGTGTGCGAAAGCGTGGAGCCGACGGCGAAGGTGCCGGTGCCGACGATGGCGCGGTCCAGCGGCATCTGGCTGGAGACAACGCGCAGGGCGTCGCCCTTGGCCGAGGAGAGCAGGAGGGATTCTTTCACCGCGATGCCGACGGGGTTGCCCGTGGAGGCCAAGGTGCCGACGAAGGCTTGGGATAGCAGGCGGGTCGCGCCGGTGGCGTCCACGTGCAGATTAACCCGCAACGGGAATGAGCGGGCGGTGGTGGTTCCTGGGCTGCCCGCGACGGTGCTGGTGACCGAGGAGACATCCGCCTGGCCGACCCAGAGGCCGGCGGCCGAAGCGCGTTGGGCGCTGGTAGGGAGGTAGACGTCACTCATAACGGCGGAGTCTCGGATGCGCAGGAAAGAAGCGTAGAGCGCGCTGTCGGAGCCGGTCAGTTGGGTGCGGTCGAGGCCGAATTCGAGGTTGATCCGGCTGTTGGCGGCGACGGAGACAGTGGTTTCGCCGGTGAGGCGCGTCTCGGTGTAGGTGCCAGTGGCGGAGTCGAAAATGCGGCGCGTGAGCGGGACCGGGCCGGTGATCGGAGTCTGGCTGGCGGGTGCGGCTTCGGAGGTCGGAACGGACAGGGTGAGCGTGAGTGCGCTGCTGGTCCGGTTGGTCACGCCGACGGTGATGACGGAGCCGGTGCGGCCAAAGGCGAGACCGTCGGAGGACGGCAACTCGTATTTAAGCGGGCCGGTGAAGTCGCCGACGGTGGCGACCTCGAACCAGTAGGCGGTGTTGCGGTTGAGGCGCTCGGCGGTGGGGGAAACTTGGAGCGGGTTGGTGGAGCTGAGCTCGCCGCCGATGTATTTGTAGATCTTAGACGGCGAGGCGGTGGCGACCGGGAAACTGGCGAAGTAGGACGACAAAATCGGGCTGGTCGAGGAGGCGGCAGGGAAGCCGAGGAAGTTGGCCCCGCTGCTCAGCCACGTGGCGACGGGCGGGCGCGGGCGCTGGGCGATGGCAACATTTGTCGTTGTCGAGGATGAGCCGCTCAGGCGAACGAGGTAAGCGGACTGGCCGATCATCGACGTGAGAACCTGTTCGTCGGGGTTATCGCGATTCCAGATGGTCCACTCGCTGCTGGTGGCGTCGGGTTCGGAGGGCGAGTCGGTGAACTGGACCTGGTCGGGATTGGGATTCCAGCGCCAGACTTCGAGCACCGACGGGTAGGCGGCGAAAAGCTCGGCGGGCGTGGCGTGGGTGGCGTCGCCGTGAAGCCAGATGGCGTTCCAACCGCCCTTGAGCGCGTAGGTCTCGGTCTTCCACTGGGCGTGAAGGGAGGCGGGCAAGGCGGCGAGAAGGAGCGCGGCGCCGACCGCGAGGGACAGGAGTTTTCTCATCGGACTTTGAGGCGGTAGAAGGTGCGGCCGGACGGGCTGGACGGGGCGTAAAGGTCGATAAACGTCGTGTCTTCGGCGCGGATGGACGCTTGGGCGACGGGAGGGTTGGCGACGTCGTCGGAATCGGTGGACTCCGGGTTGCGCAAGAACACCGAGACGGGCGCCCAGGTTTGCAGGTTGGTAGACGATTCGAGGGAGTAGACTTTGTTGAAGATGCCGAAGAAGCGGAGTTGGACGTTTTGCTCGAGCGTGTCGGTGATGCGGAGCGACAGGTAGTCGGTCGGGTCGGTGGCGAACGTGCCAGCGATGTATTCCTGCCAGTTGGAAACGCCGTCGCCGTCGAAGTCGCCGTCGCGATTGACGAGGGAGAGGTCCCAGCCGTTTTCGCCCGGCATGATGCCGCCGGCGTAGAGCTGGCTTTGCTCCCAAGCGTCGGGGATGCCGTCGCCGTCGGAGTCCACGCCGAGGGTGAGGTCGAGGCGGATGCGTTGGCCGGGTTGACCGACGGAGCGCTGCGCCGACATCTCAATCGGGTAATAAACGACGTCGTTGAGCAGCACGCCGATCGTGAACGTGGAGCCTGAGGTGTGCGCGATGCCAGTGTAAGTGCGCGTGCCCGGACGGAGCATGTCCATGCGCAGGCGGATCTGGTAATTCTGGTCGAGCAACCGACCGGCCTTGATGTCTTCGCGAAGAACTTCGGCACCGCTGCGGTAGAAGATAACCTTGGCTCCGTCGACGTTAAGAGCTTGGCCGTTTTCGTCGCGCACCATGCCGAAGAGCGTGTGGTGAGGCGCGGGTGGGAAGGCGAGGAGGGGCGCCGGAGTTGCGGCTGCCAGTAAGGCTACGAAAACGACGGAAAGGCCGGTGCGCTTTTCTCCGCCTTGAGGTTGGGACCGGTGCATAAATGAACGAACGGCAGGAATAAGCGCAGTTTAAGCGAGTCGGGTTTAAGAAAACCCCGGTTCTATCGGCACGTGAGAAATTTTATTGAATTCTTTTTCCGTAAATAATGGGCCACGACCACGGAAGAGGGACCGACAAGTCAGCGTGCCGTCGCCGACCAGAATGGTTCGACGCGTTCAGGGGAGTTGCTCTGCTCGGGGCCATGCCGACTGAAACGCGGGAAGTGCGTCCCTTTTCGAAACCCCGCCACGTCCTGTGCGCCGACACGCGCGTGCTGGCGGTGCCGGACGACTGGGAGTTGCTGCCACCGGGTGACGCCGCGCTCAGCCGCCGCATCAAGCAGGACGGGCCGTCGTGGACCGTCATCGAACAAAAAGGCGGGAAACGTTTCTCCCGCGGCATCTGGGCGCCGGCAGCCCGCATCGCGGCACTGCGGGCGGAGCGTGCCAGCGAGCTCCAAGACCCCGCTTACCAACGTAAACTTGACGCCAGCCGCACCCGCCGTGCCGTTGAGCAAGTCGCGTATGCGGAGGATTTCCGCGCGGCCGTGCTTTCGTTTCTCAACTTCCACCCGAGTCGCCGTGCCGATGCCGAGTTGATGGCGCGGTTGATCAGCGACCACGCGGTGCCGGTCGGCAGTGGCACGGTCGCGCGCACCGAACGCATTCCCATCGAGCAACGCGCCGAGGCGGCCACCATCGCCTGGATGCGGCACCAGACGACCGGCTACGATACGATGGTGATTCCGCTGGTCAAAGGCCGCAGGCGCGAAGTCCGCCGCCTGCTGGCCCAGCGTTCCATCCAGCTGCTCGCCCGTTATCGTCAAGGTCACGGCGGCGGCGACGCCCCGACGTGCGCGTTAACCCGCGCCTTGGCTCCGCACCGCGAGCGCGCAGTGAATCCGGCTGACCCGCAGATGGGTTTGGGGTTATAGGAAAACTCACGCCGGTGATTCGGCTCATCCCGCCGGTGGGGTTTCCGAGCAGGCACGGGACCGGCTACCGTTCGCGGGAGGGCGTCGGATGGCGGGATGCCGCTTCAGGGGGCATTGTGGGCCATGGCCGAGCACGAAGATGAAGACCGTGACCGTTCGCTCAAGTCCGGTGAGACCGAAGCCGGTCGGGGGCGGAACGCCGACCGCCCCGCGCAAATTCCGATTCGCGGTTGGGGCGACATCGTGCGGAGAACGTTTCAACAGCTGGGCGAGGATAACCTCTCCATCGTTGCCGCAGGGGTCGCGTTCTACGCCTTCTTGGCGATGGTGCCGGCCCTCGCCGCGATCATTGCGATTTACGCGCTGGTGGCCGATCCGGCCACGGTGACGGAAAACATCGAGGCGATGTCCCGGGTGTTGCCGGAGCAGGCGCGGCCGCTCGTGCATGACCAGCTTAGCCGCCTCGCCTCGAACAACGAAGCGGCCGGCTGGAGCGCGGTGCTTGGCATCGGCATCGCTTTGCTCGGCGCGATGAAGGCCACGACCGCGCTCATCACCGGGCTCAACGTCACGTATGACGAGGATGAGCGACGCGGCTTCATCAGGCTCAACCTTACGGCCCTGGCGCTGACGGTTGCCGGTGTGATCGGCGCTCTCGTGGCGGTCTCGTTGCTGGCGGTGGTGCCTGCGATGCTGCGTAGGGTTCACGTCGGCGACACGGCGCAGGTCGTCTTCAGGGTGGTGTCATGGCCGTTGCTCGCCCTGCTTTTTGTTTTCGCATTGGCGGTGGTCTATCGCTACGCCGCGTGCCGGGACAAGCCGCGGTGGAGTTGGGTGAGCTGGGGCGCGGGTGGAGCCTCCGCCTTGTGGTTGTTGGGCTCGGCGGCGTTCTCGCTCTACGTGTCGAGCATCGGGAATTACGAAGGCACCTACGGCTCGCTCGGCGCGGTGGTGGTCTTTTTGCTTTGGCTGAATCTCACCGCCTACGTGATTCTTTTGGGCGCGGAATTGGATTGTGAGATGGAGCGGCAGACGACCAAGGACACGACCACCGGTCCGGACAAACCGATGGGTCAACGCGGTGCGCACGCTGCCGACACAATCGGGGAAGCCCGGGACAACCCGTAGCCCGATCAGGCGTTTCCCCGGTCTTCGTGACCGCCTCGACGGTTCTCGAAAATGTAAGGGAGAAAAGCGTTCGACTTTGCATCGGAACAAAATGGGATGCGTCGTCGTTACGGCATTTTCGCCTGATTTTATCCGGAACTGATTTATACAAACACCACCCATGTTTCGCCGCACTGTTCTTCCTTGGTTGGTGCTCGGATTTTACCGGATTTGGTCGGCGACCTGGCGCGTGACCATCGTCGAGACGGCGGGTTTCAAAGCCCTGTGCGCAAGCGGCCGTGCGCGGGTGTTTGCTCACTGGCATCGCGACGAACTTTCCGTCCTCCAGCTCGCGGGTGCCTACCGGATCGCGACCATCACCTCGAAGAGCAAGGACGGGCAGCTGATCGATTTCGTGGTGCGCAAATGCGGCGGTGCAACCACCAAGGGTTCTTCAAGCAGAGGCGGCGCATCGGCGCTGCGCGGGTTGATCAAGCTCGTGGCGGCGGGTCGCAGCGCTTCGTTTGCCGTCGATGGCCCTCGCGGCCCCATCTTTAAATCGAAACCCGGGGTGTTCGAGCTCAGCATGCTTACCGGAGCGACCATCATCCCGGTCGGTATCGCGAGTCGCAGCCGATTCATCTTTAGGAAATCCTGGAATCGCGCGCGGCTCCCCAAGCCCTTCACCCGGGTAGTCGTGTGGTTTGACGAACCGTTCGTTTTCGATGCCAAGGTTGATACGGATCCGCAGTGTCCGTTGCTGGCCGCGCGCTTGGATGCACGCATCACCGCCGCCTGCCGTTTGGCGGAGGCTCACGGCCTGAGCCAACTCGCAGGCGACACGGCCAAAGCCGGCGGGTTCGGCGGCGAGAGTTAAAGTAGAGCTAAACGCTCACGCCCGATTGCCTGCGAGCGCAGGGGCTTCCATCGGCGGAGTCACTCGTGCCGCCGTGGTGACGGGCCGGGTTGTGCCGAGCCAGGCCTTGCCGGCGGGAAGCAGTTCACGGCCGTAGAGCTCGTTAAGAATGATGCGGGCCATCATATACCACGCCGACAACGCACACCCGATGAGCACGACGGCGGCGACCGTGTTCATCACGGGAAAGCCGAAATGCCCGATATCGAGCAACACGAAGCCGATGAGCAGCAGGCTGAAGGTAAGTGCCATGGCTCCGTGGATGCGCAACGAGCCCACCCATAAAATCGCGGTGAAGAGAGTCCAGGCGGTGAGAAACCAGCCAACGTCGGTGGTGCTGGCCTTGAAGAGATTGAAGTGCCCAGCGAGCAACAGGAGGCACAGCGAAATCCAAAACGCACCGTAGGCGGTAAAGGCACAGTAGCCGAAATTATTGCCCGTTTTCATTTCTTGGAAACCGGCGACCATCTGCGCGAGACCACCGAAGATGAGTCCCACCCAGATCACCGGCCCGAGGCCCACCCAGCCGAGAGTGTGGAACTGGAGCAGCAAGGTGGTGAGGCCGAAGGCGGCGAGACCGACCACGGCCGGGTTGCATGCTTTGGGGGCGGAGGTGTTGGCGTTGGACATAAATCGAGGGATGTAGGCGTCCAGCACAGCGAAGAGGCGGCCCCGGCGGCGAGCATAGCGCGCTCCATCTCGCCGAAAGGCGCACCGCTACTGTTTCCGATAAGCGAACGTTGCCGCCAGCCCGGCCTGGCCTAGCTCTTTTTGTGGCCTAGCTCTTTCAGGCTCGACTGAGGCAAGGATGACGGTTGCAGCGCCGTGGGTGGTTCCGGCAAAACGCACCGACTTCTTTGCCTTTATCAGCCTCTGCTGTAATGATTTGGTTAAATGCTTTTGCGCCTGTCCGACTTTCACGCCATCTAAAACCGGTCCTATGCCGAATTCTCGCCCCCGGCTCCTGCTCATTGACCAAGAACAGTTTTCCGCCGACATCCTGCTCTCAGAATTAGAAAAAAAGGGCTTCCCTCACGTCCGCCGGCTAGCCGGCTCCGAGGGATTGGTAGAGGAGCTGACCACGTATCCAGTGGATGTCATAATTTTCAACTACCACTACCAACACCCGGCGGGTCTGGAGCTGTGCGGGGCGGCCAAGCGGCTCATGCCCGAAGTCCCGATTGTTGCGGTCGTCTCGCCTGGGCCGGCGATGAAACGTGTGCGCGAATGGGCCAAAGAAACCAAAAATATCGAGGTGGTGGTCGAGAAGCCCTTGTCGGACGAACGGTTTTTTTTGCTCGTCTCGGACCTCGCGGTTACACGCCAGGCTGCTCGCGCCCAGCAGGTGCGGTTCGAGCGTCTGGTGAAGATCGTGCCGGAGGATGCGTTGAAAGCACTCGAGCGTTCCCACGACAAGCAGACTGAAATGTTTGAGGCTGTCGTCCTGTTCACCGATGTGCGGCGCTCCACGGCATTGATCACCAAGAACACGCCCGAAGCCTATTTTAACCTTCTCAATCACACGCTTGGCGCCCAGTCCCGGCTGATCGAAACATTCGAGGGCTCGGTGATCAAATATACCGGCGACGGCCTGCTCGCCGTGTTTCGCGGCATGGGGCGTTCTTACCTGGCGCTGCGCTGTGCGCTCGAGCTCACGCGCGCGACCAACCAGGCCGTGCTGCCCTTTGGCATCGGTGTGGCGCAAGGACTCGTTCTAGCCGGTTTTATTGGTAATCCGCACCGCGACGACGGGCGGCGCCAGCACTACGACGTCATTGGTGCGACCGTCCACCTCTCCGCGCGGCTCTGCAGCCTCGCGGAGGCAGGGGAGGTCATGACCACGCCGCCCATAGTCTCCGGGGCGCGTGTGAGCGGTCTGCGTCCCACCCGAAGCTCCTCCGTGGCGCTGCGGGGCTTTGCCGCCGAGATCGCCTGCGTCGGACTGCGCATTTCCGAGGAGACACCGGCGGTCATCGCCCCCGCAACCGACCCCTCACCCGTTACCGCGTCCTGATTTTAAAACAACACCATGCAAGAAACATTCGACTCCGCCCAGGTAAGCAAAGTCATCGACCAAGCGCTCATGTATCAATGCGCCTGCCCGGCGCAGGTTTGTCGCGCGATTTTCGAGCTGCGCGAGCTCCACCAGTTCCAGATGAACTGCGCCGACGACACCGCCAATGACCGAATTGTTCACGAGACCATCGCGGGTGCCGCAGAGCAGGCTCACCAACTTATGGAGCTCTGCCTCGAAAAGATCCTGGAGATTGAAGGCTGGGATCGCGCCACGCTAACCATGCCGGCCGGCCTGCGAAAAAAAGCGTCCAAGACCGTTTGAATTCCTCGCCGCAGCGCCTGCCCGGTAATCACCCGTCTTTCGAGTGACTTTTATCGTGAAGGAGAGTCATACCAGTTCGGGCATGAAATGAGACTTTCGTCCGGTGTAGGCCCGACCGGTGGTCGGGCGTTTGCCAGAAACGCCGACCACCGGTCGGGGCTAATCGGGCCCTGCTAAAGTCCCTTTACGGTAATTGGTATCAGGTCGAGGGTTGTTGTATCCAAGGATTGATCGTGGCGCCCCGCCGCGCCCGGTCCGAGGTGTAGGCGTCCACGTCGTAGAGCGGCTGGCGAACACTAAACCGGACGCCTCGGAGATGCGTCCCTACCATCCCGACCGTTAAGTCTGATTAAGTCTGATTCTTATCGGCCGTTGGATTGCCCGTGGTGTCCCGACCCCGAAATTCCGAAAGGTAGGGACGCCTCTCCGAGGCGTCCGCCTCCGAGCGATCCGCCACCGCCCCCCGTGCCACAGACATTCCTGTCTGTGCTGTGTGAGTAGGTTGACCGCCGACTCCGCTCCGTTCTGTCGAACGACAATCAGACGTCGACATCGTGTTGGCGGACTGTCGCTTCGCTCGAAACGTAGTGAACCGGATCGGGTCGCTGGTGCTCCCCACAACGTTTTGCGCGAGCGCGTTGGGGGCAACTCGCTCCACCTCGGAGGCGGCGCGCCACCGGGCTGGCGGCCTACGGGGTTAGAGGGTGGCCAATGCGGCGTTGAGGGTTGGGCTGGGACGCAGCGCGGCCGAAGCCTTCGCGTTATCCGGTTGGTAATAACCACCGATATCCGCCGGCTTGCCCTGCACGGCGATGAGCTCGGCGACGATTTGCTTCTCGGCGGTGGTGAGCTTTTCGGCCAAGGGCTTGAATGAGGCCTGAAGGCTGAGGTCTGAAACCTGAGTGGCCAGAGCTTGGGCCCAGTAGAGGGCGAGGTAGAAGTGGCTGCCGCGGTTGTCGATGCCGGCGCCGACTTTGCGGGCGGGGCTCTTGTCGAACTCCAGGAACTTGCCGTTGGCTTCGTCGAGGGTCTCGGCGAGGACTTTGGCTTTGGCGTGGTTCTGGGTGATGCCGAGGTGTTCGAAAGACGCGGCGAGGGCGAAAAACTCACCGAGTGAGTCCCAACGGAGGAAGTTTTCCTCGGTGAACTGTTGCACGTGCTTGGGCGCGGAGCCGCCGGCGCCGGTTTCGAAGAGGCCGCCGCCGTTCATGAGGGGAACGATGGAGAGCATCTTCGCTGAGGTGCCAACTTCGAGGATGGGGAAGAGGTCGGTGAGGTAGTCGCGGAGGACGTTGCCGGTGACGCTGATCGTATCGAGGCCTTTGACGATGCGTTCGAGGGTGAATTGGCAGGCTTCGGCGGGAGCAAGGATGCGGAGGTCGAGGCCGGTGAGGTCGTGATCGGCGAGGTAGGTCTTAACCTTGGCAATGATCTGGGCGTCGTGGGGGCGCTTTTCGTCGAGCCAGAAGACGGCAGGGGTGTTGCTGAGGCGGGCGCGGTTGACGGCGAGTTTCACCCAGTCTTGCACGGGGGCGTCTTTGGTTTGGCAGGCGCGCCATACGTCACCCTTCGCCACGGTGTGGCGGAGGATGACGCGCGGTTGAGAGTTGAGTGTTGAGGGTTGAGAGTCGGAAGCGGAGGGGATTTCGACTACGTGGACTTCGCCGTCGGCGGGGATT
>JANODO010000177.1:0-11442 GCA_031412735.1 Rariglobus sp. | reverse complement strand
TTTGGGTTGTGTGGGGGGGGGGGGGGGGCGGTGGGGGTTTGGGGGGTTGCGGTCTTTTTTGGTTTTCGCGCTCCACCCCCCGCTCCCCACGGTCGGAGGCGGGCCGCGCGATCAATAACCTGGAGCCGCTTTTCCGACTATTTCTTAAACCCGTTGGGGTTTTCGGAGTGCCATTTCCACGCGGTGGCCACGATGGGCTCGATGGTCATGAACTTCGGCTCCCAGCCGAGTTCGGTCTTGGCCTTGGTGGAGTCGGCGTAGAGCGCGGGCGGATCGCCGGCGCGGCGCGGACCAGTCACGTAAGGGACCTTCTTGCCGGTGACTTTTTCGACGGCGTGGATCACTTCGAGGACGGACGTCGGCGTGCCGGTCCCGAGGTTGTAGAAGAGCGCGGTGCCGGGCGTTTCGAGTTTGTCGAAGACGGCGATGTGGGCGCGGCTGAGGTCATCGACATGGACGTAGTCGCGCAGGCAGGTGCCGTCGGGAGTCGGATAATCGGTGCCGAAGACCTGCACGTTCTCGCGCTTGCCGACGGCGGCGTCGATCACAAGAGGGATGAGGTGCGTCTCGGGGTTGTGTTGTTCGCCGATGGTGCCGTCCTCGGCCGCCCCGGCGGCGTTGAAGTAGCGGAACGCAGCGAAGCTCAATCCATAGGCGTGCGCGAAGGATTTGAGGGCGTTCTCGATGTCGAGCTTGGTCTGGCCGTAGGGGTTGATGGGCGCTTGCGGCATCGTTTCGACCAGCGGCATCTTTTCGGGAATGCCGTAGGTGGCGCAGGTCGAGGAGAAGACGAACTTCTTCACGCCGGAACCCATCATGCAACGGAGCAGGTGCAGCGTGGCGGCCACGTTGTTGAAATAGTATTTGAGCGGATCGGTGACGCTTTCGCCCACGTAAGCGTAGGCGGCGAAGTGCATCACGATGTCGATTTTCTCCTTGCGGAGAATTTTTCCGATCTCGCTCTCGTTGCCGAGATTCACGGAATAAAACGGCACGTCGCCCGCGACAGCCGCTCGATGGCCGAAGACTAGGTTATCGACTACCACGGGGTTATGCCCGGCAGCGATCAATTGACGGACGCAGTGACTGCCGATGTAACCGGCTCCTCCAACAACTAGGACGTTCATATTTGGAGCCTAGGCTTGTATTGCGTTTATGGCTCGCTTGGCTAGCGGTTTTTCCAGCCCATGTCGTTTAAATATCCGCGCATCGTTATCACTGGAGTCGGCCTTACTGCGCCTAACGGCAACACCTTGACCGAGTTTCGCCAGAATCTCCTCAATGGAGTCGGCGGCATCGAGAAAAAGGAGATCCGTTACATGGGGGAACTCCTTGCCGGCGTATGTCATTACGATGCGCTGAAATACCAGACCAAGAAGGAGCTCCGCGTGGGCACCCGCGCCGGCTCGATTTCGATCTACTGCGCCCGCGAAGCCGTGACGGACAGCAAGATTGACTTCGCCACGTTCCCCAAGGACCGCATCGGCATTTACGTGGGCACGACCGAGCATGGCAACGTCGAGACCGAGAACGAAGTCTACGCGATTTCGAAGTTTAACTACGACACCAAGTATTGGTCGCACTACCACAACCCGCGCACGGTTTCCAACAACCCGGCGGGTGAAGTCTCGCTCAATCTCGGCATCACGGGTCCGGCCTACACGATCGGTGCCGCCTGCGCCGCCGGCAATATGGGGCTAATCCACGCGGCGCAGATGCTGCGCCTCGGCGAAGTGGACCTCGCGCTCTGCGGTGGGGTCAGCGAATCGATCCACACCTTTGGTATTTACGCGGGCTTCAAATCTCAAAACGCACTCGCCACGCACGCCGACCCGCTGAAGGCGTCGCGTCCGTTCGACAAGGCGCGCAATGGCATCGTCATATCGGAGGGCGGGGCGCTGTATACGTTGGAGCGCCTCGATGATGCGCTGGCGCGTGGGGCCAAAATCTACGGCGAGATCGCCGGCTACTGCGTTAACTCCGATGCGAGCGACTACGTGCTGCCGAATCCCGGTCGCCAAGCCGAGTGCGTGCGCAAGGCGCTCGTTTCCGCCGGCATGACTCCGCAGGACATCCACATCGTCAACACCCATGCAACCGCGACGCCGATGGGCGATATTCAGGAGTGCGAGGCGATCCGTGCCGTGTTTGGCGAGGGTTGCCCGGATACCTACATCAACAACACGAAGAGCTACATCGGTCACTGTATGGGTGCGGCCGGTGCGTTGGAACTCGCGGGTAACCTGCCTTCCTTCGACGACCTCACGGTTCACCCGACGATCAATGTCGATGACCTTGATCCGCAGTGCGCGTTGCCGGGCCTCGTTCTCAACCACCCGAAGAAAGTCAATAAAGTGGACACGATTTTGAACAATTCTTTTGGCATGCTGGGCATCAATTCCACGTTGATTGTGAAGCGCTTCGTGCCCTAACTCTGTCCCTTACATTTTCAAAATGACCAAAGACGAAACCAAACAAGTGGTGCTCGAAATCATCGCCGACATCGCGCCGGACGAAGATATTTCCAACCTCAAGTCCGACGTTCGCCTCCGCGATCAGATGCAATTGGATTCGATGGACTTCCTTGATATCGTGATGGAGCTCCGCAAGCGCCACAACATCGAGGTGCCCGAGGCCGACTACCCGCAACTCGCCTCGCTCGACAGCTGCGCCGATTACCTCACGCCGAAGTTCGCCGCACTCGGCAAGTAAGGAGCGATCTGCGAATGTTGACGGGCCTGACTTCGGTCAGGTCTTTTTTTTGTAGGAGCCTGCTTGCAGGCGCTGAGCGATTTTTGGATGCGATAAGTCCTCCGCATCGCCTGCAAGCAGGCTCCTACATTTCGGACTGCGATTCATGAATACCGCCACCCACTACGACGTAGCCATTATCGGTGCCGGCATGGCCGGCCTCGCGGCAGGCATCCGCCTCGCACACTTCGGCAAAAAGGTGTGTATCTTCGAACGGCATAACGCATCGGGCGGGCTGAATAGCTTCTATAGCATCGACGGCCGCAAATACGACGTGGGTCTCCACGCGATGACCAACTTCGTGCGCGCCGGAGTGAAGGGCACGCCCCTCACCAAGCTCCTCCGCCAACTCCGTATCGAGCGTGACGAGTTTGCCCTCTGTGAACAGAAGCGTTCCCGTGTCGCCTTCGGTCCGCGCGGTGACGTGTCGCTTACGTTCACCAATGATTTTTCCGTCTTCGAGAGTGAGGTCGCCCGCCAGTTTCCGGCGCAGATCGATGGCTTCCGCCGCCTCGTCGCGCTGATCCGCACTTACGACGATGTTTCGCTTGGCGCGCAACCCGAGTCGGCGCGCGCGGTCCTGCGTCGCCACCTCACCGACCCGTTGCTCGAAGACATGTTGTTTTGTCCGGTCATGTATTACGGCAGCGCGACCGAGCACGATATGGAATTCGGCCAGTTCGTGATCATGTTTAAGGCGCTCTTCCTTGAAGGCTTTGCGCGTCCGCTTGACGGCGTGCGGGTGATCATCCGCGTGCTTTTGGAGAAATACCGCCAAGCCGGCGGCGAGCGGCGCATGAAGTGCGGCGTGCAAAAAATCATCACGCGCGACGGCCATGCGACCGCGCTGGTGTTGGATAACGGGAGCGAAGTCACCGCGACACATATCATCAGCACAGTCGGCGCGCCGGAGACGGAAGCACTCCTCGACGATGGACGGCGATCGAGCGCCGTCGGTTTGAGTGGGGACGTGACCTCCCTGTCACGTGACGGGGACCAGGAGGTCCCCGCTCCAGCTAAAGGCACCCACCCGGTAGGCCGCCTCAGCTACGCCGAAACCATCACGGTGCTCGACCGTCAGCCAGCCGCGCTCGGGTGGGGAGACGACACCATCGTCTTCTTTAACGACTCCGAAAAATTTACCTACGCGCGGAGCGAGACGCAGGTCGATTCGCGCAGTGGCGTCATCTGCATCCCAAATAATTTCAACTACGGCGACGACCTCCACTTGCCCGAAGGCCTTTTCCGCTGCACCTGCCTGGCGAGCTACGACCACTGGGTAAACTTGCCGGAGGACCGTTACCGGGCCGACAAGGCCCGCTGGTATGCGGAGATTCAGACGAGTGCGCAGCGTTTCCTCCCAGCGCTGCCGTCTGCCGATGCACTCACGCGGGCGACGCTGGCGACCGATATGTTTACGCCGCGCACGATCACAAAGTTCACCGGACACTTCGGCGGCGCGATTTACGGCTCGCCTAAGAAAATTCGGGATGGTCGCACGGCGATCGACAACCTCTACATTGCTGGCACCGACCAAGGTTTTCTGGGGATTATCGGCGCGATGCTCAGCGGAATATCGATGGCCAATTTCCATATTCTGCAGGCAGGCAAGTAAAGCGGTTCCGAACATGTCTGTGATCGACGCCCACGTGCACCTGTATCCGCCGGAGATCAACGCGGATCCCGCGGGATGGGCGGCCGCGCAAGGCGAGTCGCATTGGGCGTTGATGTGTGCGCGTAGACGCAAGAGCACTGGGCGGCCGGTGCAGGCCTTCCCCTCGGTGGATGAGCTGTTGCGCTCCATGGATGGAGCGGGCGTGGATCGCGCAGTGCTGCTAGGTTGGTATTGGGAAAACCATGACACCTGCGTGCGGCAGAATCGTTTTTATGCGGAGTGCGTGCAGGCGCATCCGGAGCGGTTGTCGGCGTTTGCGACGGTGCATGCCGGCGCGGGTGGTGCGGCGCTCGCCGAGGTGCGGCGGGCGCGCGACGACGGGCTGATTGGGTTGGGGGAGCTTTCGCCGCACTCGCAGGGCGTAGCGGTGAGCGACCCGGGTTGGCTGGCGATTTTGGCTTTGGCGAGTGAGTTGGGAATGCCGGTGAACCTGCATGTGACCGATCCGGGGATCGGTAAGTATCCCGGGCGGGTGGAGACGCCGCTGATGGATTTTCGCCTGATGGCGACGGCGTTTCCCTGCGTGAAGTTTATTCTGGCGCATTGGGGTGGCCGGCTGTGGAGCGATGCGGCCCACGGGAGGGTCTTGCCGGGGAACGTGTGGGTCGACACGGCGGCGACGCCCTTGCTTTACCCGGGCGGATCGATCTGGCGCGAAGGCGTGGTGGCGTGTGGCGCTGGGCGGGTATTATGGGGGACGGATTATCCACTCGACCTCTATCCTTCGGAGCCGGGCCGAGGGGCGTTCGCCGGGCTGTTGACCGAGGCGCGCGCGTGTGTGCACGAGGCGGAGTTGAATGCGGTGTTAGGCGGGAATGCCGCGCGGGTGCTGGGGATCGTGAGGTAGGAGCCCGTTTACGGGCGATGCTGGGCGTTCGAGAAACCAGAAGACGTTGTGTGCCGCTTATCGCCCATAAATGGGCTCCTACCTGTTCGAGCCCTTGCCTTGTCGGCGTTTTCACTTTTGAACTCGGCCTTATGTCGAATCCCGAAGCCAAGCTCGCCGAACTCGGTCTGAAACTTCCCGCCACCGCCGCTGCGGCTGGCAACTACTTGCCGACCGTGCGCACCGGGAACCTGCTTTTTTGCGCAGGCACCATTTCCGTCCTCGACGGCAAGATGACGCATGAGGGCCAGGTCGGTGCCACACAGACGGTGCAGACCGGCTATGAGTCGGCGCGCGTGTGCACGCTCAATTCGCTGGCCAACATCAAGGCTGCGACCGGCTCGCTCGATCACGTGGCGCGCATCGTGATGGTGAACGGCTTCGTCAACGCGGTGAGCGGTTTCGCGGATAGCCCGGCGGTGATCAACGGGGCGAGCGATCTGCTGGTTGCGGTCTTTGGCGATGCTGGCAAACACGCCCGCGCCGCCGTGGCGGTGGCCGGTCTCCCGCGGAACTCGACCGTAGAGGTCCAGATCGTGGTCGAGCTGAAGGCTTGATAGGAGTTCGACGGTCGGGACGTCTCTGCGAGACGTCCGTTCGTATATTTACCTGCGCCGACAGCCGCGGACGCCTCGGAGAGGCGTCCCTACCGTCGGACCTAAAAGCTGCCCGACCGTCGGACTTGGAGGGGCGCTCAGAGCGCCTTGATCAGCACCTTTGGGTTGCGGCCGCTCTCTTCGTAGGACTTGAGGCGCGCTTCGGGCAGGATTGATTTTTCGGCCTCTTCAAAGCCGAGGGCTGACGTAAAGAAGGAGTAGCTCTGCGTGGACAGAGCGACGATGTGGGTGACGCTTTTTTCCCTCGCGCGCATGCAGGCAAAATCGACCATCTTCCGGCCGACTCCGCGGTTGTGGTAGAAGGGCAGCACGTAGAGCGAACCGACCTCGGCGAGCTGCGGTTTGTCGGGATAAAAATACAACGTGACGCAGGCGATGATGTTTTCGTCGATTTCGAAAACGTAGAACTGGTCGATGTTTTTCTCGATCGCTTGTTGGGTGCGATGGAGCAGTTCCTCGCGCTTCACGGCGTTGCGCGTGAGGTTGTAGAGGAACCGCACATCGCGCTTGGTCGCCTTGCGGATCTGCTGGTAATCGTTCGCGTAGATGAGCGAGCCCACGCCTTCGCTGGAGAAGATTTCGTTGATCAGGCCGTCAAAGGTGCGCCCGTCGACAATGTGCACGCGCGGCACGCCGGTTTCGATGGCGCGAATGGCGTGCATGGCTTTGCTCCGCGAGAGCTCGTTGAGCTGTTCGGGGTGGTCTTTGAGGAGCGCCCGGAGCGTATCGACGGAGATGTCGCGCTTGATCTCGCCGTTGATCTCCAAGCCGGCCTGCGGAGTGAGGTAGATGATCTTGGAGGCCTTGAGTGACTCGGCGACTTCGGCCGCGAGGAGGTCGGAGTTGATGCGCAACGAGCGACCATCCGGCCCGTAGCCGATGGGCTGGATGATCGGGATGATGTCGGCGTTGATCAGGTGGGTGATGAACTCCTTGTCGATGCGGTCCACCTTGCCGGTGAACTGTTGGTCAACGCCTTTAATGATGCCGATGGCAAGAGCGCGGACCGAGTTGGTGATGGCGCACTTCAACGTGTTTTGCGTGAGGCCTTCCAGGATGAGGTGCGACACGCGCGAAGAGGCGCGGATGGCAAGGTCGAGCGTAGGCGAGTCGGTGACGCCGGTGCCATCGGCGTTGGAGATGGCGATTTTAAGTGACTCGGAGCGCTCGACGATCTGCTGGCCGATGCCGTGGACGAGGACGACTTTGATGCCGAGCGACCGGAGCACGGCCACGTCCACGAGGAGGTTGCCGAAGTTTTCGTCGGCGACGATGGAGCCGTCGATCGCGAGCACGAAAATCTGCCCTTGGAAACGCGGGACGTATTTCAGGATGCCCCGGAGATCCGTGGGCTTGATCGTGGTTGCGGTGTTGGCCGGGGTGGCGGGCGTGGCGGGGCCGTTGCTCATTTTATAAATTGGCAACATGCATCAGGGATGCTTGCGGGCGCGTCAATAGTCGCGGACCTGGAAAAGCAGATCGTGCACCTGCGCACCTCGCCCCGAGCGACTGATGCCCCCGCATAAAATCCCATCCCGCGCCTTGCACCCCGCACGCGGCTTGCCCACAACCGATTGCACATGGCCCTGCCCAAAGAAATCGCCGCCCTCGTAGAGACCTTTGCCGCCAACGAGGCCGACTATACCGCCCCCGAATTCAAGGAAGCCCAGGTCCGCCAACAGTTCATAGATCCGTTCTTCGCCGTGCTTGGTTGGGATGTCGCCAACACCGCCGGTTATGCCGAGGCCTACAAGGAAGTCATGCATGAGGACGCCCTCAAGATCGGCGGCGAAACCAAAGCGCCCGACTACTCCTTCCGCGTCGGCGGCAACCGCAAATTCTTCGTCGAGGCCAAGAAACCTTCCGTCCTCATCAAAGACCATCCCGAGCCTGCGTATCAGCTCCGCCGTTACTCCTGGTCGGCCAAACTCCCGCTCGGCATCCTCACCGATTTTCAGGAATTCGCGATTTATGACGGCCGTGTAAAACCCGCCGCCTCCGACAAAGCCTCCGTCGCCCGCCTCTTCTACTGCCGCTACGACGAACTGGAGAAACACTGGGACTTCATCGCCAACACGTTTTCCAGGGAAGCCGTCCTCAAAGGATCCTTCGACAAATACGCCGCCTCCACCAAGGGTAAACGTGGCACCACCACCGTGGACGACGCCTTCCTCGAAGAGATTGAGAACTGGCGCACCCTCCTCGCCCGCAACCTCGCCCTGCGCAACCCCGCCCTCGACACCCGCGGACTCAACTTCGCCGTCCAGCGCACCATCGACCGCATCGTTTTTCTGCGCATCGCCGAAGACCGGGGCAATGAACCGTTCGGCCAGCTTCAAGCCCTGCTCGGCGCCGTATCCGCCAAGGACGATATCGACACGGTGGACGAAGACCCCGCCGCCTACGGAGGCGGCGGCAAACCCAAGCGCCCGCCCACCATCTACCCGCGCCTCGTCCAGATTTTTGAAAAGGCCGACTACCGCTACAACTCCGGCCTCTTCCACTTCGCCAAGGACGCCGACTGCGCCGAGACGCCCGACACCCTCTCGCCCGGCCTCCATATCGACGACGCGGTTTTTAAAGAGATCCTCGGCTCCCTCTACTACCCCAAGAGCCCCTACGTCTTCACCGTTCTCCCCGCCTACATCCTCGGCCACGTTTACGAACAGTTCCTCGGGAAAGTCATCCGCCTCACCGACGGACACCGCGCCGAGATCGAAGAAAAACCCGAGGTGCGCAAAGCCGGCGGCGTTTATTACACGCCGCAGTATATCGTGGACTACATTGTCCAGAAAACCGTCGGTCCCCTCGTCGAAGGCAAGACGCCCAAGCAACTCGAAACCCTCGCCGTCCTCGACCCCGCCTGCGGCTCCGGCACGTTCCTCCTCGGCGCGTATGATTACCTGCTCAAGTGGTATCTCGACACCTACAGCGCCAACACCCCTGAAAAATGGGCCAAGCAAGCCCGCATCTACGAAACCGCCCTCCACGCCGCGCACCTTCCCCGTAGCGGAACGGCGGAGCCGTTTCGTCCCCTGTCCCCGGCCCGCTCTTGGTCCCTGACGACCGCCGAACGCAAGCGCATCCTCCTCGCCCACATCCACGGCGTGGACATCGACAGCCAGGCCGTCGAAGTGACGAAACTCTCGCTCCTTCTCAAAGTCCTCGAAGGCGAACGCCGCGAGTTCCAAGGCCGCACGCGCGAGATGAGCGCGGTGCTGCCCGACCTCAGTAAAAACATCCAGTGCGGCAACAGCCTCATCGGCCACGATTTTTACCAACAGCCCGACCGGCCCACCCTCGACGTCGAGGCCAAATACAAACTCAACACCTTCGAGTGGAAAGACGGCTTCCCCGAGGTCATGAAACGCGGCGGCTTCGACGCCGTCATCGGCAACCCGCCGTATGGTGATCTATCCAGCGACGACGCCCGACCTTACTTGCTCAACAGCTTTTCTGCTGCAGGCGGAATACCCGATTTCTACGCACTATTCATCGCCCAAGCGCTTCGCCTGCTCAGTCCGGGGCGCTCTCTTGGTTATATCATCCCCTCCGCATGGCTCGGCGGGCCTCGCTACCTAGGCCTCCGCGACTTCGTCCTGAAACACCGCATCCGCGAGATCATCGAACTGCCGTTTGACACGTTTAAAGACGCCTATGTGGACACTCTACTTCTTATCCTCAATCAAGGGGTGCCACCCGCCGCACACCAAGCGCTGACCTATTCATTCCCTAAAAAAACCGCGATAGTGGACCAACTACCACCCTTCGCACCCAAACAAGTTTCTCAGCAAAAGTGGCGGCAATCTTCCGACAGAAAAATCATTCTTGATCCCGGCATAACCGATCTTCTTGGAAGACTGCGCGCTGCCCAGTCCGGCTCCATTTCTGATTTTGCTGTGATGAAACGCGGCGTGCTCTTCGACGCCGCGCTTTTGACCCCGAAAAAATCCGGCCCCGAGAGCCTTCGCTACTTCGAGGGCGACGTTTATCGTTACGAACTTAACCTCGATTGCCCAAGCTGGGTGGAGTTCAGCGATCAGATGGCCGAGCGCCCCCGCGAGATAGATTGGTTTCAGGGCACTCGCATACTGCTACGCCGTCTCGTCAACCGCCAGCAGCGCCTCATGGCAGTGCTCGCCGACCGCGATTTCATCACGAACAAGAATCTTTACGTGCTGAAACCGACCGCCTCCGACCACGATCACCAGTGGTTGCTCGCGGTGCTCAATTCCCGGCTCATCTCCCGGTTATATCTCGCACAAGTGAGCCAAGCGACCAAGGACGATTTCCCGCAGGTGACGATCAAAGATGTGCTCGGCTTACCCTTGCCCACGCCGTCCCCAAAAATTCGAGCCAAACTCTCAACTATCGTGGATGAAATCCTCGACCTTCACCGCGCCCAAGCCGCCGCACAGACCCCGCACGAAAAAGACACCATCGCCAAACAAATCACCGCCACCGACCGCCAGATCGACGCACTCGTCTATCAACTCTACGCCCTCACCACCGAAGAAATCGCTCTCGTTGAAGGCATCGGCTGATTGGAACACTGCACCTATGCTGCGTGACAAATTCATAGACCTGCCAAGGGATGAAACCGGCGACATTCTGGAGCCCTATTGTTACTCGGCCCTCAAAATTTTACCTGAATGGGACGACGGCAGTGGCAGAATATATCTTTGGGATTTGAACGGCGTGCCCTTGTCAGTGGAAGAGATAACCGGAAAACCGGAGGATATAGACCGGCGGCTTCAAGCTTGGTGCGAGCAATACGACGGCCAGAGTTCCGATGCGGTGTTATTTGAGGGAGACCCGCTCAAAATCAAAAAATTCAACGACGACGGCGAAGCCCTCGCGTGTGAACTGTTCGCGTTTTTTAACGGAACAAAAGTGATCCATTACTACCCGCAGAACCGTCCAGAGGTGATCTTAAAATAACCCACCCGTTGATTTTCCGATGTCTCATCCTGATTCACCCGAGCCTGACGACGACAAGCCGCCCACTAAGCGGCAAATCCTGAAGCTTAAAAAGCTCATGGCAGATTTAGACGACCCAACCCGCTATGTCATCGTCTCCCCCATGCTGCGAGGCTGGTGCTTCTTTTATAATCCCGAGGATGCGCATTATCTCCCAAATCGCATCGAGCCCAATTGTCTGTTCAAACGAAAGGCCGAAGCGCAGGCCGTCGCCAAAGTCCTGAACGGCTCAAAACGAAAAAAGGACGTGCAAGTCATCACCGTCCGTAAAACCAAGAAAGGATTTCGGATTTTGGACTCGGTAGCCGATCCCGCCAATCCGACACAGAGCTGGAAACCAAAACTGGAACGTAACCGCGCCCAAAAACCACACGCTTAAACCCGCCTTGCCCGCTACCAAACGCCGCCTGTCCGACCTTTGGACTTTGGGAGGGACCGGCTCCGTCCGGTCCGTTGCGGGCAAGGCGGGTTTAAGCGTGTGGTTTTTGGGCGCGGTTACGTTCCAGTTTTGGTTTCCAGCTCTGTGTCGGATT
>JANODO010000176.1:0-10157 GCA_031412735.1 Rariglobus sp. | reverse complement strand
CGTCGCCGTCGGCGTGCACAAGACCACGCGCAGGCCCGCCGCGTGCAGCTGATCCATCGCGTCTTTAAAAAACGTAAGATCAATCGCGCCTTCGTCTGGCTCCATCTTCGACCAGGCAAACTCGCCAATACGCACCACATTGATACCCACCCGCAGCATCTCGGTGATGTCGGTCGCGACTTGGTCACGAGGCCAGAGTTCAGGATAATAAGCGACTCCGTGGTAGAGTCGCTCAGGCGAACGGTAACGGGATGCGGGCATAAAAGTTTTCAGAGGAAATTCAACTCACCCTGCGGTGCGGGCGGGCAGTTCGACTCGCTCAAAGCGAGGCGTGCAGACGTGGTTCAGCGCAAACGCCACCAGGTAGGCGAAAGCGCAAAACCCAAACAGCACCGCGTAGCCGCCCGCCACGTCGCCGTCGGCCGAAAAGCGGTCGAGCAGACGTCCCGAGATGATGGGAAACATGATCCCGCCCACCGAGCCCGCCATGCCGCCCAGACCGACCACCGAGGCCACCGCGCGGCGCGGAAACACGTCGGAAACCGTGGTGAACAGATTGGCCGACCACGCTTGGTGCGCCGCACCGGCCAGGCCGATGAGCAACACCGCCGTCCAGTCGCCCACCGAACGCGCGAAGAGGATGGGCACCACGCAAAGCGCAAAGATAAACATGCCGGTCTTGCGCGCCTTCGTCACGCTCCAGCCGCTCTTGGCCAGATGCCCCGTCACCCACCCGCCCGCCACGCTCAACACCGTGACGATCGTATAGATAGTCACGAGATGCACCCAGCTGTTCTTCAGATCGAGATGGCGGGTCTGCTTGAAATAATCGGGCAGCCAGATGAGAAAAAACCACCACACGGGATCGGTCAGAAACTTGGCCAAAATGAAGCCCCAGGTCTGCCGCACGCGCAGCAAATCAAGCCACGACGGACGTGCCTGCCCGTCGTCCGAGACCTCGGCATCGGAGCGGATGTGTTCCAGCTCGCCCGGGGTCACCGCCGGCACTTTTTCCGGCGTGTTGTAGAAGGGCAGCCAGAAGGCTATCCAAATGAGGCCCGCGAGACCCGCCAGCAGGAAAGCCGCATGCCAGCCCCACGTGAACGCTATGAAGGGCACGATGGTCGGCGCGATGATCGCGCCGACGTTGCTGCCCGAGTTGAAGAGGCTCGTCGCCAGCGCACGCTCGCGTTTAGGAAACCACAGCGACACCGCCTTGACCGCCGCTGGAAAATTACCCGCCTCGCCAAGCCCCAGGGCCACCCGCGCGATGAAAAAACCGCCGATGCTCATCACCAGCGCATGACCCGCCGCCGCAAGGCTCCACGCACCGATCGAAACCGCGTAGCCGATACGCGTGCCGTATTTGTCAATAAACCACCCGAAACCGAGCAGGCCCACCGCGTAAGCCAGTTGGAAGGCGGCGTTCACCTGCCCGAATTGCTCGTTCGTCCAATGCAGCTGGTCATCCAAAATCGGCTTCAGCAGGGAAAGAATCTGCCGGTCGATGTAGTTGATCGTCGTCGCGAGAAACAAAAGCACGCAGACGAACCAACGATAACGGCCACTTAACAATGAGATGAGCATGGAGCGGGTAAACTTCAGGGTTGGACGAAACTGATCTTGAGCGGATGGCTAAGCCGGGTGGCAAAGGCGCGCACGTAGGATTCCCACGCCGCCTGGTCGGTAAACTCACCCGCACGCGCCCAGCCCGCGCCGAAGTAGTAAGTGAGCGCCCGGCCGGGGATCGCGTCGGCGACCAGCAGGTGATTCTTCGCATCCTGCGCGACCGACCGCGCAGGACCGCCAGCAACCAAAACCGCCGTGCCCAAGCCGCCCTGGTCGGGCTTGGCGTAGTTCTCCCATTGGGACAGCCAGCCGGCCGCCAGATCGTGCGAAAGCGCCGCCGGCGTCGGCGGGTGCTTGGCGAGACCGAGGGCGTAACCCACCGGGCCGGTCGCACCGGTGAGCACCGCATCCACGCGATTGAGATTGCGACCGGCATCAATCGTGAAGCGTTTCACCTCGGACACCCGCACACCCCCGCCTGCCGTCCACTCCGCATAATCCAGCTCGAACACCGTGCGCAGCGGTCCGTTGGCCAACACGCGATACGCCGTCCAGTTTCCGGATGGGTGGAGCTCCGCGCCGTCCCAGAGTCCCGACCCTCCGCAACCGCGCGTTTTGCCGACATGGTAAAAATCCAAGCCATCGCCGTGGTCCTTGTGGTAGTCCTTGCTCGAATACCACGCGTCGATCACGAGCTTTCCCGTGCGTTTGCACCAGACGTCCACGCCGCTGCTCGTGAGCTGCTCGCGACCAGCGGCAGGCGCCGCGAGCGCCGGTCCATAAACGCGGTGCGCCAGGCGGTCGTTCTCAAAGGCAAAGTCATCAAAGCGCTCGGACACCCGACGTGCAAAGACCCGCGAGGCCACGGGCGCGATTGCGTTGGCCTCGGCCGTGACGACAAACCGCGTCTCTTGTTCACCCTCGGCGAAATCAACGAGAAAAATGAATTCGCCTCCGGCAATCGTCGAAGCGGGCGCCGGCAAAACCTGCGAAGCCAGCGGTGCCGCTATACCGGCCCGACGCACCGCAAGCCGCTCGGAGGCGACGCCGGGCAACCGCCGCTGGAGCTCGCTCAACGGAATGGCGATCATCTCGGCCGGCCGGGCCGCCTTGAGATCGTGACGCACGATCACCTCCACCGAACGCGCGGCCGGCGCTGCCGAGATAAAGGGCAGGAACCCGAGGAAAAGAAACGCCGAGACGAAAAGAGGTGTTTTCATAATGGGTGAAAAAGCTCAACGCGCCAGCCAGCCGCCATCCACCGCGAGCACCGCGCCGTGCACGTAAGCGGAGGCCGGAGATGCGAGATAAATGGCCGCGCCGAGCAGGTCGGCGGATTCGCCCCAGCGCCCGGCCGGTATGCGTTCGAGAATCGACTGGCTGCGTTTCGGATCGGCCCGGAGCGCGGTGGTGTTGTCCGTCGCCATGTAGCCCGGCGCGATCGCGTTTACGTTGATGCGTTTCGCCGCGAGTTCATTGGCGAGGGCGCGCGTGAGCCCAAGCAAGCCGCTCTTCGCCGCCGTGTAGGCCGCCACGCGCAGACCGCCCTGGAACGAAAGCATGGACGCGATGTTGATGATGCGTCCGGGCCGGTCGTCGCGGATGCACGCGCGGGCGAAGACCTGGCTGAGCTCGAACGCCGCATCGAGATTCACCGCGAGCACGTCATCCCAATCCGACGCCGTGTAGTCGACGAAGTCGGCGCGGCGAATAATGCCCGCATTGTTCACCAAAATCGTGGGCGCTCCGAACTCGGCCTCGATGCGGGCCAGCGCCGCCGCACCCGCGCCTCGTTCACCCAGATCCGTCGGCACCACAAAAGCGCGCCGGCCTTGCGCCGTGATCGCCGTCACTGTCTCGCTGCAATCACCCCGCGCGACGAGCGCGATATCGGCACCCGCACCGGCAAGGCCCGCCGCGAGCGCTGCGCCAAGCCCGCGCGAGGCGCCGGTCACGACTGCCAGCGCGCCATCTAAACGAAAAAGATCTAGGGCAGTCATGGTCGTAAGTTTTTCTGAAAGGGCTTAGCGCAAGTCGGTGAGTGCCACGCGATCCATATCGGCGAACTCTTGGTTCTCGCCGCCCATGCCCCACACAAACGAGTAGGCGCACGTGCCGGCACCGGCGTGGATCGACCACGGTGGCGACAGCACGGTCTGCAGGTTGCCAACGCACAGGTGCGCCGTGTCGGCTGGCGCGCCCATCAGGTGAACGACGATCTCGCCGGGCGGCAGGTCGAAGTAGCAATACACCTCCGAGCGGCGCGCGTGGGTGTGGGGCGGCATCGTGTTCCAGATGCTTCCGGTCTGGAGCTCGGTGATCCCCATCGTGAGCTGGCAGGTCTCCACGAGGCCGGGCGCAAAATACTTAAAGATCGACCGTTGATTCGCACCTTGGGGCTGACCGAGAGGGTTGCCGGTGATTTCGGAACGGCGAACCACCGCCGACGGGCAAGCGCGATGCGCCGGATAACCAAGCAAATAAAAAGTCGCCGGTCGGGTCGCGCTCACGGAGTGAAACACGGGATCCGCCGAACCGCGCCCCAAGTAAAGACCATCACGGGGCCCGAGCACGTGGCGTTCACCACCCACCTCAACGGTGCCCGGCCCCCCAAGGTTAATGATGCCAAGTTCGCGTCGTTCCAACAAGGTGGCGGCGCGGAACTCGGGCGGGGCGCTCAGCGCGATCGCCGCTTCGGTGGGGACGACGCCGCCGACGAGTGTGCGATCCACATCCCAGTGCACCAGCGTGGCCAGGCCCGGTTGGAACAGATCGTCCACCAAGAAACGCTGACGGCGTTCGGCGGCGGAAAGGCGCGCGCAATCAGCGGCATCGGCCGCGCCGAGTGAACGCAGACCGGACTTTAAATTGGCGGAAAAAGATGAGGGTGAAGACATGGAGAGGAATAACTACGTCGGCGGAAAAGGGCGGGGGAAACGCGACGGTCCAAACACCTGAACCAGAACCGCGACAAGGTAACAGAGGCACCGGTCAGTCACTACCGGCGCAAGGCTCTACCCTTGTCGTCTATTGACGGCCCGCCTCGACGGGGCCCACCGATGACGACACCTCGACTTTAATTTGCACCTCACCCGACGCGGGTGCGCGCACGGCGACCCGCAACCGTTGAAATCCCGGAATGGGTTCATCGAACTCTTCCGAGCCTTCGGCGGGCGCGATGGACAGAACCGCGCCGACGGGCGACTTCACGTTCACGTCGAGGGTGCGTCCATCCTCAGTCAACCGGGCGCGCGAACCGTTGATCTGGATCTTTGCTTTCGTAACGATCTGCCACCGCACTTCGGGGCCGGGCTTCACGCCTGCGAGTTCATCGACCGTGCGCATCCCCCGTCCGGCAGGATCGACCGTGAAACGCCGGACTGCGCGGGTCACCTAGCCAGCGAGCACACCGGTCAGATCGGCGGTCACCCCGGGAGTTGGCATCCCGCTGAATTCGCGCAGCGGAACCTTGCCGGTCGGCGTGTGGAGGGTGCCTCCGAGCGTGAGCGTGTTATGCGCAAAGTTCCTCTAGCAGTAGATTCGCAAACGGTCTTTGTCCCGGAGCCGCACGCCGCGTTTCTCCAATGGTAAATAATCCTGCATGCCGAGATCGTGCACCCAGCGCACACCATCGAGATTGAAGACGAACGATCCGCCGTCCATGCGCGCATGCGGACCGGACGGCGAGCCGCCCTTTAACGCGAGATAAAGTGGAGTGCTTCCGGGCTTGGACGGTCCACGAAAAATCGCGAGGGGCACGTGACCGCCACCTTGCCAGGCCAGCCAGTCGTTAGCGGGCGCAGCGGGCGGAGTTTGCCAGTAGAGCAACACTTGGGATCAGGTTGCTTCAGGCGTGCCTCGGCCGTTTTCACCGCCGCTTCGCATAACGAGTGAAAATCCGCATCGGCGGCGGCTCGGGCTTTGAGCGCCGCCCAGGTGCCGGCGTTGACGAGCAGCCGTGGATGCGGGCGCAGCGTGGACACGGGATCGTCGTCAGTTTCTGCGGCGCGCACTGCACCGTGAACAAAGAAGCTAACCAAGAAAATCGCTAACGAGAGGCGAATAAAAACACGCACGTTTAGAGCTTCAGCGCGCCGCCTTCAGCACACCGAGAACCCGCATCTTGTAGTTTGTGTAGGTGGTGTAGTTGCCTTGAAGCCAGAGGACGCCGGGCTTATCGCCGTGGCCAGCCGGGACCGCCGGACGGATGTTGTCGGCAGTCGAACCGCTCGTGACCGGGCTCCACGTAAACGTCATCCCACCGTCGGCTGTAACGCCGCGCCAGATTTCGTAACGTTCGTCCTTGGCCAAAGGAACGACGTCGCGTTCACCGAGGTCGAACGGCTTGGCCGCATTGGTTGAAATATAAACCACGCGGGTGTCATCGGGATCGATGGCCATGCCGCCGCCGTAGTCGTTTTCTTCGGCATACAACGCGCGGCCTCCGTGGGCGATAAACGTGCGCTTCCACTCAGTGCCGGTCCACACCGCGTAGTAATAGTAGATTCGCCCGTGATTCCACCCCTTGCCCGTGACATCGGCGCGCCGGGTTTGGAAGGCACAAACCGGCCGACCGCCGGGACCGTAGTGAATATCCCAAGCCCAGCCACGCCCGACTTCCGGTGAAAACGGATAAACGAGTGAGCCGCGCTCGGCGCCCGCGTGATCGAGCGGGAGCTGGACGATTTGTTTGATCACTTCTCCGTCCGTGCGATGGACCGCGCCGGCTTTGTAGTAGAGGTGATACACGGAGTTTTCCACGTTACGCGGATGTCCATCGGTATACATCACGTCGATGCGATCCGTGTTGTTGGAGACGAGCCGCGTGTAAGGCCGCACCGAGCGGCTTGCTCCCGCGGTGATGAAGTGGACCGCGGGCTCCCACGTTTCCCCGCCGTTCTTCGAAATGCTCAACGAGGGATTCCAATTAATGCTGCGATGAAACGAGTAGAGCGCGTTGCCTTCGGCGGACAGCTGGTAGGCATTCGCATAGGTGTTGTTCGCAGGGGTGGTCGTGACCAACTCAGGCCCCCAGTCCTCCAAGCGGGCGGGATTGGGGACGTCGGAAATACGCGTGTAAAACTCACGGGCGGCACCGTGCTTTGCATAGACGGCGACCAGGCGACCGTCGGCACGCGACACCAACGACGGGTTGTTGTGGTCGTCCACCTGCCTTGAGCGTGCGGTGCCCAAGACGTAGTTGGTCACCTTCCCGTTGATGGGATCGTAACAGCCCAGGCCCACATCACCGGCAGCCGTGACATAACCGGTGTAAAGGGAACCTTGGTGCCAGATGGATCGCTCGTCATTGAACCAAGTCCACGCACCGTCCGGAACGATTTCCACGACGCCGGACTGCGGCACGGGCGGTTGCTCGCGCGCCGGCGCCGGCACCGGCACCGCAGACGATACCGATGCCGATACCGCAGCTTCAACCACGGCCAGCTTAAGATCCGTCAGCACGATTTGGTCGGCGGCCAGGTTGCGACCGGCCAAAAAACCAACGCGATCAAACGTGAACGACGCCGGCTTTGGGTCGACGCCTTCAAACTCAGCCTGGACCTGCCCATTGCCAAGACGAACCATCGAGGCCTTGTAGGCGATGGCCAGCCCGCTCCGGGTGAGTGTCAGGTTGAATGAATAGCGACCCGGCGAAAGATTTGACCGAGGCCCGTTAAGCTGCGGATAACTGCCCAGGGGTTGCGAACCCTCGACCGAAACAAAGAGGGTGCGATTCCGGGGTGACCGGCGCCAGAACACGCCGGCTCCGCCCGAGGAAGCGTTTCCAAAAAAATAACCAAGCCAACCGGTGGGCTCCGCGCTGCCCAGCGTGTCGAAGAGCCCAATACGCAACTCCAGCGGCACACGGGTTTCGGTGACTCCCTCCTTGAGCAGCAACTCGCCACTGAACGTTACCCGCTGTCCGTCGGCCAACTCAATGGGTTGCGCACCGAGTGCGGCCGGGTTGGCATCGATCACCGCATGCAAGGCCGCGCTCGCCAGGTTGTCGGCGGTGTCGTCGCCCCACGTGATTCCGGTCGCCGAGGCCTTGGAGTTAACGGGATTCGCCGAACTGGCGTTCACCGCGTTTTCCCAACTGCGTTCGTCAATACCGACCGCGTGGGATGAAGACGCAAAGCCGGCTGCAACCAATCCGATCAGGGCGGTTCCGATACAAAATGAAGAAAGATCAAAGGGGTAATACATGGAGAGGGGTAAGCGGCTAGCTGATTCCAGACGAGCCAGCACCCACTGGGATGCACGGCCTAACTCCTTCACAATAACAAACCGCACCGGTCAGCCGCTACCGGAGCATTGAGCCTCCATGACGGCGTATTGACGAAGGATTGAACCTGCACGCTCTTCGCCGCGTGGTTTTGACGTATGCATTGGTGCTTCGTGCCCATTCCGCGCAACCAAGGATTTCCCTAAACTTTGACCTCAGCCATTCCACCAATCCGAGGGCGTGGCTCCCCCCCCTTTCCATGCGCATCGCTGACAACCTGAACGGCACCTTCACCAATCCCGTCATCCACGCGGACTATCCGGACCCTGATATGATTCGCGTCGGCGACGACTTTTATCTCGCGAGCTCGTCGTTCACCGACGCTCCCGGCATCCCGATCTGTCACTCCCGTGACTTGGTCAACTGGCGCATCATCGGCCACGTTTACGACCGCCTGCCCGTATCCAATCCCGCCTATTCGATGATCGATGGCCAGGTCGCTTACCGCGGCGGCAGTTGGGCCCCCTCGATCCGTCACCACAAAGGCGTTTTCTACGTCGCTTACTGCATGCCCAACGAGGGCTTCTCGCTTGCCCGCTCGACGCGCCCCGAAGGCCCCTACGAGATCACCTGGTTCGGCGGCATCGAGCTCTACGACCCGGGTCTTTTCTTCGACGACGACGACCGCGTGTATGTGATCCACGGCGCCAACGACATCTACCTCACCGAACTCACCTCCGACGCCCGGGCCATCGCCGTGCGCCCGCAGCTCCTTTACTCCAGCGCCTACGGCAACCCGCTCGAAGGTTCGCACGCGTATAAATTCGGCGGATACTACTATATCTGCAACACCAGCCGCGCCTACAACGGTATCCAGATCGTTTACCGCTCCAAAGCGATTCACGGGCCCTACGAGTCCCGGTTGATGACCGCCGACGATATGAATTATGCAGGTGCCGGTTTGCACCAGGGCGGTTTCGTCGACCTGCCCAACGGCGATACGTGGTTCTGTCTGTTTCAAGATCGCGACTACATCGGCCGCGTGCCCGTGCTCATGCCCGTCACGTGGAGCGATGGCTGGCCGACACTCGGCAATCCCGACAACTATTCCAAAATCGCCGTCACGTGGAAAAAGCCCGCCGTCGCCCAACCCGCCGAGCCCTGCGCCACCGAAGGGTCTGACGAATTCGATTCGCCCACCCTCAGCCTCGCCTGGCATTGGAATCACAATCCCGACGACTCGCGTTGGTCGCTCTCCGCACGACCCGGTTGGTTGCGCCTCGGTTCCTCGCTTGGCTCCGACCTGCTGCACGCTCGCAACACACTCACCCAGAAAATTACCGGAGACGGTTGCTCCGCGACGACCTTCATCGACACCACGGCGCTCCTCCCCGGCGATCTCGCCGGCATCTGCGTGCTCGGTTTCCCGCACGCCTTCATCGCCGTCGAGCGCACCGCCGAAGGCCGCCGTTTCGTCATGGTCAACGACACCCGCCGGGTGGCCGAGACTCCGCTGCTGCCCGCCGAAACCTCTTGGCTGCGCGCCGAAGCCGACGCCGCCGGACTCGCCCGTTTCGCCTACAGCCTCGACGGCGAGTCGTTCACGACCCTAGGCGACGAACTCGTCATGCAGTTCTCCGTAAAGAGTTTTCTCGGCAACAAATTCGGCCTCCTCTGTTTTAACCCGGTCGCCGGTGCCGCGTGCGGCCACGCGGATTTCGACTACCTGCGCTACGAGTGTGTGCGCGGTCCGGCCAACCATTACCGCACCGGCGAACTCATCCCGGCCGTCGCCTACGACGACGAACGCGGCACCGATACCCAGCGCCTCGCCGACAAACGCCCCGCGCAAATCCTCGTCTGCCTCCACAAGGGCGATTGGGCGCGCTACGACCACATCGACTGCGGCGCGGGCGTGAACCGCCTCACGATTCGTTATCTCGCGATCAATGTGGGCGGCACGATTGAAGTGCGCCGCGGCGGACCACAGGGTGAATTGATCACCATCTGTCCGTTGCCCGGAAGCGGGCAGCGGTGGCCTTGGCTCTGCAAATGGGAAACCAAGGAATTTACTTTGCCGAAACTGACCGGCGTGCAGTCTCTCTGTTTTTGCGTAACCGGTGGCGACGCAGAACTCCTCCGCCTCGATCACTTTGCGGTTACATCCGTTGTTTCCCCCTAAGCCCACCTTGCTACCCCTATGTCCGACCCCCTTCTCGGCGTCAGTCTTCACTGGCTTGGCGGCCTCGCCTCCGGTTCGTTTTATGTTCCTTATCGCGGCGTCCGCCGGTGGTCGTGGGAAACCTACTGGCTCGTCGGCGGTGTCTTCAGCTGGATACTGGCGCCTTGGGTCGGAGCGTTG
>JANODO010000175.1:0-36730 GCA_031412735.1 Rariglobus sp. | reverse complement strand
GTGCTGGCAGCGCGGGTTTGTCCTGTGAGTTGGCCCTTGTTTCACGAACGTGCGCGCGCACGCTTGGACCATCCACTTACCATGAAAATCGAAGCCACGCTGACCCCCGCCAAGCTCCAACCCCAAGTCGCCCGCCTGTTTGAACTCGCCGGCCAAAAGATCGACCTGATCAACAAGTCCTGGGACCCGTCCAAGGGCACGCCCGTCTTCACCGTGAAGGGCAAATACACCTCGCGCGGATGGACCGAGTGGACGCAGGGCTTCCAGTTCGGCATGGCGTTCCTCCACTACGACGCGACCGGTGACGAGCGCTACCTCAAGCTAGGCCGCGAGAAGACCCTCCAGCTCATGGCCTCGCACGTGTCGCACGTCGGCGTGCATGACCACGGCTTCAACAACGTCTCCACCTACGGCAATCTCCGCCGGCTGATGCTCGAGGGCAAAATCCCCTTCAACCAGGACGAGCTCAACTACACCGAGCTCGCGCTCAAGGTCTCCGGTGCCGTGCAGGCCGCCCGCCACGCGACCACCAACCAGAACGCCCCGTGGTCGCCCGTCAAAGGCTCCCCCGGCGTCGCGCCCTCCGGCTACGTTTACTCCTTCAACGGTCCGCAATCCCTCTTCGCCGACACCATTCGCTCCATGCGTTCGCTGGTCGTCGCGCACCAACTCGGCCACGTGCTGATGGGCGAGGGCGACAAGCCCATCAACCTCCTCCACCGCGCGATCGAACACGCCGCGACCACCGCGCGCTACAACGTCTTCTTCGGCACCGGCCGCGACAGCTACGACGTCCGCGGACGCGTTGCCCACGAGTCCGTCTTCAACCGCAACGACGGCCAGTTCCGCTGCCCCTCCTCGCAACAAGGTTACTCGCCCTTCACCACCTGGACGCGTGGCGCCGCCTGGATCATCGCCGGCTACGCCGAGCAGCTTGAGTTCCTCGACACGGTCAAAGGCGCCGACCTCGACGCCGTCGGCGGTCGACGTGCCGTGACGGACCTCTTCCTCGAGACCGCCCGCGCCACCGCCGATTACTACATCGACGGCTACACCGCGAAAGACGGCATTCCCTACTGGGACAGCGCCGCGCTCAACTGGGCCGCGCTCGGCGACATCACGAAGACCAACGCCGATCCCTTCAACACCCACGAGCCCGTGGACAGCTCCGCCGCCGCCATCGCCGCGCAAGGCCTGCTGCGCCTCGGCCAATGGCTCTCCGCCCACGGCGACAAGGCTGCTGGCAAACGCTACGTCCAAGCCGGCCTCACGGTCGCGAACACGCTGTTTTCCGACGCGTATCTCTCGACCGACAAAAAGCACCAGGGCCTGTTGCTCCACAGCGTCTATCACCGCCCGAACGGTTGGGATCACATTCCTGCCGGCCAGAAAGTCCCCTGCGGCGAATCGTCGATGTGGGGTGACTACCACGCGATGGAATTGGCGCTCCTCATCAAGCGCATCAGCGAGGGCAAATACCTGACGTTCTTCTGACCGGGAGGGACGACCTCCGTGTCGGCCGTGCCTCGTCCTGTCCACATCGCTTAGACTCTCCCTTAAAACCGGAGAACCCCTGCCGCGCAGCCACCGCTTAACCGCACGCGCAACCGGTCCATCACCTCGCGGGGCCGTGCGGCTCGGCGACCGAGGTTCATCAGGTGCAGGATGGGCGCGAGCCGGTTCGGATAAGCTCCGGGGGGAACCCCAGAGGATAGCTGAAAAAAGCACAAAAAGCGCAAAACCGAGCCTTCTTTTTTTGCGTCTTCTGCGCCTTTTTGCGGCCCAATTCCTGATTTCAACAAAGTAGAACGAGTAGCCGGTAACGACTGAATTTTCCGATTGGTGGTCTCACCTTGCGTGAGGCCGGGTAGTCTTTCGGCGTGCGCACGCCCAACCGGCCTGAAACAAGGTCAGGCCCTACATGCGTGATTTATCGTGGGACGGCATGCTAGCCGGATACAACTGCCCGCCGGCATGCAGGCGCTCCGGGTGTTTCCCCGACGCGCCAGCGAGCTGGCCGCCTACATCGGCATGCGCTTACTTTGCGGAGGCGGCGGCGGCCGCGGCAACGAACGCCTTGGCGTAAAACGAGTAGCCGGTAACGACTGAATTTTCGGATTGGTGTAGCCTCACCTTGCGTGAGGCCGGGTAGTCTTTCGGCGTGAGCACGCCCAACCGGCCTGACACAAGGTCAGGCCTTACATGCGTGATTTATCGTGGGACGGCATACTAGCCGGATACAACTGGCCGCCGGCATGCAGGCGCTCCGGGTGTTTCCCCGAAGCGCCAGCGAGCTGGCCGCCTACATCGGCATGCGCTTACTTTGCGGAGGCGGCGGCGGCTGCGGCGACGAACGCCTTGGCGCGGGCGGTGATGGCGGCCCAATTCTTTTCCTTGAGCGACTTGGCATCCACCAGCGAACTGCCGGCGGCGGTGGCGAAGGCACCGGCCTTCAGGAAGTCACCGAGGTTTTCGGCCGTCACGCCACCGGTGGGCACGAGCTCGATCTGCGGGAGCGGGGCCTTGATGGCTTTGATGTAGTTGGGGCCGAAGAACTCGGCGGGGAACACCTTGGCGGCATCGGCGCCGGCTTCCCAGGCGGCCACGATTTCGGTGGGGGTGAATGCGCCGCTGAAAATGGGCACGCTGTAGCGTTTACAAAGGGTGATGACGTCGGGGCGCAGCGCCGGGGTCACGATGAACTTCGCGCCGGCGAGAATGCCCATGCGGGCGGTCTCCGCGTCGAGCACGGTGCCGAGGCCGAAGACGAAATCGGGGAGCTCGGCGGTGACTTTTTCCAGCACGCGAATCGCGCCCGGGGTGGTCATGGTGAGCTCGATGGAGGTGAGCCCGCCGTCGGCGAGCGCCTTGGCGCAGTCGAGCAGGCCGTCCGCGGACTCGGCACGGATGAGGGCGATGACTTTCTCAGATTTGAACTTCGAGAGGAGGGCGTCTTTTTTCATGAGGAGAGGGGGAAACGCTTACCCGGTCGTTGGCGGGCGGCGAGGGGAAAGCTCACACGTGTTAGCACGGAGCCGACATCGCTAGCACGCGTTAGGAAGCGAGTATTAATCGCCCGTTGATTTTTTTCGGGCCTTGCCAGCCTGGGGTGCCTTGGAAACCGGCGCGGTTTTTTTTCGGGCAACGGACTTGGTTTTGGCTGGCGGCACCGCGGCCATCTCGATTCCGAAAACCTCGGCGAGTTGGTCCATGTCGAAGGCGGCGACTTCGCCGGCCAGCGAGGGGGCGGAGGTGGCCGTGCCGATCAAATCAAGGTGGTCCACCCCGCGCAAAACGAAGAGCAACTCGGGGCGTTCATCAATCTGCGTGGCCACGCCATAGAGCACGGCGGCGAGGTGTTTGCACACGCCGGCGGAATCGGGGCAGGAGCAGGTTTTGGTAATCTCCCGAGAGGTGGGAAACAGGCCGGTCTGCGCGTCGGTGATGATGGTCATCACGCCGGCCGAGAGCCGCCCCTGGAGCAGTTCAACCAGCGAATCGATCTGGCCGGCGCAGGCGGTCTTGAGGGCGTCCCAACGGGCGGGGGGGAGCGGGGCGATTTTAAGCGTCTGTTCGTAAAGCGTGGAACCCATCACACGGGCTTTGATGCGGCCGGGCGAGATTTGCAGATCGAGCACGGATCCGTTGCGCAGGTAGGTGCGGCCGCGGGGCAGGCGATTGGCGTAGTCGCCGAGGGATTCCAAGTGTTGGCACCAAGCCTGGCCCCAGAAGGTGTTCGCGATGAGGCGCCCGGTGACTTTCACGGGGTTGAGCGTGCGACCGTTCTTCGACAGTTGTCGGACCGCGCGCGCGGCTTGAGCGCGGCGAGTGGCGGCGTTGATGTAGAGAGGCGAGATGTGGTCCCAGCTCATGGCGGGCTCACTCCTCCTGCATCGCGACGCGCAGGTCGAGCGAAACGAATTTGAGCAACTCGTCATTGCCCATCTCGGTGAGCGGCATTTCGCCGCCATCGGCGAGGACTTCGTCGGCGAGCGATTGTTTTTCGGTGATGAGGCGGTCGATCTTTTCCTCCAGCGTGCCGCGACACACGAACTTGTGGACCAGCACGTTTTTATTTTGCCCGATGCGGTAGGCGCGGTCGGTCGCCTGGTTTTCGACGGCGGGGTTCCACCAGCGGTCAAAGTGGATGACGTGGCCGGCCTCGGTGAGGGTGAGGCCGGTGCCTCCGGCTTTGAGTGAGAGGATGAAGAACGGTGGGCCGTCTTCGCGTTGAAACTCCTCAACCAAGCCGCGCCGGTCCTTCACGCTGGTGCCGCCGTGGAGCACGAGTCCGGGGCGGTTGAAAATACCGGTGAGGAAATGATGCAGCGGCCCGGTCATCTCGCGAAATTGGGTGAACACGAGCACTTTTTCCTGCCGTGAGGCGATTTCGCCGGCGAGGTCCGCGAGGCGTTGAAACTTGCCGCTTTCATCGGGCGCGTAGTCGGCGGAACCGAGCAACTGGGCGGGATGGTTGCACAGCTGTTTCAGGCGCATGAGGTAGGCGAGAACGACGCCGCGTCGTTGCAGGTTTTGCACCTCGGCCAAGCGTTCGGCGAGTTCCTTCACCGTCTCGGCGTAAAGGACCGTCTGGCGTTTGGTGAGCGAACAGAAGGCGCGCATCTCCGTCTTGTCGGGCAGGTCGGCGATGACGCTGCGATCCGATTTGAGGCGGCGCAGGATATAGGGCCGCACTAACTGCCGCAGCGGAGCAAACGCTCCCGGCTCCTGGGACTGCGCCAGGTCCCGGGTGTAGCGGGTGAATTGGGCGGCACTGCCCAGCAGGCCGGGGTTGAGGAAATCGAACAACGACCAGAGATCGCCCAAACTGTTTTCGACCGGGGTGCCGGTGAGCGCGAAACGGACGTGTGCCTTGAGCTCTTTGACGGCGCGGGACTGGCGTGCGCCCGGGTTCTTGATGGCTTGGGCTTCGTCGAGGATGACAACGCTCCAAGTCTGCTTGCGCAGCCAGTCTTGTTTGCCGACGAGGCCGTAGGTGGTGAGCACGATATCCACCCCGGCCAGGGCGGAGGCCGGATCGCGCGCGGCGGCGGCGAGAGCCTCGGTGCCGGCTTCGGAGGGATGGGCAACCCATAACCTTAACGACGGGGCGAAGCGCTCGGCCTCGGCGCGCCAGTTGCCCAGAAGCGAGGCGGGCAACACCAGCAGCGCGGGGGCGGCGCCGGGCTGGTCGGCGCGGAGCTGTATCAGCGCAGCCAATACTTGGAGGGTTTTGCCCAAGCCCATGTCGTCCGCCAGGCAGGCGCCGAGGCGTAGGCGAGCGAGAAAAGCGAGCCAGCGAACGCCGTCGCGCTGGTAAGGGCGGAGGGTGGCGCGAAGGCCGGCCGCCGTCGGCGTATCGACGCCCGAGGGAGTCGTGTCGGCCGGCTGGCGAAGGGTGGCCAGCGTTTGTTCAAGCCAGCCGCCGGCGCGCACGGAAGACCAGGCGCGGACGTCGGCCGTGTCGACCTCGGTGGCACCGTCGCCGGGTTGGGCGCCCGAGAGCAGGCGCAGGCCTTCGGCGAGGGAAAGCCCGCCCTCGGCGCGGGCGCGTTCGAGGGCTTTCCAGTGGGCGAGCACCGTGTCGAGTTTTGCGCGATCCACTTCGACCCATTTGCCGCGGAGCAGCACGAGGCCGTCGGCCGAGGCGAGGTGCTTCCATTCATCGGCGGTGAGGACTTTACCGTCGAGGCTGAGCTCGACCGTGAAGTCCAAGAGCGCTTCCAGCCCCAGGCCGGCCGGCTTTTTTTCGCCCAGTGTCACGCTCACCGCCGGACGCGTCGGGCGACCGGGCCGCCACCAGTCAGGCAGGCGGACCAGCAGGCCGCTCTCCTCGATCTGGGGTATGTCTCGTAAAAAGCGGTGGGCCTCTTTTGCGGTCCAGGCCTGGGGTTGATAAACGCGTTTGGATTCAACGAGCTCGCGGACGAGTGTGCTCTTGGTTGCGGCGCGTTGCACCGGGGCGAGCAACGTGAGCAGGGCGTCCCGGTTGCGAGCCCCGGCGTGTTCCTGCAAGGCGTGACCGAGCGGCAGGTATTGAGGCTTCGCTTGTTCGGATATGCGCTGGATGTAGGTGGCGAGAAACGCAAAGGGCCGGTCGGGGTCGCGCTTGTTTTCGGCCAGATGGAAAGTGACGCGCCCCACCAGGCTCCATACGGGATTCTGTTTACGAAGCCAGGCCTGCGCTCCGCCCTTCGTTTTGGCGATCTCGGCGAAGGCCAAGGCGTCAAGTTCGCGCCAAAGCCCGATCAGCGTATCCGCTTTTAGATACTCCGCCCCGGGCAAAGGCGGGGCTGCGGCAACCAGGCCCTCGAGCTCGGGCACATCGGGCGACGGCAGGGAATTAAGAACGTCCAGTTCCGGGGTGTGGCACAGGCGGGTGAAGTAGAGGCGGCTGAATTCGCGCCAAAACGAGTCGCCCGGCCCAAGGGGCGCATCGAGACCGGACGTCGCCAACCAGCGAAGCGTATGCGCGGACGATTGGGCGACCGCCTTTCGGAGGCCGTCCGCTACAAGCGAATGGCGACCGGCGGCGGCCGTCTCGTCGAGATGCAGGTGACCCTGCGGTGAAAGCGAAAGCGACACGCCGCTGTCTTTTCAGCCTCCGCCGTGCTGTCAACGGATGTTTAATAGTGATGGGCTGTTTCGGAGCCGGACCGACCCGCTTCCGGGGTGCCGGGAAAACGCCTTGCCTGCGCGTCACCGTTTTCCTGACACAACTTCGGCAAGAATACATTGACCTCACCGTTCCGAGCTCATTTCTTCGGTTCGCTTTTCTCTATGCGTCTACCCCTGCGCCGGATTTCGACTTCGCTTAGTCCCGCCCGCTTTGCCTGCGGTCTCGGTGTAGCTGTGATCACGGCCGCTGGTGCTCAGGCGCAGGTCCAAGTGCCTTTGCCTCAGATCTTGGGCGAGGCTGATGGCAACATCAAAGCCAACAAGCCGGGCGATGCTGTGGGGTTGCTGGAAATGGTCCTTGCACGCGTCGCCAAAGGCGAAGCGTTACCCGCGGGTGTATCCCTATCTACGATACAGCTGCTGGCGGCCAACACCCAGTTTCAGCTCCAGAACTATGCGCGCGCCGAAGAGGTCGCAACTACACTGTTGAAGACCACCACGACCGGGCAGGTCGCCGCCGATGCCCGTCTGGTGCTGGGTCTCGCGCTGGCCCTCCAGAATAAATTTGCCGAGGCGGTTCCGGTGTTCGCGGCGTTGGAAGAATCCACCACCTATCGCGACAAGGCCCTCATGTATCGTTCGATGGCCGCGCAACAGTCCAAGCAACCCTTGGTCGCGATTGATGCGCTTAACCGTTTGTTGGCGACGGCCCCCCGGGACGCCGACTGGGCGGACTCCGCGCTCACGTTGATTGCGCTTCAGCTGGAGCAGAAGAATCTTCCCGCAGCGCACCGCGGACTCGAACTCCTCCGGGGTAACTTCAACACGGTCGACAACTTGGCGGGATTAAACGTTCTCAGCCTTCAGCTCGGCGATACCCTGTTGGCGGCCAACGATTTGGCTGGTGCGCTGACGGCGTATCGCACGGTCTTGCCCCGCTCCGAGCTGGTGCGCCTGCAAACCCAGCGCATCCAACGCATGGAGGCGGGCCTTGCACGGCAGAAAACGTTGTCGCGCGGCTCCGTGAGCGACTCCGACACGGCGCGCCGGGTTGAAACCCGACTTAAGGCGACCAAGACGGCCCTCGACGAGATCGCTAAACGGGCCGATTACGATGCGACGCTTTATTACCGACTTGGCCACACGTTCCTTGTGCGCGGCGGTGCGTGGGAAGCAGCCATCGTTTTTGAGCGTTTGCTGAAGGAATATCCTGAGGCGCAAGAACGTGAGTTGGCCTTCTCGGAACTCGTGCGCGCTTACGCGGACTCCGGCCGCGTCGATAAGATGCGCGGTGCCATCGACGAGTTCATGCGGGTGATGCCCACGAGTAAACTGCTGCCTCAGGCTTTATACGTGGCGGCACAAGCGGCCTTTGATCGCGGCCGGGCCGACATGCAGCTCGAGTTTCTTGACGTTGGCGTGAACCAGTTCCCCGATGCCGAACTTACGGAGTTCATGCTCCTGATGCAGGCCAATGCGCACTTCGCTGGGGGGCGTTTCGAGGAGGCTCGCAAGGCGTCGGAGGCTTACATCACCAAGTTTCCCGAAGGACGTTTTGCCGAGGACGCCACCTACCTGCGAGCCATGGCCTCGCTGGTGCTCGGGCAAGCGACTACTGCCATCAAGGAAATCAACCAGTATACCGAGAAGTATCCCGATGGTCGGTTTGTCGCGGATGGACGTTACCGGATCGCCGCCGCTCAGTATGCGATGCAGGACTACGGAGCCTCTGAAAAGCAATTGGACCTTTGGTTGGCTGATTACCCGGTCGATCATCCCCAGCGTGGCGAGGCTCTCTCGACTCAGGGTGACGTTTATGCCGGACAAGGACGCATCGATGATGCCATCGCAAGTTACCGCGCGGCGATGGCTGCCTCGCTGTCCGACGACCAGCTCGGTTACGTGTTGGACGAGCTCACGAAACATTATCAGGGCAAGCGCGACTACAATTCCGCTGCGGTCATGTGGGAGGAGTTCGCTCGCGAACGCCCTGATCACCCCTTTGTGATCAACGCCGCTTACTGGATTGGCCGCCTGCGCGCCCGCGAAGGACGGGTTGACGTGGCCATCACCCAGATGGGGGAGATCGCCCGCCGCTATATCACCGACCCTAATCGAGACGCGGTCGAGCGCCTGCTCACGCAGATGGCCGCTCTCCTCGCCCGCAACCCGCGGCCCGGCCCCGATGGGGTTCGGCCCCCTCCGCTCTCCGCCGAGCAGATCGCCAGCCGCGTCGAGCGCGAACTCGTCACGGGCGAGAACTACAATCAACCGACGGTGAAAGCTCGCGTGCTGTTTACCGAAGCCGAGGTGGCGTCCCTGCGTAAAGATCCTGTCCTTCGTGACAAATTGCTGGCCCGAATCGGCGCGGAGGTTTCACCCGAAGCGTTGTCCCCAGGCTTGCTGGGTCGCGTGGGAGACCTGCTCCGCGAACAAGGCAAGCTCGATGCTGCCCGCGCCTGCTACGACCAGCTGGTGCTCCGTTACCCCCGCTCGATGTATGCTGATTTCGGTTACGTCGGCTTGGGTGAACTGGCCTATCTCTCCGGTGACTACGATAACGCGCTGGTTCACTTCACCAACGCGATTGATCGCGCCGGTGCCCGGTTCAAGCTGCTGGAGGCCACGCTTGGCCAAGCGAAAACTTTGCTTGCCAACAACAAGTTGGATTCGTCAAAGGAACTTTTTGAGCAGATCGCCGGCAACCGTTCTTGGCGCGGCGAAGCGACCGCCCAGAGCATTTACTCGCTTGGCGAAATCCTCTTGAAGCGCGGGAGCGCCGCCGATCTGGCTCAAGCGCAGGCGCATTTCCAGCGTGTTTACATCTCCTACCGCAAATTCACCCCTTGGGTGGCACGTGCCTACCTGAGCAGCGGGCAGACCTTTGAAAAGTTGGGACAGCCCAAGGAGGCCTTGGCGACTTATAAAGAAATGATCAGAAGCCGGGATCGTTTTGAGTCTTATTCCGAACTCCAGCGCGCCGAGGAGCGCGTCAAGGTGTTGGAATTACTCGTCCCTGCCGCACCGGCTGCGGCTGCGACCACTACGGGAGGTGCCTCATGAAATCATACCTTTATGCAGTCCTTGCCCTGGTGGCGGTATCGCCTCTTTGCGCTCAGCGATACATCCTCAAAGACGGCCGCGTGCTGAACCAAGCCGATGTCGTTTTGAAGGGGACCAGCTTGGTTCGTTCAGTTGCCGCCGGTGCCGAAGTTTCCTATCCGATCAATCAAGTGGCCCGGTTGGAATGGCCGGAGCCGGAAGAGCTGGAGCAGGCCCGACAGCTTTTGGCAGCGGGCAGTGGCGTCGAGGCCGAGGAAAAGATCACTCCGATTTATCGTCAGTTCGCCCCCTTTTCGAAGTTGCCGGGTTCGTGGTGGGGCGAGGCCGCTTTGATCCGCGCGCGTGCCCTTTTGGACCAAAAGAAAAATGATGAGACCGAGCGTGCGGCTCGCGAAGTCATCTCGACTTCCCAAGATATTGAGACGGTGGCGGCGGCGCAGTTGATCATGGCGCGTATTCAAATCCTGCTCGACAAGGCCGACATTGCCGACGCGATGCTCGACGAAATCATGCGAAAAGATGTTTCTTCCGAGATTGAGGCCCGCGCGGCAATCCTGCGTGGAGACATCGCCTTCGAGGGAAAAAACTTTGAAAAGGCGCTTGAATTCTACCTTCAGGTCCCGGCCTTCTACGGCACCGAAGATGCGATCATGCCGGCGGCTCTTTTGGGCAGTGCGCGGTCGTTCCGAGGTTATGGCGACACGGTTCGAGCCGAGCGCGCTTATCTCGATATAACCGTGACCTATCCCAATAGCGCCGAGGCGGCCATCGCCAAGGTTGAGTCCGCCAAGCTCTGACCCCTTCTTTCGCTCTTTTTTTTACGACAAAACCCATCTCCCGCGACTTATGAAATCCACCCTCCGCCGTATAACCGGTTTCGCCTCCCTCCTCGCCGCCAGCCCGCTCGCGCTCCTTGCTCAAGGGGCTGCGGAAGCCGCTCCCGTCGTCATCAAGCAATCGCTCCTGAAGGAGCTCAGCGCTCCGACCATCCTTCCTCTCTGGGTCTGCTCAGCGTTGATTGTTTACTTGGTCATCGATCTCGTGATGAAGACCTCGGTCAAACAAATCGTCGCGCCCGCCGCGGTCGATAGCTTCCGCGCTTTCTTCCGCGCCGGTGATTACCACGGCGCCTACGCTTGGGCCCAAGCCAACCCCGGCATCCTCGCCAACGTCATTCATGCCGGCCTCAAGCATGCTCCCGGTGGTAAACAGGCGTCTGAAGACGCCATGGCTTCGGCCATCATCGGTGAGAACTCCGCCTTCCAGAGCAAGATCGCTTACCTCTCCGTTATCGGCGTTATCGCTCCGATGATCGGTCTCACTGGCACGGTGGTCGGCATGATCCAAGCCTTCGCGGCGATGGGCCAAGCGGGTGCAGCCGATCCCTCCAAGCTCTCGGGCGCCATCGGCCACGTGCTTCATGCGACTGCCGCCGGTCTTGCCGTCGCTATCCCGGCGTTCATCTTCTACTACCTCATCCGCAATCGCACCGGTCATTCTATCCACGCCTTGTCCGATGCCGCCAATGACCTCTTCCGCAAGTTCCCTTACGACCACGTTGGTCAGGTCGAGTTTGAGGGTGCCGAATCCTACGCAGCTACCCCCAACTGGGTCGCCGGCGGCGGCACTCCGGTTGCAGCCGGCCAGGAATAAGACTGATCTTTCTTAGCGTGGGTGGCCGTTAAACGCCGCCTGCGCCAACCCCAATCCTTTAACTCCTTTAACCCATGGCTGGTGGTGGTGGTGGTGCTGATGGCGAGCCCGAATTTCAAATCGCCCCGATGATCGACGTGTTGCTCGTGCTGCTCATTTTCTTTATGAGCATCGCGACGACTGCGGTCTCCCGTTACGACCCCTCAATCGAACTTCCCGTTGCGCCCGATGCCAACAAGAAGGAAGACTCCGAAGGAGAGCTCGTGTTCAATGTTGCCTGGAGGACTCAAACCCAAACGGCCGTGACGACCTTTGAGGAGCATACCGTCAATCTCGACGATGTGGTTCCGTCGCTGATTGCTCGTAAAAAGGCCAACGACAAGGTCCGTGTTCTCGTGCGCAGCGACGCGCGCACTCCTGTCCGTTACATCTCAGCAGTGGTGGAGGCCGCCGCCAAGGCGGGTATCTCCGACGTCACCTTCGCCACCACCAGTCGTTGATTTCAAGACCATGAAAATGCCCATTCAGCAGGGAAACCCGGACGTGGGCTTCCAGATTGCCCCGATGATCGACGTGGTCTTCGTGATCCTCGTGTTTTTCATGTCGTTGGCCGCCCAGATCCGCATTGAGCAGATCTTGCAGACCAAGCTTCCGGGTATTTCGGTTTCCTCCACGACGACCGAGTTCGTTGACGAGCAAATCCTTCAAGTCGGCGAAGACGGTGAAGTCACGCTCAACGACGAGGCCTACGATTCTCCCCAGAGCCGTGAACTGCCCCAGCTCACGGGCACGTTCCTCCGCCTCAAGGCCTCCAGCGATGCCGCCAAGAGCAAGCTGGTGGTTACCTTGATCAGCCACCCGGAGTCTCCCTATTTCCGCACGATTGATGTGCTTAATGCGCTGTCGGTAGCGGGAATCAGCAACGTCACCTTTACCTCCGATTCGGAGCTTTAATTCACCGATGAGCGCGCCTAACCCCAATCTTTACAAGCGCATCACCGCAAGTGTGCCCCTGCTAGTCACCGTTATCGTGCACGTGATCATGGTCGGTGTAGCCGGCTACTTCGTCAGCGAGCAGATTATCGGTAAAAAGAAAACATTCGAGGCTCCGCCTCCCTCGGACACCAACGTGGCTCAAAAACAAGTTGAGCACCGCCTGCAGGTCGCGCGTAAAGGTGGCGGTTCTTCCAGCGCCTCGCCGGTTTCCGCTTCGCGTATTTTTTCAACTGCCGAGAATGCCCTCCAGTTGCCCGCGATGCCCGATCTACCCTCAGTGGGGGCCAGCTCTTTGAGCGGCATGGGTTTTGGCAAAGGGCTGGGAGCGGTGGGCACGGGCACCGGGTATGGCACGGGTCTTGGTTCTGGCAGCGGGCTCGGTTCGGGTTTCATGAGCATGAGTTTTCTGGGCACGACCAGCCAGCGCGCGTCCAAGGTCGTGTTCGTGGTCGATGTCGGCACCAACCTCCTCGATATCCGCAAAGGTGGTTTCGATGCCTTCAAAATCATTCGCGAAGAGATGATGAAGCTCGTCAGCCGCCTGCCCCCGAGCGCCGAGTTCGGCGTGGTGTTGTTCGAAACCGGTGTGAGTAGCGAGATAGGTGGGACTTTAACACCGTTTGACCGAACCCTCCTGCCCGCAACGGTCGCGAATAAGGAGCGGTTCTTTGAATGGATTCGCCCGATCAACGCCGATCCCAACGTTCTGGGCATGTCTTCGGTCCGCAACCGGCTCGCGTGGAGAGCCAAGGAACTTCCTACCGCTGGTCTTGATGAGACTCTGATCCCCACCGTGTGGGCACGAGCGCTGCGCGCAGCCCTTGAGCTTCAGCCCGACACTATCTTTCTCGTGACCGGTAGCGCCGGACGGGTGGAGCGCAAGATCAGCGATAGCGAACTGGCCAAACGCAAAAAAGAGAACGACGAAATGCTTGCTGATATGAAGCGCTCCGGCCTTGACCTTGATGCGGTGAACGCGGCGCGAAACGCATTCTTGAAGAAAGCCCGTGAGCGGCTTGATCAGGTGAATACCAAGCTGAAAGCCCAAGGTAAACCTCCACTTATCATTCGTGACACACGGCGTATTTTCGACGCGGACTTTCAAGCTGTGCTTAAAAAGATGGGCGAAAGCATCCCGCTGGACACTAAAGGCTGGGTGAATAAAGACGGCCGGGCGATCTGGGGCACCGGTTATAATGATAGAGGGGGTGCCGAATACGCAGACTTACTGACGCACATCTCTCAGCTCCAGCGTGCGCTGTTGAAAGATCGAGCAGCCCTCAACATTTTCTTGTTTGTGGGGCCGGATGAGCAGCCCAAGCAAGCCATGGAAGACCTCGGCAAAACCAGCAGCCGTAACGGGGGTAAATTTGAGCTGATCACGACCAAACGTTTGAAAGAGCTTTCCGCCCGCGACGAACAGAAGAAGTAAAGGCAAGCCGGGCAGCAGACGCACGTCTGGGGCCTGTGGTCCGGCGATGCGCTTGCGGTGAGTAAGGGAAGGCGTTTTGGTGAAGCCCATGGCTGTTAAAAAACTCCTGCACACCCGCTACCGGGTAAACGATGTCGAGCGTTCGGTTAAGTTTTACCGGGACGCCCTTGGGCTTTCGGTTTCGCGCCGGCACACGTCGCCCCGCGGCGCTCAATTGGTTTTCCTCGCCACGCCTAACAGCGACGAGGAAATCGAGCTTTGCCAGATGCCTGCGGGCGCGGCTTCCGTTCAAGTCCAGCCGGATCTGACGCACCTCGCTTTTGAGGTGGAAAATCTCACGGCGTTTGCCGCCGAATTGAAGGCTAGGGGTTATGAACTGAGCGATGGCCCCACCGTCACGGGCAGCGGCTCGCTCATCGCCTTCATCGATGCGCCGGAAGGCTACGAGATCGAATTGATTCAGCGTTCGGCGAAATGACGTGAACCCCGCCGACCAAACTCCCGCACGCGGCTGGGCCTCGGCCTGGCCGGATGCGCTGGCGTTTGTCGGGGGCTTGGCGATCGCGGGATTCGCCCAGTGGGATACGGATGATCTCGTTTGGAGTCTTTGGTTATCCAGCCTGGTGGTGGGCTACGCCATGATTGTCTGGGCTATTTTCAGCCGGGCGTGGGGCCAGGTCGGCGCCATGCTCGGCGGTGTTTTTCTACTGGCGTTCTTCACGGTGCATTTCGGGCTTTTCCACGTCGTGCACTCGATGTTCCTGCACCAGTTTTTTCCGCTTGAAGGGGCCGGGGGACCGCAGGAGCCGGATTACGCGTTGGTGTTTGCACGCTATGGCATCTGGCTTCCGGTCGTTTTCTTCGCTGAGCGGGCGGCGTTCCGTCGGCCGCCGCTGCGGGTAGTTCCAACCTCGGTGAAAGCGGCCGATATCCAGGCGCGGCAGGCTCGGGACGGGGCGGCGCTGATGGTGAAGCCATATGTGAACGTGATCCGTCTGCACGTGTTGATTTTTTTCTTCGCCTTCGCGAATCACGTTGGATGGGAAAACTTCGCGGTCTACGCAGGGGTTTACGTGGTCTATTTCTTCCCGTGGCGACTTCTAGCCGGCCGAAGCAATACCACCGCGGGATAGCGGGTTTTAAATAGAACTGTAGCTGGCTTGGAGCGGCACGGGCATCTCGCCTATGTTCCGAACCCACGGCCGGGACGCCCGTGCCACCTAAACCCCGGATTCTTATGGCTACGTGCTCTGCGGACCGGACGGAGCCGGTCCCTCCCACGATCCGAATACAGGTCGAATCACTCGAACTTCAGCAGCTCAATATCGAACACCAAGGTAGCGTGCGGACGGATTTTCCCACGGATACCCTTCTCTCCGTAGGCGAGCCAGTAGGGGACGATCAAGGTGCGCTTTTCACCCTTCTTCATCGCGATCACGCCCTCGTCCCACCCGGGAATGACCACGCCTTCGCCGACGCGAAAGTTCAGCGGGCCTTCCCGATTCGCGGAGGTATCAAAGACGATTTCGCCATCGAGGAAGCGGCCTTCGTAGTGAACCGTCACAATCTGGCCGCGCTGCGGCGTGCTCTCGCCGGTGCCAGGTGTGCGCACGATGTAGCGAAGGCCCGTGGGCAGACTTTGGGCACCGGGGTAATTCTGCGCGATCAGCCCGATATCCCGCTCCGTCCACTGGTGGGCTTTGTCACCGAGGGCGGCGCGCATCGCGGCGTTGATCGGCAGGCCCGGGTTTTCGCGCGAGATGATCCCGGAACGCACCATAAGTGCGATCGAGATAAGCACGACACCGAGGAGGGTGAGAACAAAAATGGAGCGCATGCGTTGGAGTTCGAGAAGGTGAAGTAAATCAGATACTCACCCTCAATCCGGACCGGGAAAAATGCGAACGCGGCGGCAAAAAACCGCCGCGTTCGTCGATCGTTAAGCGGTGATGAACGAGCAGATGTATTCCGCGATACCGGCGGACACCTCGATGGTGAAACCGGATTTGGCGGGCACGTCGAAGTAAGTGCCGGCCGCGTAAGTCTCGACGGCAGTCTGGCCGTCGAGGGTTACTTTGCAGGACCCGGCGACGATCTCCATGCGCTCGGCCGCGTCGGTGCCGAAGTGGTAGGCGCCGGCGTAGATGAGGCCGAGGGTTTTTTTGGAGCCATCGGTAAACAGCACGGTGTGGCTGACGACTTTGCCGTCGAAATAAACATTGGCCTTGGTCACGACCGTGACGCCGGCGAATTGGGTGGGAAGCGATGCCATAGGCATCAGGGATTTATGCCGCAGGTGCGCCGAGGCAAGCCGTGTGTCGCAAATTCAACCCGCTCGCAGAGATCAGCCACCCCACCGCCGGAATAAAGCATAACCTATTAGGTTATGCTCTGTTCCGGCGGTGGCTGGGGAGCGCGCGGGCGGAGGGAGGGTGGGGCTATTTTTTACGAAGCGAGATGACACATTCGAGGTGTCGCGTCTGCGGGAACAGGTCGAAGGGCTGCACGGCGGTGAGCTCGTAGCCGGCGGCGAGGAACGATTTGAGGTCGCGCATCTGGGTCGCCGGGTCGCAGGAGACATACACGACTGCTCGCGGGCCGTAGGCGAAGAGTTGGCTCAAAAACGCTTCGTCGCAGCCTTTGCGCGGCGGGTCGATGAGGACAACGGTGTCAGCGGCCGGAAACGTGAGGCCGGCGAAGATCGCCGAAGCATCGCCCGCCTGGAACGTCACGTTTTTCAGGCCGTTGGCCGCAGCGTTTTGTCGGGCGAAGATGATGCTGCTTTCGCTAATCTCGACGCCGGCGACCTGCTCAAACGCGGGCGCGGCCGTGAGGGCGAAAAGGCCGCTGCCGCAGTAGGCGTCCACCATGAACCGTGCGCCACTCGCGGCCGCCTGATCGCGGGCATACCCGGTGAAGGCCGGCAGGATGAACGGGTTGTTCTGGAAGAAATCGCGGGCGAGAAACTTGAGCTTCAGGTCGCCAACCGTCTCAGTGACGATGTCGTCGTAGTTGGTTGTCACTACGCCCGAGGCGTCGCGCAGCAGCAACGTGCCGCCGCGCTGGTAGTCACCGTTGGCCGCCTTGGCACGCACGGTGGCCCGGGCCTCGGCGAGGCGGGCGTTGATGGCATCGGTGGCGATGGGGCAGCGCGGCACGTCGATGATGTCGAAGCGCGTGCCTGGGCGGAGGAAGCCGATGGGCAGGGCCGGGCGGGAGCGAGCTTGCTCGCGAGAATCGGAATCGCGAGCAAGCTCGCTCCCACCCGGAGAGCCGTCCCTGCCTTCGCGTGGTTCGCGCGGCGGGTTGAAGTGAGGTGTGAGTTTGGAGCGGTAGCCGTAGGCCGCGGGCGAGCCGATGACCGGCAGCACGGGAAAGGTGACGTCGGCCATGTATTTCAAGAGCTCCTCGACCTGGCGGCGTTTCCAGAGGAGCTGCTCCTCGTAGGCGAGGTTTTGATATTGGCAGCCGCCGCAGGAGCCGAATACCGGGCAGGGCGGGGTGATGCGCTTCAGGGAGGGCGTGACTACCGTGACGAGGTCGGCCTCGGAGAAATTCTTGTGGTTGCGGAAGACGCGGGCCTTCACGCGTTCGCCGGGCAACGTGAAGGGCACCATGACGACCCATTTGGAGTCGGGCTCATCGGGATGCGGCACCCGGCCGAGGCCCACGCCGAGATTGGTGAGCGTGGCGATCTCCAGCTCGATCTCTTGATGATAGGCGAACGGACGGTCGTTGAACTTTTTCTTTGGTTGGTGGCCCACGGAACACACGGAATACACGGAAAGTCGGACGGCGAGGAAAAGGATTTTGTCTTTTGCTCCGGTTTCCGTGTGTTCCGTGTGTTCCGTGGGCACACTTCCTGAAAAAATCTCCAGTCTCCAGAATCCGCGCATCAAGCAGCTCGTGAAGCTGCGCGACCGGCGTCCGCGTGACGAGGCGGGCGTGTTCCTTGTCGAGGGTTACCGGCAGATTCGCCGCGCGCTTGAAAAGAATATCACGCTCACGGAGCTCTACATTTCGCCCGAGTGGTATCTGGGTGAAAACGAACCCGCGCTAATCGCGCAGGCACAGGCGGCGGGGGCGCAGGTGTTTGAATTGTCGAAGGAGGCGTTTGCCAAAGTCGCCTACCGCGAGCGACCGGATGGGTTGCTGGCGGTCGCGCCGCAGTGGAAACGAACGCTCGCGGATATTCCCGCTCCGGCGGCGGGCAAGGCTCCGTTTCTGCTCGTGGTGGAGGCTATCGAAAAACCGGGCAACCTCGGCACGATCTTGCGCAGCGCCGACGCGGCGGGCGTGGATGCGCTGATCGTGTGCGACCCGGTCACGGATTTATTTAATCCCAACGTGGTGCGCGCTTCGACGGGCGTGTTGTTTTCCGTGCCGGTGGTGATCGCGAGCAGCGTGGATGTGCGCGAGTGGCTGCGCGAACACGGGGTGAGGTCCGTCGCGACGACGCCCTCGGCGACCGATCTTTATACGGCGACGGACCTACGTGGGCCCTTGGCCATCGTCATGGGGAGCGAACAATACGGGCTCAGCGACTACTGGCTGAAGGAGGCCGACGCCCGCGTGGTGATCCCCATGGCGGGGCAGGCGGATTCACTTAACGTGGCGATGGCGACGATCATTACGCTGTTCGAAGCGGTGCGTCAGCGCGGAGTGTGATTTAAAGGTAGGAGCCCATTGATGGGCGATTTGTCGGGGGCATTTCCCGGGCGCGAATCGCCCATAAATGGGCTCCTACCTTTTCGACCCGAGCAACACCGTGACCAGTTCAGCGGTGCCTGCCGCCATGGTGATGCGCGGCACGTAGTTGAGGTCGCGGCGGGCGGCGGCGATGGAAAACCAGTGATCCTTGGCCAGCTCTGCGGCGATGAAACGCGTCATGGGTGGCTCGCCTTTGAGCGGGAGCACGCGCCAGGCAGCTTCGCAGACCGCGCCGACTGCGGACGCGGTGCTTAGGGAGACGCGACGGGTGATGGGTGGTTCGCCGAGGGCGGTGAGCAGGCCGTTGATCCAATCCCAGAGCACCACGGGTTCGTCGTTGGTGATGAAATAGGCGCGCCCCGCCGCCGACCCCGAGCAACCCAATAGGTTACTCGGGATCGGGTGGCGGAGGGCCTGTTCGGCGGCGAGGTGGGCATCGGCGGCGTTTTCGACGTGGACCATGTCGATGCGGTTGCGGCCGTCGCCCACGATGCGCAGGCGTCCGGCGCGGGCGCGGGCCAGGATGCGCGGGACGAGGTGCGGGTCGCCCACGCCCCAGATCAGATGTGGGCGCAATGCCACCGTGCGCAGCGTCGGCGAGTTGGCGGCGAGGACTTCGCGTTCAGCAATCGCTTTCGTGAGTGGATAGGGGCTCGGGCACGACGTGGTGAGTGGGAGCGATTCGTCGGCACCGGCGAGGGCGCGTCCGTTGTAAACGACACTCGGGGTGCTGGTGTGGACGAAGCGCAGGACTCCGTGTTCGCGACACCCGGCGAGCAGCGCGCGCGTGCCGAGCACGTTGGCGCGAAAGAAATCGTCGTAACGTCCCCACACGCCGACTCTGGCGGCGACGTGGAAAACCGTGTCGATGCCGCGGCACGCGGCGCGCACCGCTTCGGCGTCGTCGAGGGAGGCGCGGATAAACCGCACGCCGCGCGCCTCCAGGTCCGGCGCAGGTGAGCGGGCGAGCACGGCGACGGAACGGCCCTGAGCGAGCAGGCGCTCGACGATGCGCCGGCCGAGAAAACCGGTGCCGCCGGTCACGAGTGCGCCCGCCTGCCGGAGTGAAGTGTAACCTGCAGGGTTACACTTTGGATCGGGGGTGATCATCGCTTGGGGTCGGACTCGTAGCCCTTGGCGGTCACCGCCCAGCGGGCGAGGGTGAGGCGGTGGATTTTGGCGTTGTGCCGCACGTCGACCGGGAATTTTTCGTGGAAATAAAACAGCTTTATACCCGAGGTGTGCGGGAAGCTTTTAGCGAGTTCCCGAAGCTCGCGTGCGAAGCGGCGACAGTCGCTGCTGGTGCGGGTGAGCTCGGGGCCGGTGGGCTCGATGACCACGGCGAGCCGTTGGCCTCCGCGGTCATTGCCGAGGCCGATCAAGGCGGAGCGGCGCACGTCGGCGTGGGTGTTGAAAATCGGTTCGACCTGCTCGGTGTAGAGCGGGCCATCGGCGGTCTCGACGCGCTCGGCTTTGCGTCCGCAGAACCAGAGTCGTCCATCGGCATCGCGGTAGCCGGCGTCGCCCATGCGGTGCCAGACGACGCCGGTTGCCGGGTCGGCGATCTTCGATGCGGTGGTGGCCTCGGGCAACGCGTCGTAGGCGTGGGTAACCGTGGGGCCGCGCACGATGATTTCGCCGATCTGTTGGGCGGGGAGCTCGACCGCGTCGGCGAGCGTGGCGAGGGGCGCGTCGGTGAGGGCGATGATTTTGACCTCGTTGGCGGGCAGCGGGTGGCCGACGCAGGTGCCGGCACCGTGCTCGGTGGCGATTTCGGTTCCCTCGCCGTGGCCTTTGATGACTTCGATCGCGCTGATGGAGCTGACAGGCAGCGCCTCGGTCGCGCCGTAGGGGCTGTGAAGCAGGCCGTTGGGCAGGACGGGGGTCATCAAATCCCACAAGTCGGGGGGCACGGGTGCGCCGGCGCAGAGCACGCGTTTCAGGGTGGGCAACGTGATGTGGTGCTCGTGGCAATGGACCGCGATTTTGCGCCAGAGGGTCGGCGAGCCGAAGGAGGTCGTGATTTTTTCCTGCCGGATGGCGCGGACGATTTTTTCCGGATCGACGGAGGCGGGGCGGCTCGGGTCGATCTCGGGCACGACGGTCGTCATGCCTAGCGCGGGGTTGAAAAGAGCGAAGAGCGGCAGGAGAGGCAGGTCGATCTCGCCGGGGCGAATATTGTAGGTGGAGCGGATGAGTTCCACTTGGGCGTCGAACATGCCGTGGGTGTAGCAGACGCCCTTCGGCGCGCCGGTGGAGCCCGAGGTGAAGAGGATCGCGGCGAGGTCGGCGGGGGCGCGGGGAGTAGCGCAGACTTCCAGTCGGCTCTGGGTTTTTTTGGAGTCAGACTGGAAGTCTGCGCTACTTTTACGCGCCGTGGGCGACCCGCTGGCGGGAACGCGAACTTCGACTGTTTTGAATGCCTTTCGGTAAACGTGGCTGATGAGACGGGCGGCCGGGATGCCGAGCAGCGCGCGCGGGCGGGAGCGCGTGACGCAGGCGAGAAAGCTTTTCAGGCCCATGCCGGGATCGATCACGACGGGAACGGCACCGTGGCTGAACAGTGCGAAGGTCGCCGCGATCAGCGGCAGGCCCGGGCGCACCATCACGAGGACGCGGTCGTCGCGGCGAACCCCGCGTGCGGTGAGCTCGGCGCGCCAGGCGGCGACTTCGGCGGCGAGCTCGGCAAAGGATAACGTGAGGTAATCGATGTCGCCGGAGCGGGTGCGGCCGCGCGGGATTTTGAGCGCGGCCACGGTGGGCTGGCTCGCGGCGACGAGCGCAAGGTGGCGGGCGATGTTGGCGTTATCCGATGGCACAGGTGGGCGAAAACCTCACGGATCGGCGCGCGGAGGCAAAGAAAAACCCCGCCCGGCACGAGCCGGAGCGGGGTTAAAGGTCGAGTGAGCGGGAAAGGCTCAGTAGTCGTGAAGGGTCACTGTGCCCCAAAGCGCGGAGACTTGGGTGCCGGACGGATTGACGCGGCCGAGGAACTGGGTGCCATCGACGTCGATGGTGTTTGAACCGACCGGCAGGTAGCTGCCGGTATTGTAGACGAACAAGCCTCCGAGGAAGCTGTTGTTGCGGCCGGTGCGGGTCTTCTGCGTGGAGCAGCCGGAGAGCAGGGAGGCGGCTACTGCGCAAATCGCAAGGGTAAGAAGGGTCTTCGATTTCATAGGGGAGTGGGCAACCGTGTAAGTTGGTTTGGCCTTTGGCAAGCGCAGGAAAAACGGATTACGCAGGGCTGATCGCCGTCGCTTTAAGCGAGGGTTCGTCGCGGAGGAGATTCGCCTGCCACGGGAGCAGAATCTCGTCGAGCTTGTCGGGCTCGCGGGCGATCAGGGCGAGTTGGGCGCGGTTTGCGATGAGCGTAGCATCGAGCGAAAGGCCGGCGGCGATGCGGTCGCGATCGATTTTAATGCGGTCTTGGAGTGCGACCTCGGCCTGAGTGAGCGGGGCTTGGTCGGAACGGCGACGGCGGGGGAGCGTCTGTGGGTCGCGGCCGAGGCCTTGGCGGAGAACGCCGGCCAACGAAGGGGCGAGGCGGTCGTGGCGTTTGCCCAGATTCACCCGGCCGAGAATACTTTCGGGGGAATCGCCCTCTTCGGCGGCGTGGGCGATGTTGAGCAGGAGGTCGGAGTTGCAGACTTTAAACGGCGGAACGTCGAGGGTGCGGGCCCATTCCTCGCGCCAATGCCACACGGCATGCAGCACGCCGAGGCCGGCGCCGCGCAGGCGTTCGGAACGGCCGATGCGCCAGTCGTTTTCGTCGTCGGTGGGGAAGCCGATCAGGCCTGACTCGATCTGGCGCTGGCATTGTTGGTCGAGCCAGTCGAGGCGGTCGAGCTGGGCAAGTTCGCGCGTAAGGATGTCGCGCAAGGCGGGCAAGTGCCACACGTCGAGGGAGGCGTAATCGAGGAGTTTCTTGGTGAGCGGGCGTTTGGACCAGTTGGCTTTCTGGCCCTCTTTATCCAGGATGACTCCGAAGTGTTGCTCTAGGAGCGCGGCGAGGCCGATGCGTTGGCGGCTGAGGAGCTGGGCGGCCAGCATCGTGTCAAAAATGCTCTTCGGGCGAAATTTGCAAAGATCGGAGAGCAGGCGCAGGTCAAAATCGCTGCCGTGCATCAGGAGGTGTTTGGTCGCGAGCTTCTCCCAGAGGCGGGTGAGTGGAAGCGGGGCGAGCACATCGACCAGGAACACTTCGCCGGCGACGAGAAACTGGAGCAGGCACACCCGGGTGCGGTAGTGGAACATGTTGTCCGCCTCGGTATCGAGGGCGACTTCGTCCACGCGGTCGAGCGCGGCCAGCAGCGGTTCGAGCTGGTTGGGGGTGTCGATGAGGGTGTAGGCGGGAATGGTCTGCTCGTTCAACGTGACAACATAGAAACGGTGAAGCGGCGGCGGACGGAAGCGCGAAATTGCACCCGCTGCACCGAGGCGGCTTTTACCCAGGATGGGGCGGGCCAACGCGATCCCTGCGGACCTCGCCTTCGCGCCCTTGCCTGCGGCCCGGAGCTTCGGCCCGCTGCATCGGATAAAAGCATAACCTATTGGGGTATGCTTTTATCCGAGGCTGGGCGCGTTGAGGGGCGCTGGGGATGCGGGGCGGTGCGAGGCGAGGGGGCGTGGTGCGAGGCGAGGGGGCGTGGGGCGAGGCGAGGGAGCGTGGGGCGATTTGGCCTTTGCACTTTGGGGCTCACTTTGTCGCATTACGGACTATGAAGGTTGTGGTGCTCTGTTCTGGCGGGATGGATTCGGTGGCCGCGCTCCAATGGGCGCAGGTCACCCATGTCGTGACCGCCGTCATCAGTTTCGACTACGGGGCGAAGCACAACGCGCGCGAGCTGCCCTTCGCCGCCGCCCAGGCCGCGCGGCTTGGTTTGCGCCATGAGATCGTGAAACTAGACTTTGTGAACCGCCTGTTTTCCTCCGATCTGCTGACCTCGGGTGGCGCCATTCCCGACGGGCACTACGAGGCCGAGAATATGAAGCAGACCGTCGTGCCGTTTCGTAACGCGGTCATGCTTTCCATCGCCACGGGTTTTGCGGAGAGCTCCGGGGCCGAGGGGCTGGTGATCGCCGCGCATGGGGGCGATCACGCGATTTATCCGGACTGTCGTGAGGACTTCATGCGGGCGATGGGCGATGCGATGCGTCTGGGCACCTACGCGGGCATCCAGTTGCTCCGCCCGTTCATCGCGTTGAACAAATCCGGGATCGCCGTCGCAGGCACGAAACTCGGGGTTGATTTCGCGCAAACGTGGTCGTGCTACAGAGGCGGCGCCCTCCACTGCGGCACTTGCGGCACGTGCGTGGAACGCCGCGAGGCGTTCATCGAGGCCGGCATCGCGGACCCGACCGACTACGCGAGCACCGGTCCCTTGCCACGCAAACCCGCCACGCACGCCTGACGCGCGCGGGCTCGCCATTACGTTACGCTGTCATGTTGATCTCAGAGACTTTTTATTCGTTGCAAGGCGAGGGCGAGCTGACCGGGGTGCCGTCGGTTTTCATCCGCACATCGGGGTGCAACCTGCGCTGCAACTGGTGCGACACGCCTTACGCCTCGTGGAATCCCGAGGGCACGGAGCGCGCGGTCGCCGATTTGGTTGCCGAGGTCCGCTCGCATCCGGCGCGTCATGTCGTCCTCACGGGGGGCGAGCCGATGATCGCGAAAAACATCCGCGATCTCGCCGCGGCGCTGCGTGCGGACGGGCGGCACATCACGATCGAGACCGCCGCGACGATCGCGCCCGCAGGCATCGTCTGCGATCTCGCGTCACTCTCGCCGAAACTCGCCAACTCCGCCCCCGACGCCCGCCTGCCGGAGGCTTGGCGCGAACGCCATGAAGTCACGCGCTGGAATCCCGACGCAGTCCGCGCGTGGATTGATGGCTACGCTTATCAATTTAAATTTGTCGTCTCCGCGCCGGCCGACGTGGAGGAACTCGAAGCCCTGCTCGCCTCCCTTGGGCGCGAGATCCCCCGGCACAAGGTGTTGCTGATGCCCGAGGCGATTTCCCTGGAGCGGTTGCGCGAGCGCGCGGCGTGGCTTGGTGAGCTTTGCAAAGCCCGGGGTTATCGCTATGCTCACCGCCTGCACATCGAACTTTATGGCAACAAACGCGGAACCTGACCCCGGTCGCCCGCGACGCGTCGATGCGGCGGCGCACCCGGAGACCGCTGAGACCGAAGGCGGTGCGGAGAACATCGTCGTGCCGTTTCCCGGCCCGCCGCCGCGCAAGTTGTCCGAGGTCATGGAGCAACTCATCACCGAGTTTCATATGCGCCGCGTGACGTTGCGCGAGGTGATCGTCGTGCTGCAAGGGCGCGCCTACAACCTGCTCATGCTGCTGCTGGCGCTGCCGTTTTTACTCCCGCTGCCGCTGCCCGGGCTCTCGACCGCTCTGGGTCTGGTGATCGCCGTGATCGCGTTGCGCCTGACGCTCGGGCAGAAGCCCTGGCTGCCGAAAAGCCTGTTGGATCGCGAACTGCCGCCGAAGTTTTTCCCCACGCTTCTGGGGGGCGCCCGCCGTGTGCTTCGGTTTCTCGAAGTGATGTTGAAGCCCCGCCAGCTCTGGCTCACCGCCTCGCCGCTGCTGACGCAGCTTCACGCCTTCATCATTTCGGTTGCGGCCCTCGTGCTGTTGCTGCCGCTGCCTCCGGGGACCAATTTCCCGCCCGCGCTTTGTATCGTGATCATGGCGGGCGGGTTGTTGGAACGTGACGGACGCTTCATTTTGGCCGGGTATCTGGCGTTCGCATTCAACTGCGTGTTTTTTGCCCTGTTCGGGATTTATGGTCAGCGCCTGCTTCAGCTCATCTGGGGTTGGATCTCCGGTTGAAAAAAGAGGGAACAACCTCCCGGAAGTAGCACTCGAAGACGCGCATCTCTCCGAGCGAGCCAAGGATGCGCAGTTCTTTACAATCCTTGCGTGGCTGCGGCTCGGCGTTTGCCCTAAACTGGCTTCTCTTCTCACACCGATATTCTGCGCACATACGACCATGACGACTACCAGCCTCACACCTGAACAGCTCCGCCTCGCCATCAACCTTCGCCTGGGTCTGCTCGGCTGTTCGCCGGTGGCCAGCCCGGAGGGAATCGATCTTTCCGGGGTGGCGGCTCCTCTCTTTGCGCAGCAGCGTGAGATCACCCGCCGTCTCTCCCATCAGCTCCCCCCGGTCGACGAGCGTATCCAACATTTCCTTAACACCTACCTCGCCGAGACCGGCCCGGCGGCCCGCTTGCCCGCGCGCACGTTCGTGCTCGACCAGCCCGGTCTTGCCCGGGAGCTCTCGTTGCCCGCCGACGGCGACACGGTCGACTCGCCGCTCCTAAAGAGCTTCCGCCTGCACAACGGCGTGTTGCACAACCCCGCCAGCGACCGTCGCACCACCCAAGGCGTGTTCCACGTCGCCGAAGGCGGTCTGCCCGTGCCCGACGACAAACTTTCTGTTCCCAAGGTCACCTTCGCGCGGATGCTGGACATGGCGCTTCGCCACCCGCCCGAGCTCCTGCGCCTGCCCTACACCGCAGGCCAGCCTGTTCCCGCGGAGTGCATCGTGTCGCTCCTGCTCCGACCGCTGGTCGTCCCGGCGGTCGCGGGATTCATCGGTGAGAAACGCATGGAAACCCGCTTCTTCGTGCCGGGCTCGCTCGTCTCGAATCTCGATTTCGTCGAAAATATTTTCGGCAACGCCGGCGATCCTTACCTCGCGGAAAACGACTCCGCGCTCGATGTCGATGGTTGGACTGGCCACACCGGTTGCGTAATCCTCGCGCCGCAGCTCGTCGGCGTGCGCAAGCACCTGGTCGGCCTGCCGCACTGGGACCTCGCCACACCGCGCCAGCGCCGCGACGGCATGTGCTGGAAGACCGAGGACGAACTCTACAACGGCGGCAGCGCCTTCAAGCTCTGCGCCCGCGACGCCCGCGGCATCGTGGTCACGATCATCGCGGACAACTACTACGGCTACTGTAAGAAAGAGGTGAAGACCCAGATCAGCTATGCGGCCAACCTCTACGGTTTCGCCGAAGAGGAACACGCCGGCGGCGCACTTGTGTTCCCCAGCTACGACCTCGGTGAAGATTTCTCCGGTTACACCGAAGACAATGCCGACTACACGGTCGCGGCCGTGCTGCGTCGCGAAGCCGCCGAGTGGAACCTGCAGCCCGACGGTCACGCAGTCCTGGTGAAGGACTCCGACACGATTCTCGTCCCGGAGGCCACGCACTTCGATCTGCGCAAACAGCGCATCGCCTGGACCGCCGCAGACGGCACCGCCCGCCAGATCAAACTGCTCGCCGGCAAAACCTACATCCGCCCCAGCGGTTACCGTGTCCACATGGAGCCGGTTCGCGGCGAGCCCGGCCAGTGGCGCCTCGTCGGCACCGTCGCCGAGACCACGTTGTGCCATAAACCGTGCACCGTTTCCGGCGGCGGCAAATCCGAGATTTCTAAAGCCATCTCTGACGCCATCCTGCCCGGCCACGTGTTTCTCGCCGATTTCGACCGCGACTTCGACAACGTCACCACGCTCCTCGCCCGCGATTACTCCGATCGCTTTCGTGATCCCGCCCGCGCCGGCAAGGACCAGCGCCCCATCCTCAGCCCCGAGCGCACGCTGGGCTCGGTGATCAAGCTCCTCACGCCCTCGCGGAAGGATTACACCGACGCCTACAACAGCTGGCTCGTCGCCATTCCCCGCCACGTCAAGGAACTCGTCTTCGTCGTGAAGCGTTATCACAAAGCCGGGTGGGGCGCCGACTGGCGCAAGCACTTCTCGGTCGACACGATTAACGGTCGCCCGGGCTACGAACTCAAACTCGACGGCCGCAAGCTCGTCGTGAACACCCTCCGCGTCGGTTACGAAGAAGACGGCTCCTGGCGCGTCTTCGGCCTCCGCCACGACTTCCACCCCGCCGCGAAGGTGCAGATGGAAGACGACATCACCGCCTCGGTGGTCGCCCCTCCCGCAGTCCCCGGTGAACCGTCCCTGAAGTTCGTGCAGAACTGCGAGAACCGGCTCTTCCAGCGCCCCGATGACGCCATCCATCGCGGCTACGACAAACAGGCCGAGGCCGACATTTCGACGCCCGGCACGTTCATGTCCAACTACGAGCCGCTCACCGTCGCCGACGCCCGCGCGCAGCTCGAAGACGCGGTGGGCTTTTCCGCCTACACCGCGCCGATGCAGGACCTCGTGCGCAAAGCCGCCACCACGGCCGGCTCGCCCGCCTACTTCGTTTCGAGCGCGCACCCGCGCATCGTCGGCGGCAAGCCCTCAAAGAACCCGCGCTACCTCCAGCTGCGTCCCGACGTGGCCAACCCCAAGGCCACTGCGCGAGCCCAGCTCGGTCTGCGCCTCCACCGCGCGCTCCCGGCCGGCGCGCCCGTGCTCACGCCCGTCAACGTGGTCGTCCCCGGCCGCCGCAACAACCCGCCCGAGCCCGGCGTCCGCCCGCTCTGCTGCTTCAACCCGATCCACCACCTCGAACTGCCCGAACTCTTCATGGAGTTCATCAGCTCGATGACCGGCAAATCGCCGTCCACCACCGGCGCGGGCAGCGAAGGCGCGCTCACCAAGAGCCCGTTCAACGCGCTCCCGCCGATCATCGATCTCAACGCCGCGCTGGTCTCGTCGATCCTCACCGGACACGACGTATTCCTCTCCTCGGCCGGCTGCGTCGGTCCCAAGGTGCGCGTCGACCACGACGTGTCGCTCCTCGTGCCCGAGGTATTCTCGCGCATGAGCGCCGAAGAGCGCTCCGCCGCCGCGCTCATCGCCGACGGGTGCGTTGAACGACTCCTCGACTTCGAGCACCGCGGTAAGCGGGTCCTCGCCAGCCGCCTCGGCTACCGCATCACCACGCGGTTTGTGCGCATCTACTTCGGACGCGTCTTCTCGCACCCGCACGTCGTGTTTACCGACGAGATGCTGCGCCCCGAACAGCAGGACATGGATGTCTTTGCCGAGGGCGTGGACACCATCGTGACGACCCACCAGCGCGTGGCCGAAAGCTATTTCGCCGATGGCAGCATCGAGATGGCCTGCCCGCCGCTGAAGGCTCTGCTTGAGATCATGGCCAAGGGCAAAACCGCCGCCGGCCACGGGCTCGATGCACCGGAGGTGCGCGGCCTGTTTACCCGCGCTCACCTCGTCGGCAGCGACTGGTATCGCGCCCGCCTCGACGCCAAGCAGAAAATCGACACCACGCTCTGGACGCACCACGTGAAGAGCCTGGCGACGATACTCGATCAGGACGATTATTCCGACGTGGCCACGCGGCTCTCGCTCAAGCCGCGCCTCATCCGCGCGAATACCGAGCTGGCCCGCGTGCAGTCGCCCGAATACCGGAAGTCCCTCGAAGGCACTCTCGGCGTGCAGCCGCTGGCCTGAGCGCGCCGGAGGTGGACGGCGACCTCCGGGCGCCGTCTTCCCCGTCCGCTGCGATAACCGCGGCGGACGGGAAGTTGGGTTCTACCTCGGCCCACCACGCGACCGCCGAGTGGTGGAGGCAGCACGGGGGAACTCCCCGGTGCGGGCATGGGGAGGGTATCTTTTCATGCGAGTAATGCCTGCGGCTATTTGCGCCGATAATGGGGGGAGCTACCTTTTTCTGCATGCGACACCCCCGTCGTCTGCGGTCCCGAAAAGCCATGTCACCCCATGATCCCCGCTTTAATACCCCCGCCGAGATGTGGGTGCGCTTTGTATTCGCATCTCGTTACATTCTTTTTTTAGCGAGCCTGGTTTTTGGCGCCATCGCCTTAAGCAACCACTCCGTCCCGGATGCTTTGATAACCATCGCTTGCGTCGGGGCGATGCTGGCGGGCCAGGGGTGGCTGAAAAAGCGCGGCAAGCTTGCGGGGTGTGAGCGTGCGCTGGAGGCGATGTTTCAGGGCGAGGTGACGCCGGACGGTGACGGCGCGCTCGAAACCCTGCTCCAGCGCCGCGCCGCCTTGGAAGAAAAGCGGGGGCAGCCGGGCTTCGATCCGTGGGCCGTTCAAGCCGTGCGTCGCGAGATCAGCGACTACGTGCGCGCCCACCCGGAAACCCGCCTCCGCTGAAGCTGCGGCGAGGCGGGCCTGGTTTTGCTCGCCGCCTACTTTTTTAGACGGGCCTTGAAATCCTCCGTTGGGCAGCCGCAATCACCCCCACAGCCGGGCTTGCGGCGCTTCTTCCACGCGCTGCGCACGAGCAGCGCGAAAGCCACGGCCACCACGAGAAGCGCGAACGGAGTCTGCCAGTCGTTGATCATGGCCACAGGCTACGCTGATTCCGCGACGATGCAGGGGAAAAACGCGACCGATGGATAATGCCCGCCCAGCTCGGGATGAAGCCGGCGGCGAGAGGCTGCTCTTAGAGAGTCGGCCCCTTGGCCGATTCCATCAGTGGTCAACCCATGCCGAATCCGTCGAGTTGAAATCGCAATGCGACCTGCACTGAACTTAACGGAGTGGTGCTAGCCCAAAGTGCTAGCCCGCATATTTCACAGGACCGCGGATGCATGTAGGGCCTGACTTGTGTAAGGCCGGTTGGGCGTGCGCCCGCCAAAAGACTACCCGGCCTCACGCTGGGTGAGGCCCTGCACCAATTCGGAAATTGAGTCGTTACAGACTACTAGGCGAGGCAGGCTTTGAAGCCCGCGTTGAGCGCGGCGCGGTCGAGGTCCTTGCCAATAAAAACGAGGGTGTTGGTGCGGGGTGCGCCGGCCCAGGGTTTGTCGAACTTGGCGTCGAAGAGCATGTGCACGCCTTGGAAGACGAGTTTGTTGGGCGCGCCCTTGATGGAGAGAACACCTTTGCAACGGTAGATGTCGTTGCCCTTCACCTTGAGGAGCTCGCCGATCCAGTCGTTGAGGCGTTTGCCGTCGAGGTCGCCCTTTTCGGTGATGCCGACGCTGGTCACGTCGTCGTCGTGGGAATGGGTGTGGTCGTAGTCCTGCTGCCAGCCGGGTTTGGCGGCCTGGCCCATCACCTCGACGTGAAGCGGGTGGTGGCCGCAGGCTTCGAAGACCATAAACAAGCCGGGTTCGGCAATCGTGAGGCCGAAATGCGCGTGGGCATGTGCGCCGATTTGCAGGCGTTGCAACGTGCCGCCGGGCACGACCGTGTCGCCGGGCTTCACCTGGTTTTCCCAGTCGGAAAACACGAGCACGGCGGCGTCGCGGGCGGCGGCGAGGTCGGCTTCAGCGAAGGATTTTACGGGCATGAACACGATGTCGAGCGTGCCCTCGGCGCCGTGGTGATGATGATGGCCCGCGTGAGCGTCGTTGCCGTCCGGGCCGGGCGCGTGGTCGGCGTGGTCGTGTTCGCCGTGAGCGTGGTCAGGGTTGCAGCATTCGTCGTCGCCGTGCCCGATCACGAGTTGGTGTTCGCCCTTGGGCAACGCGTAGACGCCGGCCCACTCGAAGGGGTAGGAGGGCTCCATGAACTTCGGGTCGAGCTCGGTGGCGCGGGAGAGATTGAAGCCGCCGACGTTGAGGACGTGCTTCAGGTCGATCGCGGCGTTTTGCGTGCGGTGGAGCTTGGCGGCGCCGTTCATCTTGTGAATGCGCGCTTCGAGCGCATCGAGCTCTGCGGGGGTGGCGAGGTCGGTCTTGTTGAGAACGATCACGTCGGCGAAACCGATCTGCTTCCTCACCTCGGGCGAAGTATCGATGTGTTGGAGGACGTGTTTCGCGTCCACCAGGGTGACGATGCTATCGAGGCGGAACCGGGTGCGCATCTCGTCGTCGGTGAAAAACGTCTGGGCCACGGGGCCGGGGTCGGCGAGGCCGGTGGTCTCGATGAGGATGCCATCGAGGCGGTCTTTGCGCTTCATCAGGCGGCCAAGGATGCGGATCAAGTCGCCGCGCACGCTGCAACAGATACAGCCGTTGTTCATCTCAAAGATTTCCTCGTCGCTCTGGATAACGAGTTGGTTGTCCACGCCGACCTCGCCGAACTCGTTCTCGATGACCGCGAGTTTCTTGCCGTGCTGTTCGGTGAGGATGCGGTTGAGCAAGGTCGTCTTGCCGGCGCCGAGAAAGCCGGTGAGCACGGTCACGGGAATGGGCGCGGGGGTGGTGGCGGTGGCGTCGGAAAGGGTCGGGGACATGAGGGAAATGACAAATGACTAATGACGAATGCCGAATGAAGCGCAAACTGGGGGAGTCTTTGGGCTGGCACGCTGCGCTGGACAAGCGCTTCGAGGGAAACACGGAAAACGGTATTGATTTGCCGGCGGGGGTTCCCCAGCGTGGCCGACCTTTGGGACTCATAGCTCAGTTGGTTAGAGCACCTGCTTCACACGCAGGGGGTCACTGGTTCGAGTCCAGTTGAGTCCACCATTTTTGAACCGCCTCGTCGCAGGCGGTTTTTTTGTGACTGGAGACGACGCTTGGTTCGTCAGGGCAGTGTGCTTGGAATGAGCTTAAAGCCCGCCGCTTCGGCTGCACGACGTTGATTCGTATCGAAAGACGCCAGATGGGTGCTGCGTTCCGCCTTGGCGATCGACAGGTGCAACACATCGAGCGTGCGTGTGCCGGTGCGCGGGGTGACCCGCCGTGAGAGATCGCGGGCGGTTTCCATCCATTCGTAAGCGCGTAGCGGCGCCGAGCGTAGAAAGCCGCCGCCGATGTCTTCTTTAAGCAAACCTAGGAGTGCGGTGACCTCCTTGGCTGTCAGCCTCCCCTTGTGCTGGAGTCGGGAAAACGTGTTCTCGATCTCCACGATGGCGAACGGTGTCAGCGGCAGCTCGGGCGGCTCAGTCCATGTGCCAACTTCCTCGACGGCGCGTAAGTGCAGGGAGTCGATTTTGAGGTAAATCGATACGAGGAAAGAGGTGTCCGCGTAGATTCTCACCGGATGAAATCGCGAACATCCAACGTCGCGAGCCGGTCGCCCAACACGGCTTTGGAGCGCGCGGTGAAATCCGGCGGCGTCCATTTCGCTTTGGCAGGCGCTTTCTCGGCTCGGATCGTCCAAACAACCTTACCGCGTTTGGTGACCTTTACTGGTCCTTTGGCCAGAGCTTTCTCCACACTCTTTAGGTCATGGCGCAACTGGCGAACGGTTACGGTGGTGCTCATGTGTAACATGAAATGTATAACATTGAGGTAGGTCAAGCCACTGAGTTTATTGCTCGCTTTCAGTGAGCCAAGTTGCGCCAGTCACCCCGTTTTTAGTCGTCTTTTTGACTCAGTTTTTTCGGTGGGCGTCGCCCCTCTCCTAGGAGGGTGACCCGAGTGGCGCTGGCGCGGTGTATGCGGTAGGCTGGTAACATGGACTCCAACCAACTCACCCAGATGTCCCGCCAAGCCGTGACCGATGCGCAGGCCGAGGCCCGCCGTCGCAGTCACAACGAAGTCGAAACGTGGCATCTGCTCCACGCGCTCCTCGTGCAGGAAAACGGCATCGTGCCCGCCATCGCGGAAAAACTTGGCCTCACCACCAATGCCCTCCAACTCGCCGCCGAGCGTGAACTCGACCGCCTGCCCAAGGTCTCCGGCAGCGTCGATACGTCCAAGGTTTACGTCACCCAATCGGTCAACGAGGTCCTCACCCGCGCCGAGGCCGAGGCGAAGTCCCTCAAGGACGATTTCGTCTCCGTCGAACACCTCTTTCTCGGCCTCATCGACGTGGCCAAACCCGACGCCCTGGCGCAGTATTTCCGCGCCTTCGGCATCGACCGCGCCAAGTCGCTTAAAGGCCTCAAGGACCTGCGCGGCGCGCAACGCGTGACCACCGACAACCCCGAGTCCACCTACGCCGCGCTCACCAAATATGGCATCGACCTGGTCGAGCAGGCCAAGAAGGGCAAAATCGACCCGGTCATCGGACGCGACGACGAGATCCGCCGCACCGTGCGCATCCTCTCGCGCAAAACCAAAAACAACCCCGTGCTCATCGGCGAACCCGGCGTGGGCAAAACCGCCATCGTCGAGGGCCTCGCCCAGCGCATCGTGCGCGGCGACGTGCCCGAGGGTCTCAAGGACAAAACCATCTTCTCCCTCGACATGGGCGCGCTCGTGGCCGGCGCGAAATATCGCGGCGAATTCGAGGAGCGTCTCAAGGCCGTGCTCAACGAGGTGAAACAGGCTGAGGGCCGCATCATCCTCTTCATCGACGAGCTCCACACCATCGTCGGTGCCGGAAAATCGGAGGGCGCGATGGACGCCGGCAACCTCCTCAAGCCTATGCTCGCGCGCGGCGAGTTGCACTGCATCGGCGCGACCACGCTCGATGAATACCGCAAGCACATCGAGAAGGACGCCGCGCTTGAGCGCCGTTTCCAACCCGTGCTCGTCGAGCCGCCGTCCATCGAGGATGCGATTTCGATCCTGCGCGGCATCCGCGAACGCTTCGAACTCCACCACGGCGTGCGTATTCAGGACAACGCGCTCGTCGCCGCCGTCACGCTTTCCAATCGCTACATCAGCGACCGTTTCCTGCCGGACAAAGCCATCGACCTGGTGGACGAGGCGTGCGCGATGATTCGCACCGAAATGGATTCCGCGCCTCAGGAGCTCGACGCGCTCCAGCGCCGCGTCCTCCAGCTTGAAATCGAGGAAGCCGCGCTCCAGCTCGAAAAAGACGATGCTTCCAAACAGCGTCTCGACACGCTGCGCAAAGAACTGGGCGACGCCCGTTCGCAGACCGCCGGATTGAAGGCGAAGTGGGATAAGGAAAAGGAATCCGTGAACCGCGTGCGTAAAATCCGCGAAGAACTCGATGTCGCCCGCATCGACCTGGAAAAAGCCGAGCGCGCCTATGACCTCAACAAGCTCGCCGAACTGCGCCACGGGAAAATCCCACACCTCGAAGCCGAGCTCAAAAAATCTGAAACCACCGCCGCCAAGACCGAGCTTTTTAAGGAAGAAGTATCCGCCGAGGAAATCGCCGAGGTGGTCGCGAAGTGGAGCGGTGTGCCCGTCACGCGCCTGATCGAGAGCGAAAAGGAAAAGCTCCTTCGCCTCGGCGAGGTGTTGCACGAGCGCGTGATCGGCCAGGACGAAGCCGTGCAACTCGCGACCGACGCGATCCTGCGCGCGCGCGCCGGCATCAAAGACCCGCGCCGCCCGGTCGGCAGTTTTCTATTTCTCGGGCCGACGGGTGTCGGCAAGACCGAGCTCGCGAAGGCGCTCGCCGGAACGCTCTTCGACAGCGAAGCGGCGATGATCCGCATCGATATGTCCGAATACATGGAGAAGCACAGCGTCGCCCGCATGGTCGGCGCGCCCCCCGGTTACATCGGCTACGACGAAGGGGGCCAGCTCACCGAGGCGGTGCGTCGCAAACCCTACGCCGTCGTGCTTTTCGACGAGGTGGAGAAGGCGCACCCGGATGTGTTCAACATCCTGCTCCAAGTGCTCGACGATGGCCGCATCACCGATTCGCAGGGGCGCACGATCGACTTTAAAAACACGATCATCATCCTGACCTCGAACATCGGTTCGCGTTACCTGCTCGAAGGCGTGACCAGTCACATCATTCCGGAAAGCGTGCGCGAGTCGGTCATGGCGGAGCTGCGCAAGGCGTTCCGCCCGGAATTCCTGAACCGCATCGATGAGACGATCCTTTTCAAGCCGCTCACGTTGGACGAGATCACGCAGATTGTGGACCTGTTGCTGGCCGATTTGAACAAGCGCCTCGCGGACCGCCGCGTGACGGTGACACTCGACACGGAGGCGAAGGTGTGGGCGGCGGAGAAGGGCTACGACCCGGTGTTCGGGGCGCGACCGCTCAAGCGTTTCCTGCAACGGCAAATTGAGACCAAGCTCGCCCGTGCGTTGATCGGCGGCGAAATCAAAGAAGGCTCCGACGTGGTGTTCCACGTGAAGGGCGGCGAGTTGGTCATCGCGGGCTGAAGGCCCTCTGAGTGTGGAGTGCGGCGAGCTCTCGCCGCTTTGGACGGGCCGGCCTGCCGGCCCGCCCGGTTCGGAGGCGTCGGAGGCGGAGGCGGAGGCGGCGGCGTCGGAGGCGGAGGCGAAGGCGGCGTGATAGATCCCGCCGTCGAAAGCGGCGAGAGCTCGCCGCACTCCAAATGGGATCGGCGTGCGGGTATGCTGTTGCGGAAAGGGAGGGACGACCTCCGTGTCGTCCGTTTGGTCCCGTGACCGTTCGGAGCCGCTAGCGTGACCCCCGGGTGGACGCGTGGCGCGTCCGAGACCCGGCTCAAAGCCCGGCAGGCCGCCACGCAAAAGCCCGCGCAGTCGTGAAGACCAACGCGGGCCAATATCCTAATCAAATTGGTGGAGGTGCCGGGATTTGTAGCGGCGGTTCGGAGCCGCTAGCGTGACCCCTTGGTGGACGCGTGGCGCGTCCGAGACCCGGCTCAAAGCCCGGCAGGCCGCCACGCAAAAGCCCGCGCAGTCGTGAAGACTGGCGCGGGCCAATATCATAATCAAATTGGTGGAGGTGCCGGGATTTGAACCCGGGTCTCCTTGGCCGTTGCGCGCCGCGTCTACCCTTATGTGCTGGTGTTTATCTCGCCGACGTTACGCGACCAACCGCGCTTAGACGTCAACCAATCCCCGGGTGAAGATACGACATCAGGCCCGCGGATGGCTCCCGATGCTATGTCTGCTGTCATCGTCCACGTTAGCTAGCAGATATCACTAGGCGGACGTCACTGCACTTAGGCAGCGAGGGGCATTTCTTCAGTGTTGCCGTTTGTTTTTTTGAGCGGGGATTTAGGAGGGACGCTCATCCTCCAAGGGCAGCGGCGCACGCAAACCAAGGATCGAATCCAGAACACCCCCAAAGTGTGGGCCCGGGGCGAGAGGCCGAGGGCGAGAGGCTGCAAAGAAAGAATCGGCGTGAGGCCAATCAAAGAACAGAAAGGGGAACGTGCGGGCGTCGCGGTAAATAGCAAGGGCCGTGAAGCGGGGTGGCACACTGGAGACGGGGTCTCCCGACCCCGTTCCGAGCGAACTGAACACAGTGACCTCCGGTTCCGCCTTCTCGAAACGGGACCGGGAGATCCCGGCTCTGTTCACGAGGTAGGGACGTCTCTCCGAGGCGTCCGAATCGGTAGCCGCGAGCGTGAGCGAGTGGAGGCTTACCCGGTCACCCTCAACTTCCCTTTGCCCCAGCGCGCAAGCGCTCACGGCATCCCAAAACTAGCACCTAGGGGACCTCATCGGATTGACGCCACACCCGCCTACATTGGCCTTGTAGCGCCGGCTGAACCGGAGCCGAGGAGGGACATTGTCTCGCGAAGGATGGGAAGGGAGCGAAGGCCTGAACCTGCGCGGCATGAGGTCTCCTG
>JANODO010000174.1:0-3432 GCA_031412735.1 Rariglobus sp. | reverse complement strand
TGGCGATGGGCGTGAGGTCGATTTGGAAAGGCGTGTAGCCGCAGAAATTCCGATGAACCAGCAAGCCGTTGACCCAGACGGTGGCGTGGGTGGCGATACCCTCGAACTGGAGTTCGAGGTGCTTGTTGCGGTCGGCTTCGTCGAGGCGGATGTGGCGGCGATACCACGCGATGCCGCGCGGACGGTAGCCTTGGGAAATGTTGGCCTCCTTGTCGAAAGGCCCCTCGACGACCCAGTCGTGCGGTAGGTTGAGACGGCGCCAATCGCTGTCGTCGAACTCGGGATCGGCGGCACCCCAGGCCTTGCCGGCCTTGGCGTTATTGTAGGAGTTACTGTGGCCCTTGATCTCAGGCATCGGGATGTCGCCCAGATAAAAACGCCAGTCGGCATCCATCGAAAGGCGCTCGCGGGAAGGAGCGGGATCGGCGGCCAAGTTGGAGATGAATAGGAGTGAGAACAGAAGGAGGAAGGCGCGTGGCATCATTTGGGATCAGCGGGTGGGGCGGATGGTGGTGGTTGCCGGGGCGAGTCCATCGGCGCGGGCGCGCAGGGTGACCGGCTCTTTGGCTCCGGGTTTCAGGCGCACGATGGCGAGGACGAGTCCATTGTAGGCAGCGCGCTTCGTGGCTTGGAACGGCTCCAGGCTGGTGGCGTCGCCGTTGTCCACCGCGACGAGTTCGCCGGGGCCGGATAGGTCGAACTGCACGAGGTTGCGCGTCTGCGGAACCAAACGGCCCTGCGCGTCGGCCACGGTGACGGTGATGAAGGACAAGTCTGCGCCGTCGGCGGCGATCTCTACGCGGTCGGCGACTAGGGTGAGCTTGGCGGCGGGTCCGGTGGTCACGACGGTGTCCTCAGCCCAGGGCTTACCGTTTTTGTAGGCGACGGCCTTGAGGGTGCCGGGGGCATAGACGACGTCGTTCCAGTGCAGGCGGTAGTCACCGGCGGCTTTCTTTTTACGGCCTTGGGAAACGCCGTTCAGGAAGAGTTCGGCTTCGTCGCCCGAGGTGTGGAGATGAACGGGCGTGACCAGGCCCGCGCGCTCCGGCCAGTTCCAGTGCGGCAGGAGGTGGGCCATGGGCAGATCGGGGCGCCAGCGTGCTTGGTAGATATAGAAGCGGTCCTTTTTGAAGCCGGCGAGATCCACGATGCCGAAGTAGCTGCTGCGGGAAGGCACGCGGACTTTGCCCAGTTCCTTCAGCTCGCGTTCCATCTCGGCGCGGCCGGCGGCGTCGCTGTTGAAGTTGAGCAGGTTGGTGGTGTCGGCGTTGTAGGGCGTGGGCTCGCCGAGGTAGTCAAAACCGGTCCAGACGAATTCGCCGGCGACGTGCGGATTGCGATCGAGCGCGGAGAACTCCGCGTCGGGCGTGCGGAACCAGCCGGGTCCGTAGAGATCGTAGGAACTCATCTGGAAGTTGGCCCTGCCCTGGCTGCTGTCGGGGCTGACCGGACTGTAGGCGGGTTTCTCGGGCGGTTTGCGTTCGCGACGCGTGGCCGCTTCGACCGCAGCGGCATGGGCGGCGTCGGCCTGCTCCGGCGTCTGGAAAAAATACTCGCCGCGCGAACTGACGACGGAGGACGTCTCGCTGCCGATCAGCGGGATGGTCGGGTTTTCGCGGCGGAAACGGCCGTAGTCGCCGAACTGGTAGTTTTGTCCGAAGACGCCGACAGTTTTTTGGACGCCGTTGAAGCTGGCGGGGTTGGCGTTGGAGCCGAGGGTTGAGAGGCGGGTCGGGTCTTCGTCGCGGACGATGGCGTCGAGCCGCGTGGCGATGGGGATGGCCTGCTCGGGGGTGCGAAGCTCGACGAGCTCATTGCCGATGCTCCAAAGGATGACGGACGGGCTGTTGCGGTCGCGGCGGATCAACGCGCGCAAATCCTTCTCGTGCCAGTCGTCGAAGAGGGTGCCGTAATCGTTGGGCTTCTTGGAGCGTTTCCAGCAATCGAAGGCCTCGGGGATGACGAGGATGCCCATGCGGTCGCAGAGGTCCAGGATCTCGGGCGCGGACGGGTTGTGGGTGAGTCGCAGGGCGTTGATCCCCATCTCCTGCATCATCTGCAGCTGGCGTTCGGCGGCGCGCAAGTTGAAGGCGGCGCCAAGGGCACCGAGGTCGTGGTGGAGACAGACGCCCTTGAGTTGGACGCGACTACCATTGAGAAGAAAACCGTTGTCGGCGGTGAAGGCGATGGTGCGCACGCCGAAGGTGGTCTCGTAGCGATCCACGACGCGCCCGTCGGTGGCGACCGAGGTGACGGCGCGGTAGAGCGCGGGTTTTTCCGGCGACCAGAGCGAGGGTGAAGGCAGCGAGGCCGAGCCGGCGAGAATCTGGCGGGCTCCGGCGGCGATTTTCTGGGAGACGATCTCGGTCATGCCGACGGATTTTCCGTTGAGGAAAAATTCGGTGCGGACGGAGACGGCGGCCTCGCGGGCGGAGCGATTGACGACGGCGACCTGGATGGCGGTCTTGGCGGCGTTGGCGGTGACCTCGGGCGTGGTGACGGTGGTGCCCCAGAGGTCAACGTGAACGGGCGCGGTCTTGACGAGCCAGACATTGCGATAGAGACCGCCGCCCGGATACCAGCGGGAGGAGTCGTTCGGATTGTCGAGGCGGATGGCGAGGACGTTGTCCGCGCCCGGCTTCAAGTAGGGCGTGAGGTCGAGCCGGTAGGACGTGTAGCCGTAGGGCCAGCCGCCGACGAAGCGGCCGTTGCACCAGACCATCGAGTAGGCCATGGCGCCGTCGATATCGAGGTAAACCTGTTTGCCGCGGTCGGCCTCGGGGATGTCGAGGGCGCGACGATACCACGAGACGCCGAACCACGGGAGCTTGCCGGTCTCGCCCTTGAGTTTGATGTCGAAGGGACCCTCGATGCCCCAGTCGTGCGGGAGGTCGAGCTTGCGCCAGACCTTGTCGTCGAAGCCGGGCTGCGTGTAGGCGATGGTGGCACCGAGCGCGCGCTGCTCCTCGGTGAGGGCGGAAGGCTCGGCGGCCGAGGCGATGACCGCGGCTTTGATAGCGGGGGTTTTGTGATAAGAGAGCGCGTCCTTCGGCGTGCCGGCCGGGTCATTGCGCAGGAATGACCAGCCGGGGTTGATGGAGATGCGCTCGCGCGAGGGTGCCGTCGCAGGTTGGGCGAAACCGGAGAGGAGCGACGCGGCGAACAGGGTGAAGGTGAGGAGAAAGCGCATGGAGATTATTGAGCGGGTTAAAAGGTAAGGAGCGGTCACTTGGCCTCCGCCGTTCCACCGGGTTTCGGGCAGGGGCTGGCCCTGGCGGTAGGCGTAGATCGAGACCTTGAACTCAGCCGTAACGATGCAGTTGAGAGGGTCGTATCGAGGCGATCTGACGGCGCCTTTCAGTGGCTCACTCCCGTCGAAATTCCCTCCGGGTATTCCTCGCTCGTTCGCCTCTGAAATGCGCTCGCCATCTC
>JANODO010000173.1:0-7185 GCA_031412735.1 Rariglobus sp. | reverse complement strand
CCCCGGCCCCCGGGGGTACCCCTCGTTGCCCGCGTGCACCCCCAAATCCGCGACCACCCCCGCTCCCCACGTCGGGACACCCTTTCGCGCCCACCGTGAACCCGGACGCCTCGATGTGGTCTGCCCGTCAGGAAGACTGCTCATGTTCCGATTCCAAGCCCGCCTCCGCACCGCCCTCGCGCTGGTCCTCCTCTCCGTCACGATTTTGTCCGTGTTGGGTGTTCCTTCGGGTTGCGCTCGCATCGAACGGGAAACGGTCACGTTGCGTTTCTGGCACGGGTTCACCGGTAAGGATGGCGAGGTCATGCTCGAACTGGTGCGCAGTTTCAACCGCGAGCACCCCGGCATCAATGTCACCGTGCAGCGCATGCCGTGGGGCACTTACTACAACAAGCTCTTCGTCGCCGGCCTCGCCGACCGCGCGCCCGAAGTGTTCGCCTCGCACTCCGGCGCGATCACGCGGCTGCAACGCGCGGAATTTATCCGGCCGATTGACGACCTCGCGTCGGGCAACGACCACCCGCTGCCGCTCGACGATTTTGACGCGACCTCCCTCGCGGCCGTGCGGCTTGATGGTAAGCTCTACGGCGTGCCGCTCGACGTGCACCCCATCGGGCTGCTCTACAACCGCACCCTTTTTCGCGACGCCGGCATCGTCGACGCGGCAGGTTACCCGCTGCCGCCGCGCGATTGGCCCGCGTTCGTCGAGGCGCTTCGCCGGCTAAAACGCGACACCGACAACGACGGCCGCATCGACCAGTGGGGCTTCGCTTTCGAGGGCGCGTCGTTCAATATTCTGGTCTCGTGGATGATGCAGTTCGGCGGACGCCTGCTCAGCGAGGATCGCACGCGAGCGACCTTGGCCACTCCCGAAAACATCGCCGCGCTCACCCTCGCCCGCCAACTCGTGGTGGACGAAAAACTCGTGCCCCGGCCGGAAGAGGAAACCTCGTGGGCGAGTTTCCTCCAAGGCCGCGTCGGCATGTTTTTCGGCGGCGTGTTCATGCTGCGCAGCCTGGAGACGCAGACCACCATCGACTACGCGGCCGCTCCGCTCCCGCAGTTCGGATCGCAACCGGCGGTGTGGGCGGAATCGCACGTGCTTTGTCTGCGGCGGGAGTTGACCGACGAGACAACGGCGGCGGCGTGGCAGTTCATCCGCTATCTCTCCGATCACAGCGTTACGTGGGCGCGCGGCGGCCAGATCCCGGCGCGCGCCTCGTTGCGGGCCACGCCCGAGTTTCAGGCGCTCACCGTGCCGCGCGTCTTTGCGGAGCAACTGGAACACGTGCGCTACGTGCCGGCGGTGCCTTACATTTTTGAACTCCAACGCGAACTGCGGATTGCCTTTGAACAAATCCTGCGCGGCGCGGCCACTCCGGCCGAAGCGTTGGAGCAAGCGCAACGCAACATCGACGTGGTCATCGCGCGCAACCGCATCTTGGATGAAAGGCTGGCCGAACGCGCCCGTGCGTCCGCCGTTGCGGAAACCGAGAGGGGCACGCCATGAGCGGGCATTCGCAAGCGGCTCCAGCCCCGGGCCGCCACCCGTGGCGACAGTGGCTGGGCGACTACGCGTTTCTCGCGCCGTTCCTCGCGCTGTTTTTCGCCTTCACGTTGCTCCCGCTCGCCTACGGGATGGGCATGAGCTTGTTTCGCTGGGAGAGTTTGTCACCGCTCCCGCCGGAGTTCAGCGGCCTGGCGAATTACCGCGAAGCGGTGGGCGATGCGTATTTCCGCAGCGCGCTGCGGGCGACGCTTTGGTTCACTGTGCTTTCGTTGCCGCTCACCCTCTTGGTCGCGCTCGGGCTGGCGCTGGCGTTGGCGGCGCTGCGCCGGCGCTCGGGCCTGTATCGGGCGCTCATCTATCTGCCCACCCTCGTGAACGTCGCGGTCGCGGGCATTCTGTGGCGCTGGCTTTATTCCACGGAGCTCGGGCTTTTCAACCGCGTCTTGCGCGGACTCGGGCTGGGCGAAATCGGGTGGTTGACCGACGCGACGTGGGCCATGCCGTCGATCGTGCTCATGACGTTGTGGTGGCAGGTCGGCGCGCCGACCATCGTGCTCCTCGCCGCGCTCTACCAGATCCCCGGCGATTACTACGAGGCGGCGCGCATCGACGGGGCGGGCGCGTGGTCGCGCTTCCGCCACATCACGCTACCGCTGCTGCGACCGGTGCTGCTCTTTGCCGTGGTGATGAACCTCATCGGCTCATTCCAAGTCTTCGGGCAAACCTACTTGCTCACTCCCGATGGCGGGCCCGGTCGCACCACGCTCACGTTGGTCCAGTATATTTATGAGGTTTCATTCGAGAACTTCCGCCTGGGCTACGGCGCGGCGATGAGCGCGCTGCTCTTTGTCATCATCGCGGTGGCGGTGCTCTTTCAACTGCGCGTGCTGCGACACGAATCATGAAACCCGATGGAAAACACAATCCGCTGTGGCCCGAGATCTGGCTAATCCTGTCCGGACTGGCGGCGGTCGCGCCCCTGCTCTTGCTCGTCGTGACGGCGTTCAAACCCGAGGCGGAAGTGCTCAACTTTGAAGCCGTGCTGCCGCGCGAATGGACGTGGTCCAACTTCGTGCGCATCCTCGGCACGCCCGAGGAAATCCCGATGGGGCGCTGGTTTTTCAACAGCGTGTTCATCGCGAGCGCCACGACGCTGGTCGTGCTCGCCGTGTCGTCACTGGCGGCCTACGCCCTCGTGCGACTGCGCCCGCCGGGGAGCGGCGTGGTGCTCGGCGTGTTGGTGGCGACCATGATGATTCCCGGACAAGTGTTGCTCGTGCCGCTCTACCTGATCCTCAACCAGATCGGCTGGATCGACACGCCGATGGCGCTGATTTTCCCGGGAGCGGCGGGAGCGTTTGGCACGTTTTTATTGTCGCAGTTTTTCCGGGCGATCCCGCGCGAGCTTGAAGAGGCGGCGGTGATCGACGGCTGCGGGCGGCTCTCGATTTTCATCCATATCGTGTTGCCGCTCGCCCGGCCGGCGCTGGCAACGCTCGCGATTTTTACTTTTATGGGAACGTGGAATGATTTCAGCGGCCCGCTGGTGCTGCTCGATTCGATTCGCAACTACACGCTGCCGGTGGGCATCGCGTTGTTTCAGAGTTCTTACGCGAGCGAATATGGGCTCACGTTTGCGGCCAGCGTGCTCTCGACGATTCCGGTGCTGGTGGTGTTTCTCGTTTTCCAGCGCCACATCATCCAGAGCGTGGCGATGACCGGCATCAAGTAATGCCCATCGCCCGTAAAAGTCAGACTTTAACCGGGTTTGATGTAGCCCCGACCGCCGGTCGGGGTCTCCGTAAGAAAAGCCCGACCACCGGTCGGGCCTACATTAACCGCGGCTCGCGCGGAGGCATGCGATCAGCGCACTTGCAGCGTGCTGCCGTCGTAGTCCAAACCGAGCGACGGGATGACGACGGCCTTGCGGTCGCCTTGCTTCTTCACCGTGCCGGCATGCCAGGCTTTGTAGCCGGACGCCTTTGCGGCGGCGAGCGTCGCCTCCAGCGCATCGGGCGAAACGTAGGCGGCAAAGCCGATGCCTTGATTAAAGGTCGCATACGCCTCGCGCAGCGTGATCGGGCCCGCCTCGCGGAGGAATTTGAACAACGCGGGCTCTTCGCCCGGGTTGGTGATTTCGTAAACGAACGGCTCGTCCAAACGCATGAGCTTGCGCCAACCGTGACCGGTGACGTGCGACACGTAGTTAAGCGTGATGCCCGACTGTTGGCACTCGGCGACGAACTTCACGTAAATGACCGACGGCGCGAGCAACGCTTCGCCATAGGTGCGGGCGTCACCGTGGCCGATGGGCGTCTGGTAACCTTGCGGCAGTTTCGAGGCGATGAGGCGGCAGAGCGAAAGGCCGTTGGTCTGCACGCCGGAGGAGGCGAGGAACACGATGGCGTCGCCGTCTTTGACGTCGCCGGTGATGCGCTGGGATTTGGGCGAGACTTTGCCGATCGCGGAGCCGGCGAGCACGATGGCATCGGCGTTGACGATGCCGCGCAGCGCGGGCGTTTCGCCGCCGCCCCAGACGGCGCCGGCCTGGCGGCAACCTTCGGCCCAACCCTCGACGAGCGCTTCCATGCGCTTCACATCGGTGAACCACGCGGACTCGCCGACGGCGGCGTGCATCGCCACCGAGATGGGCAACGCGCCGCAGGTCACCAGGTCGTTGACGATGGTCGCGACCGTATCGATGGAGATCTCGCGATAAAAGTTTTTGCCGGTCTGCGCGTAGACGGCGTCGGCCACGAGATTCTTGGTGCCGAGACCTTCCTCGACGTGGGCCAGGAAGTGGTCGTCGGCTTCCATGAGGTAGCAGCTCTCGCCGCGAGTATTGGCGGGCTCGGCGTAGCCGTGCAGCTCCAGGAGCGGCGCGGTCGTCTTGGCGGCCTTCTGGCAGGCGCGCTTGAAGGCGTCGAGTTGGTCGTAGTTAACGCCGGAGGATTCGTAGGAGAGCGACATGCTGGAAAAAGAGAGTCTTAACGATTGCCGCGGTGGAAGCCGATTTTGGGCCTCGGTTTTTCGGGCGGCGGGTTCAAGAGCGGCTGAAGGCGTTCAAGGACTTCGCGAAGAACCACGTCGTGCTCGATTAACTTCTTGTCGATTTCGGAGAGCCGGCGGAGGACACCAAGGTTGGCGCTAAGTTCGTCGCGCAGTTTCACGAACGCACGAATCACGTAGATGCTCATCTGAACTGCCCGTTCGCTCCGTAAGACTGTGGCGGCCATCAGCGCACCATGCTCTGTAAAAACCCAAGGTCGCTTCCGCAGTCCACCGTGTCCACCACTTGATATCGCAGATTGCGATATCAAGTGCGCCGTTTCCTCAGCTGTAAGCTGAAAACGGAACTCCTCCGGAAACCGGGAGGTGTTACGCTTAACGGCTTCGTTGAAGCGAAAGGTCGGCACTTCATAGAGTCGCGCCAAATCAGCATCTAAAACCACCCGTTGCTTGCGGATGGTGTGAATGCGAGGCAGCTCCGCCTCCGCGATGGTCGCTTTAGCCATATAATCAGTAACTGCGACGCGTGCCTTTTTCGAAGTAGTTCAGGTAGGCCTGATTCACCACGCGGAAGCCGCCGGGGGTCGGGTATTTGCCGGTGAAATACCAGTCGCCTTTATGGTTTGGGACGGCGGCGTGCAGGTTTTCAATGGTCTGGAATATGACCTCGAATTCGCCCTTCCACTCGATGTTCTTCGGACGAACCAGCTCGGTGATTTTTGCGGAAATCTCCTCCGGCGTGAATGGTTCGTAGATTTTACGGACGTGATTGACGCACTCGCCTTTCGCGACGGCGTCGCGGCAGAGCTCGTAAACTTCCTGGAGGAGGTGTCCGCGGCCGGTCTCTTTGAGCAAGGCGACGGTCGCCTCGAAGGCCACGAACTTGCCGAGCTCCGACATATCGATGCCGTAGCAATCGGGGAAACGGATCTGCGGCGCGGTGGAAACGACGACGATCTTCTTCGGGTTGAGGCGTGAAAGGATGCGCAGGATGGACTGGCGCAGCGTGGTGCCGCGCACGATGGAGTCGTCCACACAGACGAGGTGATCGCCCGGTTTGATGGAGCCGTAGGTGATGTCGTAGACGTGGCTCGCGAGCTGGTTGCGCATGCCTTCCTGACCGATGAAGGTGCGGATCTTGATGTCCTTCGAGACGACTTTTTCGCCGCGAGGCCAGTTGCGCAGAATGAGGTCGTCGAGGAGCGCGTCGGTGAGTTTACCTTCTTCGGCGGCCTGCAGAATGGACTTCTTTACCTCGGCGCGGCGCTTCTCGCGCAGGGCGTGCATGAGGCCGTAAAACGCGACTTCGGCGGTGTTGGGCACGAAGCTGAACACCGTGTTCTCCCAGTCGTGGTTGACGGCCTTGAGGACTTGGTCGGCGAGGTGGCCGCCGAGCAGTTTCCGCTCTTTGTAGATCTCGAGGTCGTTGCCGCGCGAGAAATAGATGCGCTCGAAGGAGCACGAGGTGCGGGGCAGCGGCGCGGTGAAACGGGAGGTCGTGACCGCGCCGTTTTTCTTCATCACCATCACATTGCCGGGCGGCACTTCCTTCGGTTGATCGATGGAGAGGTCGAACACCGTCATGAGCGGGGCGCGCTCCGAGGCGAAGGCGATCACTTCGTCGTTTTGGAAATACCAGCACGGGCGGATGCCCGACGGGTCACGCGCGACGAACGCGTCACCGTTGCCAATCAGGCCGCAGAGCGTGTAGCCGCCATCCCAACGCGTGGCCGAGCGGGTGATGACGCGAGCGAGGTCCAACTCGTCGCTGATGCGGCGCGAGGTTTCCTCAGGCGTGAGGCCTTCTTTGCGGCGCAGGCGGAAGAGCTCCTCGTGTTCTTCATCGAGGAAGAAACCGATTTTTTCGAGCATCGCCTGAGTATCGGTGGCGAAGATCGGGTGCTGGCCCATGGCGATCAAGGAGCGGTTGAGCTCCTCGGTGTTCGTCATGTTGAAGTTGCCGCACAGCGCGAGGTTGCGCGTGGGCCACGGCGAACGGCGGAAATACGGGTGGCACGAGGAGATGTTGTAACCGCCGCTGGTGCCGTAGCGGAGATGCCCCATCAGCAACTCGCCACCGAAGTCGAAGTTCTTCTTCACCGTATCCGGGAACTCGGGGTGAATGATGCCTTCTTGGACCTTCTCGTTATACTGCGCGAGGAGGGTTTTGAAAATCTTGTCGAGCGGGTTGGTCTTCACGCAACGCTCGCGGAACATGAACGGATCGCCGGCGGCGATATCACTCTTCACACAGGCCACGCCCGCGCCGTCCTGGCCGCGGTTGTGCTGCTTTTCCATCAGCAGGAAAAGCTTGGTGAAGCCCCAGAGCGGCGAGCCGTATTTCTCCTGGTAATAGGAAAGCGGCTTGAGAAGCCGCACCAGTGCGATGCCGCATTCGTGGGTGATTTTGTCGCTCATGATTGGGAACAGGAATCCGGAGTCACAACCGTGTGCCGTCGGAAAGGGTCAAACATCGCGCACCTTAGCACGGTTACTCGCGGCGCGCATGCCGACCTCGTTTGCCTTGAGACCTCCCCGCGTCAAAACCTCGCGTGGCGCGCAGGTTGCGGGAGTGGACAAATGCAGGGTGGTCACGGCCGTTAAAAGGAGACGATGACGCCTTGATTCCCCGACCGGTCAAGGGGTTTCCACCCGAGCAAAAAATC
>JANODO010000172.1:0-2442 GCA_031412735.1 Rariglobus sp. | reverse complement strand
GCCGCCGCCGACACCGCCAAATCCGCCGCCCGCATCAGCACCAGCGCCACCGAGCTCAACACCCTTTCCGCCACCCTTGGCCAGCTGGTTTCCAAGTTTAAGATCTAATCCTCCCCACCACCACCCCATCGCAGTGAAAATCTCCACACGGCTCTCTCTCAGCTTCGGCATAATCATCGCGCTCGCCCTCGGCCTCGGGGGTTTCGCGACCCGCGCCATGCAAACCTCCGCCGTCCACGCTGTTTCCCTCAGCGGTGAGGACCTCCCCAGCATCCACCACTACTTGGGCCTCCAAGGTGAATTGCTGCTATCCTGCCTAGGCGTCCGCACCTACGGCTATACCGCCAAACCCGCCGACAAGGAGTTTGGTGCCCGTTATCTCGAAGCTGCGGGGACGCAGCTCGCTTCCCTGCGCACGCTCGCTCAAACCAACAATTCACCCGAACTCAAGCTGCGTGCCGAAGAACTCTCCCGCCAGTTCGAGGACTTCTCCCGGCTCTCCAATCGCACGGTCGCGGTCACCGTCGCTATGAAAGCAGACAAGGCTGCTCTCGATCAAATCGGCTCAAAGCTCGTCGCCTCCTTGAATACGCTCAACGCCACCCTGCTCCGCGTTCCAGAAACCAGCCGGCCTTCGATTGCCGAGCTCTTGGAATTCAACACCCAATCCCATGCCATGCGCCTCGCGGTTTGGCACGGCATCGCCAACCGGGAAGTTGCCCACATCGACCACGCAAACACCCTCGGCACCGCCCTCCTGGCATTTATCGCCACCCACCGGGATGCCGCCCCTGGCGACTCCCGCCTCCAGTGGCAGGCCGTCGCCTCCCTCGTCGCTGATTACATGACTACCTTCAACCGTTTCGCCGAAAACTGGCGCGCTTTCGACGATAGCAACAAGGAGCGCTTCGACGGCGTCGCCCGCACGCTTTCACTCATCGACGGCGAGGCCAAAAAAACCCTTAAGCACATGGCTGACGAAGGGCAAGTGACGGCCGGAGTGCTAAATCTGTCAGTGCATCGCCTTTGGCTCGGACTCGGTGTGATCGTGCTCATTGCGGTCGCGGTCACGTTCGTCATCACGCGCTCACTTACCGGCCCCATCAACGCCTGCGTAGCCGCCGTTCAGCACCTCGCCCAAGGTGATCTCACCGTCAAAATCGGCATGAAACGCAAAGACGAACTCGGCGTCCTGGCCGAATCCGTGGACACCTGTATCGAAAATCTTCGCTCCCTCGTCACTGATTTAAAACAATCCTCCACTGCTCTGCTCGGTTCGGCCCAAGTGCTCACCGCCACAGCGCACAGCCAGTCCGCCGCTGCCGAGCAGACCACCGTGCAGGCCCACACCGTGGCCAGCGCCGGCGAGGAGTTGTCCAACAACTCGCAGACGATGTCGGAATCCGCCGCGCAGATCACCCAGTCCACCACCACGGTCGCCGCCGCCATGGAGGAAATGTCGTCCTCCATCCAAGAGGTCGCCCGCAACTGCGCCCAGGAATCCGAGATCGCCCGCAAGGCCGATACCCAGGCCCGCCAGACGCGTGAGCTCATGGGCAAGCTCGACGAATCCGCCCGCCAGATCGGCAAGGTTGTCGATCTCATCAACCGCATCGCGGAGCAGACCAACCTGCTCGCCCTCAACGCCACCATCGAGGCCGCCTCCGCCGGCGAGGCCGGTCGCGGCTTCGCCGTCGTCGCCAACGAGGTCAAGGAACTCGCCCGCCAGTCCGCCGCCGCCACCGAAAACATCCGCCAGCAGGTCACCCTCATCCAGAGCAACGCCGGTGCCTCCATGCGCTCCCTCGACGAGGTCGCCAAGATCATCGAGCAGGTTTCGCACATCTCCTCGTCCATCGCCGCCGCCGTCGAAGAACAGTCCGCGACGACGTCCGAGATCGTGGGCACGATTCACAACGTATCTACCTCCACCGGCACGTTGTCGAAGAACGTGCAGCAAACCGCCGAGGGCGCCGCCGAAGTGGCCCGCAACATCAATGGTGTGTCCCAAGCCGCCGCCGACACCGCCAAATCCGCCGCCCGTATCAGCACCAGCGCCACCGAGCTCAACGCACTCTCCGCAACCCTTGGCCAGCTCGTCGCCAAATTTAAGATCTAAGCCATGACCTTGCAAACGGGTGTAACCCAAAGTGGTGTCCGGGGCCCGCGGGGGCATGGGCGGCCCGCCCATGTTCCGGAAACGGACAGGCACCCCGCCGCACTCCAAACTCAGAACGTGGAGCCGGGGTCTCCCGACCCCGTTCCGAACGGGACCGGGAGGTCCCGGCTCCATTCGGGAGGGGTGCAACCCAAAGTAGTCTCCGGGGCCTCGGGTGGCATGGGCGGCCCGCCCATGTTCCGGAAACGGACAGGCTCCACGCCGCTCAACAAACTCAGAGAGTCGAGTGCCGGTCACGCGACCCCGATCAGTACCGCACCGGG
>JANODO010000171.1:0-5014 GCA_031412735.1 Rariglobus sp. | reverse complement strand
CCCCGCCCCCGCCCCCGCCCCCCCCCCCCCCCCCCCCGCGCCCCCCGGCGGCCCCCCGCCCGGGCTGCGCGCCCCCCGCGCCCCCCCCCCCCCCCACTCCATAACGGATCTTTTAGCGAAACCACCCCTGCGCAACCAAAGCCAACCCATGCGCAGTGTTTCGGCTTCCCTCAGGCGAGCCGTTCGCTTCACTCGCATTTTCCCTTAACAAATGAGCAACACCACGATCAGCGCCATCACCGCCCGCGAAATTATCGATTCCCGCGGGAATCCGACCGTTGAGGTCGACGTCAAGCTGTCCGACGGCACCGTCGGCCGTGCCGCCGTCCCCTCCGGTGCCTCCACCGGCGAACACGAAGCCCACGAGCTTCGCGACAGCGATGTCACCGCCAAGTCGCTCCCCAAGGGCATCAACGGTAAAACCCGTTTTCTCGGCAAAGGCGTCCTCGCCGCCGTTGGCAACGTCAAGAACGTGATCGCCCCCGAGCTCATCGGCTTCGACGCACTCGACCAGGTCGGCGTTGACCGCGCCATGATCCAGCTCGATGGCACCAAGAACAAGTCGAAGCTCGGTGCCAACGCCATCCTCGGCGTCTCCCTCGCCACCGCCCACGCCGCCGCCAACGCCCTCGGCCAGCCTCTCTACAAATACATCGGCGGACCGAACGCCAAGGTCCTCCCCGTTCCGATGATGAACATCATGAACGGCGGCGCGCACTCCGATGCGCCCATCGATTTCCAGGAGTTCATGATCCGCCCGATCAACTTCGACACGTTCTCCGAAGCCCTCCGCGCCGGTGCCGAAGTGTTCCACAATCTCAAGAAGGTGCTCAAGGCCAAGGGCCTCGCCACCGCCGTCGGCGACGAGGGCGGCTTCGCCCCCAAGCTCGCCTCCACCACCGACGCCCTCGACGTCATCGCCGAGGCCGTCAAGGCCGCCGGCTACAAGCTAGGCAAAGACGTCTTCTTCGCCCTCGATGTTGCCGCCTCCGAATTCTACGACAAGAAGACCGGTAAATACGTCTTCAAAAAGTCCGACGGCCGCCAGTTCACCGGCGACGAATTCGTCTCCTACTACACCGAGCTCTGCGCCAAATACCCGATCGACTCCATCGAAGACGGCTGCGCCGAAAACGACTGGGCCACCTGGAAGAAACTCACCACGGCTTTGGGCGACAAGATCCAGCTCGTCGGCGACGATCTCTTCGTCACCAACGTCGAGTTCCTCAAAAAGGGCATCGCCACCGGCACCGCCAATTCGATTCTCGTCAAGGTGAACCAGATCGGTTCCCTCACCGAGACCCTCGACGCCGTCGAGCTCGCCCATAAGAGCCGCTACACCGCCGTCCTCTCCCACCGCTCCGGCGAGACCGAGGATGTCACCATCGCCGACATCGCGGTCGCCACCAACTGCGGCCAGATCAAGACCGGTTCCGCCTCCCGCACGGACCGCGTCGCCAAATACAACCAGCTCCTCCGCATCGAGGAAGAGCTCGGCTCCACCGGCATCTACGCCGGCCGCCTGTAATCAAATAACGAATACAGATTGGAAAAGCAAAGGCGGGCTCCTCGGGGAGCCCGCCTTTTTAATTGGAGGTAGGGCGGGGACCCCGTTCCCCGCCGCCGGTTGGATACGGACGCCAACGCTGCCCGAAACGGATCAAACCAGCGCGGAGCGGAGTCCGCGCCCTACCCTCCGACCCCGGTAGGGCGGGGACTCCGTTCCCCGCCGTTTCGTCTGGCGTATAAGATGCTAACTTCACCGCATGCCTGATCCCGCTCCTGATTCGCACCCCCAGCGGATAGCCCTACCGCATACGCCTCCCGATTTTGTGGCGGCGGGATCGATCTTTTTCATCACCGTCTGTGCGCTTCCGCGCGGTGTTCCAACACTTACCACGTCGTCTACATGGAATCTAATCCAAGCTGCGGCGCTTCATTATCATCAAATCGGTCGATGGAATCTCAGACTTTTACTGGCGATGCCGGATCACATGCACCTACTGGCGTCATTTCCACGGGACGAGTCTATGACCCGCGTCATCACGGCATGGAAACACTACATTGCCCACCAGGTCGCCGTGACATGGCAACGCGACTTCTTCGACCATCGCTTGCGCACGGACGAGAGCTCAGATGAGAAAGCCGCCTATATTCGGCGGAATCCTGTTCGCGCGAAATTGGTCGCGACTGAATCAGAGTGGCCGAGTGTCTGGCCGAGGATCGAATAACCCGAGGCCCGCAGCCACCCGAACCAGCGCGGAGCGGAGTCCGCGCCCTACCTTCCTGCACCGGTAGGGCGGGGACTCCGTTCCCCGCCGTTTCCGAGGCGCGGAGCGGAGTCCGCGCCCTACCCTCTGTCACGTCGAGACGCTTCGCTTGTTTTTGTCGGACGTCTCAAATCCGGGCAGCCGCAGGTTGCGCGCATGAAAGGCCAGCGCGTCCTGAATGTGCAGATCCCAGTAATCCCACGTATGCGCTCCGGGAAACTCGCGATAAACGTGCGGCACCTTGGCGGCCGTGAGCCCGGCAACAAACGCCCGGTTATCCTCGATAAGAAAATCTTCGGTGCCGCAGTCCAGCAGCAGCTCAGGCAGGTTCCCCACCGCCAACGCGCGACGGGCGAGAAACGCGAGGTCGTGCTCGGTGCCGCGCGGATCATCGCCAAAAATACGGCTCAACTCCTTTAAAAAATCCGGGCCACGCCCATTCAACGAAGGCGGTGCGCCCGCGCCCAGCTTATGATCGAAATTACCCCACCCGACCGCGCCGGAGTGGCTGTTGACGGAGCAAAATCGGTCGGCTTGGCCGAGGCCGATGCGCAACGCCCCGTAGCCGCCCATCGAAAGCCCGCCGATCGCCCGCGCCGCCCGCTCGGGGCGCGCCTGATAGTTTCGCTCAATAAACGACGGCAGCTCCTCACCGATGTGTTTCGCGAAGTCGGGCCCCTCGATGTGCTTCGTATAAAAACTCCGGTAGCCGTCGGGCATCACCACAATCAAGGGCAGATCGCGCACATACCACTCGATGCGGGTGCGACGCAGCCACAGGGTGCAATCATCACTCAGACCGTGGAGCAGATAAAACACTGGAAACGGCCCCTCGCCGGTTTCGGGCAGCAGCACCTGCGCGGTGGTCTGCTTGCCGAGGATATCGCTTTTCCAATGAAGGGTGCTCCAAGCCATAGAGTTAATTAAAATCTGGAAATCAGGAAGTTAGGAACGAAAAAAACGCCGAGGTAGAGAAACCGGGGAAACTGCCTAGGGCTTGTCTTTTTGAAAAACCTCAGGGCGTCGAACTTTACGCGTGAGGGGGAAAGCGGGCTCGGTGCCCACCTACCACAGGGAGCCGGGACCTCCCGGTCCCGCCCCTTTCTGAACGGGGTCGGGAGACCCCGTCTCCAGTGCGAAACCCTCTCGATCCTTCCTGATTTCCTGAGTTTCAGGTAACGGGATCTATTGGATTCCTCATTCCACGCGCACGATGTAGCCGCGGAGGTATTCGCTTTCGGGCATGGTCACGAGCACGGGATGGTCGGGGGGCTGGTGGCAGAACTCGACGACGCGCACCTTGCGCTTGGCGTCGGTGGCGGCCTCCGCGAGCACGCTGCGCAGCTCCGCATCTTGCATGTGGTGTGAGCAGGTGTAGGTCGCCAGGATGCCGCCGGGGACGAGGCTCTGCATGGCGCGCAGGTTGATTTCTTTGTAACCGCGCAGAGCTCCTTCGAGGGCGCTCTTCGATTTCGCGAAGGGCGGCGGATCGAGCACGATCACGTCCCACAACGGCTCGCCGTGACGCGCCGGGTCGTTGAACCAATCGAAAACATTGGCGACCGCGAAGGACGCCTTCACGCCGTTGCGCTCGGTGTTTTTCCGCGCCTGGTCGATGGCATCGGCTGCACTGTCGAGTCCGAGGACTTCGCTCGCGCCGGCGCGAGCGGCGTGAAGGGCGAACGGGCCTTGGTTGCAGAAGGCGTCGAGCACGCGTTTGCCGGCGCAGTGTTTCGCGAGGACGGCGTGTTGTTCGCGTTGGTCGAGGTAGAAACCGGTCTTTTGGCCACTCTGCAGGTCGAGCCAGTAATCGAAGCCGTCGATCTTTTCCCAACGCGGTTCCCACGACTTGCCACTGCGCGTGTGCACGCCGAGGGGCAGGCCCTCGAGCTTACGAATGTGGGCGTCATTGCGCACGATGATCTCGGCGGGCGTGAGCAGTTCGGCGAGCAGATCGGTGATGAGTTGCGCGCGCTGGTCCATCGCGAGCGTTTGAATCTGGAGCACGAGGGTATCGCCAAATTGATCAACGACCACGCCCGGCAGGTCATCGGATTCCGACCACACGAGCCGGCGGTGGCGGGAGGCGACATCGCGGCGGGCGAGCGCCTTGGTCAACGCGTTGCGAAGGTAGGCTTCGTCGAGCGTGACGCGTTGCGTGCTCAGGCGGCGCCAGATGATTTGCGACTTGGAATTGTAGATGCCGCTGCCAAGGAACCGGCCCGCGCGATCACGGCATTCGACCACACTGCCGTCGTTGGAGGCGGGTAGGAGCGCATCCACCTCGTTGGCAAACACCCAGGGGTGGCCGGTGAGAACGCGCGACTTGGCGTTGGCTTTAAGTTTCAGCGAGGGAACGGGCGACGACATCGGGGCATCATCACCGGCGAAGGCACGAGGAGAAGCTCAATCTCGGTCTAAACCGTCGGCAATTCCGCTGGCAACGGCGCCTCACGTGACCAAATCGTCCTCGGTCGGGATGCGTCCCTCGTGAAATCCCTGGTCGTCCTCAAACCCCTCGGGCGCTCGCAAGACCGCACTGGCCAGCACCAGCAGGCCGGTGAGATAAATCGACGCAATAATTGTGAGCGCTATCCACATGAGCGTGAGAGCAGGCGTGGGGTAAGTGGGTGTTTCAAAAACCCACACCACCATGTTTCCCGACAGACCCATTACCATCCTCCAAGTTGCATAATAGTGTTAAATTCCCCAACCCGCCGCCCCAAAGGCCTCAGGCCCAATAC
>JANODO010000170.1:0-14048 GCA_031412735.1 Rariglobus sp. | reverse complement strand
TTGCCGAGCTGGCCAGCGAGGCTCCGCCGCCGGAGAGCCTCAAAGCATTGGAAGATTTTATCGTGCCCACGGAGCCGCTAAACCTGTTGTGGGATGAAGCGGGAAAATTGAGCGTGCGTGAACCGGCTTATGCGATCAGCCGATTACTACTTGGCGGACTTCCGGCGGACGAACTCGCAAACACCACCCGCTCGCTACTCTTCCTTAATGCCGAGTTCCCCGCGGAGCGCCGCTACGAACGCGCTTGGCTGATCCGGTTTCCCCGCAGTCGCCCGCTCGCTTATCACGCGCTGCTCGGCCTCAGCAACGCCGGGCGCGCCGATAAGCTTCCGTTCGTCGACATCAGCTCTCGTGCGGAAATGGAGGGACATGTCAGAGCGGGAGTCGATTTCATCGCCGACACGGTGGAGCACGGCTTCGCCACGCTGGAGAACGCCAAGGCGCTTCACATCCACTCCTCTCTTTCTGCCGGCCTGGTCGCGGCGGTCGCCAATCATCGTATCGCCGAATTTTACACGGCTGAGGAACAAGAGACGCTGCGGTTGCGGTTGATCCAGGCAGAGCAGGCCGCGCAAAGCCGCATATCCTTCAAGACGGGCGGAAATCCGCGTGCTCTCCTGATTGCGGAACTCACGCACGCCAACGTTCGCGCCGCCTGGTTGGACTTCTTTGATGATAATCACCTGTGGATCGTGCGTCCCGAGACGGTGCGTGAAAAACTCGGTTCCGCCGAGCGCGTGTTTGCATCCGAGAAACCGCCAAGCAGCCAGATTGACCGGTGGTGGTGGCTGCTGCTTCGCTGGGAAACCGAGCTCGCACTGCCCGCATCGGAACTGGCCTCGTTGGTGGCCCGGCGGGTCGATGCGGTCCTCCGGTTTACGCCCGATCCGCTGACTGACCGGGACGCCGCCCGGCTTTTCGATCTCGGGCTGATTTTGCTCTATGGTCGCGAGGACGCCGCAGCCGAAGTTTTTTATAAGCGTATTGAAAAAATGGATATGCCGGCCGCCCCCTCGCGACTGCGGCGCGAATTGCTGTCCAACACCCACATCCGGCTTGCGCAGCTGCACCGCGCGGCGGGCCGGGTGCCGGAGGCGCTCGCCGCCGCCGCACAAGGCCTCCGCCTGGTCGCGGGCGAGGACCTGCGCTATTTCTACAACCGCCACGACTATCTCTACAACGAGGGGAACCTCGGGGCGCAGCTTTCCCGGCTGGTCGTGGAACTGCGGCACAACCCGGCGCCGGCAAACCTGCCCGACCGCGTCGCGGTGGTTTCCGTGCCGACCCCGAATGGGGCCAATCCGCAGCTTCATGTTTATTACCGGCGTCCGCCGACCGTGTGGTGGCGCAAGGCGTTTGGCGCCGCTGCGAAGCCCGTTCGTGTGTTGGTGCTCTCGCCGGTGAACAACGCCGAAGCGCTCGACTACGTGTCGCCGGACAGCGTCTGGGCGCGCTTTGCCGATGAGCACGGGTTGCTCCTCGTCGTGCCGCGGTTCGTGACGGCGGACTTGAATTTCCGGCTCGATCACCGCTTCACGCACCACCGGTTTGCCCAGGCGTGGTCGGGCGAAGCCGTTTTGCGCGCCATTGAGGAGATAGGGAAAACCGTGCCGATGGATGCGCGGCGGCTGCTGGTGCATGGGCAGGCCAGCGGGTCCGGATTCGCAAGCCACTTCGTCGCGACCTATCCGGACCGGATCGAAGCGCTCTCGGTGTTGAACGGCAACTGGGGGCTGGCCCGGCTGGCGTTGCCCCGACACGCACCGTTGGGGGCCACGCTCGGCGTGCGCTACTGGATCGGCGGGAACCCGCTCGACAACTACCACGTCCCCGGGTCGAGCCCGCGCTTCATCCATGTCGTCGATTATGCGGTCCGCCTGCGTCAGGCCGGCGCCAACGTGGAATGGACGGAGTGGCCCTCCCTCGATCACACGCCTTCAACCCAATCGGAGGACGCCGCGCGCGCGTTTCTCGCCCGACAGCTTTCATCACCATGAGATCAATTCCCTTGTTCGGTCTGCTTTTATTTACGGCCGTGCTTCGTGCCTCCCCGGCCCTCGTGCCCGGTGCCACGTTCACCCTTCAATTTCCCGAGCTCGGCGAAATGCACGACACGTTGCCCGCAGCGTGCGAGGTGAGCATTCCCAAAAACTACAATGCGGCCAAGCCCGTGCCGTTGCTCGTGTGGTTCGGCGGCGGCAAGGGCTCGCACCAAGCCGGAGGGGCGCGCGGGCTGGTGGACTTTGACCGCTTCGTGGTCGTGGCGCTGCCGTATCCCAAAGGCACGCTGCCGCGCTTGGCCGCTCAGGATAAAGGCCCCATCGATGCGCATTGGGCGTTTCAGCGGACGATGCTGGAGCGGGTGATCAAGGTCGTGCCCAACATCGACCGGCGGCTGCGTCTCGTCGCGGGAACGAGCAGCGGCGGCCATCAGATCGCCTACGGCTTGGATCGGAGTTGGCCGGGCTTCGCGGACTACTTCACGGCGTTTATTGTTCACGAAGGCGGTGCACAGCCGCTCACGCACCGTTTCCCCGGCGCGAAGGGAAAGCGCATGCTGGTCGTTTATGGCGAAGAGACGGACTCGCTGACATGGCGCACGTGGTTTAATTGGCAGGTCGAAAAATCCGGTGCTGAGGCCACGATCATCGGCATCCCCGGGGCCGGACACGGGCTAAATGAAGACGGCCGCCGCGCGATTCGTAAGTGGACCGATGAGCTGTTATCAATTCGTGAATCCATAAGGGAGTGACGGATTGGAAAGCAAAAGGTCGCCAACGCCCGGCCGACGGCCTACGTGTTTCGGTAATCCTCTCCGGCGACGCCGTATCCGGCTTTGCCGTCTTCACGCTTTTTTACCCCGAAGCCCCCGTTTTGCTCCACAATGAGTCGTTCTTTGCTGCGCCTTGGTCTGTTGGCAATCGGTGTGGCGGGGTTCGTCGCCACCGTGCAGGTTCTGAAACCGAGACCGCCTTCCCCGGTGGAGTCTCAGCCGACGGTTGCTCCGCTTGCTGCTCAACCCGCTCAACCCGTTCCACCCGCGCAGCGTCCTGTTGCCGCGCCGTTGTCGCCCGAGGTGCGCGCGCCATTTGATGCGTTTGATCAGTGGCTCGCCCGCTGGCGGGCAGGGTCCCCGGCTGGCCGCGAGGCGCTTATGCCCGAAGGACTCGCGTTGGCCCGGTCCCGGCGGGTGGCGCTGGCCGCGCTGATTCGTGCGAATCCGGAGGCCGCCTTCGCTGAAGCCGTGCCCATGGCCGCGCGCGCGCAATTCCCCGCCGATCTCGTCGCGTTGCTCGAAGAACGTGTCTCGGGTCGCGGCGAACTCGCGCTCAACTACGCCTGTTTTCACCCGCCCGGCACAGTCCATTCCCCGGGCGACGACCTGGTGCGAACCGCCTTGGTCAACCGCCGCGAATACCGCGCCTACACCTATGGTCGGCGCTCCACCCAAGCCACGCTCGCCAGCACGTCGCTGATCGGCATCGCCATCGATGGCGACCTAGCGGTCAGCGACGCCCGTTACCGACTCGTTGAACCTGGCGAGCCGCTACCGACCACGGTCTCAAAACCGGTGAGCCCGGGTGAGCTCGCCGTCGAAGCCGATGGTCGCGTCGTCGTGCTCGACTCACCCGATGAGTTGCCGGCGTTCGCCGCCGAACTGACCGCGAGCGAAGAGGATCACACCCGCAACGAGGCCGACAACCAGCCCGGCACGAGCACGGTCACCGGTCGCCCCACTCAGGCGTGGACCCATGGCACCAAAAAAATCCTCCTCATCCGCGTCGATTTTTCGGACCTCACGGGCGAGCCTAGAAATCATTTCGACGGCAACGCCCTGATCACCGAGAATTACGTGGTCAACGTGATCAACGGCACCGGCGCGGTTGGTGCGTTTTTCGCCGCCAGTAGCTACGGCAAGGCCGCGTTATCTGTTGCCGCCGCCGTGGCCGGCGACTCGCCCGATGTGACCGGCGTGCTTCGCATGCCCCAGACCGCCGCGAGTTACGCGACCGGTGGCTTGAACCTCACGCTCCACTCCGACGCCCGCGCCTTGGCCACGGCCGCCGGCTTCAACCTGGCGGCCTACGACCGCGTGGGCGTCGTGTTTTCCCGGCTAAGCGCGATTCAAGGGACCCAGATCACCTACGGTGGCCTCGCCAACGTCATCGGTCCGAATTTCTGGATCAACGCCGCGTTTGATTTCCGCGTCGTCGCCCACGAGGTCGGCCACACGTTTGGCCTGCACCACGCCAATCTGTGGAAGGTCAACGATGGCAACCCCGTATCCGCCGCCGGCACCTCGACCGAATACGGGGACCCTTTCGACGTGATGGGCGATGGCGACTTTGTGGAGAACGATTTCAGTCCCTGGAACAAGAGCATCCTCCAGTGGATTCCCGACACGGCCGTAACTGTGGCGTCCTCGGCCAACACGTTTCGCATTTATCGCTTCGACGACGCCGCCGCGAATCTTGCCAATCCCCGGGCGCTTAAAATCGTGCGTGACGGCACCCGGGATTACTGGATCGGTTACCGCCGCGGCTTGGCCAACGCCGCACTCGACGGCGGGGCGTATGTGCTTTGGGGATACAACCAAAATGTCCCCGGCGACTTGATCGATATCAACACGCCCAATTCCAACGCGCTGGATTCGCCGCTGGCCATCGGACAGACGTTCAACGACGCGGTCGCTGGCATCACCCTGCGCCCGACCGCGCAAGGCGGCTCCCTGGCCGAGGAGTGGCTGGATGTCGAAGTCACCTTCCAGCCCCGTATCCAGTGGGCCAAGACGGCTTACCTGGTCAACGAACAAGGCGGCTCGGCCGTGCTCACCCTCACGCGCGGCACCAACAGCGCGGGCGTCGTGAGTGTGAACTACGCGACCGCCAACGTCACCGCCACCTCCGGGGCCGACTACAGCGCGGCATCCGGCACCCTGACGTGGACCAACGGCGACACCGCCGACAAAACCATCACCGTGCCCTTGGTCGCCGACGCGCTCGTGGAAGGCACCGAGACCTTCAGCGTGACCCTGAGCGGGATCGTGGGCGGCGTCATCGTGAATGCGCCGGCGGTGACCGTCACCGTCGCTGATCCTGGCGCCCGCGACATCACGTTCGCGGCCGATTTCATCAACAACGCGGTGAATCGCGTGCTCGCCCAGCCCGACGGCACGCTCTTGATCGCTGGGTTCTTTTCCCAGCTCCAAGACTCCGCCTTCGCCCTTTACAACCATGGGCGCATCGCCCGCCTCACCTCCGCCGGCCGGTTCGACCCCACATTCAATCCCGGCTCCGGCGCCAACGGCACCGTTAACGCGCTTGCCCGCCAGTCTGACGGCAAGATTCTGATAGGCGGCAGCTTCACGAGCTTTGATGGAACCACCCGGAACCGTATCGCTCGTCTCAATACGGACGGCTCGCTCGACACCACCTTCAACCCCGGGCCGACGGATGGACCCAACGGTAACATCTTGGACATTCTTCCGATGCCCGACGGACGCATTCTCATCGCCGGAACGTTCACCAGTTATAGTGGAACGGGACGCACGAACATCGCCCGCCTCCTTTCCGATGGGACGCTCGACACGACCTTCGCCAGCCCGGCCTTCACCGGGAATTCCCAAATGTCGACGCTCGGCCTGCTTGCTGATGGCAAGATCATCGTCGGCGGCAGTTTTCACCTTTCGGGCGGAGGCGGGGTAGGATTTAAGTCTGGCCTGGCTCGTCTCAACACCGATGGTTCACGCGATGCCGCCTTCGACGTGGGTTTCGGTGCTCACGCTAGCGGGGCAACCAATTCACTCCGCGGTGTTAACAAGCTGGCTGTTCAGCCCGATGGCAAAATCGTGGTGGGAGGTTTTTTCACCGGTTTCGGTGGGGAGGCCCGTGGACGCCTCGCTCGGGTCAACGCCAACGGATCCTTCGATTCCGCATTTACCCCGTCGGCTGATGACACGGTTCGAGCCCTCCTTTTACAGCCCGATGGACGTATTCTTGTGGGCGGCGACTTTACTACGCTGAACGGAGCTTCGGTTGAAGGGGTTGCCCGACTTCTCTCCGATGGCACGCCTGATACCGCGTTCTCCGCCGTGGGCGGCCATGGAGATTTTGTGACGGATCTGGCCCTTCAATCCGACGGGAACGTGCTGCTTGCTGGCGGATTCGCCTCCTTTCAAGGGGCCACACCCGAGAGACCCCTCTGGCGCTTTGTCCCCGGGCTTTCCGGCCTGCCGGGCACGCTCCAATTCTCCGCCGACACCACGCTCGGCAGCGAAGGCCAGACCGCTACGCTCAACGTTACTCGCACCGGTGGCAGTCTGGGCGCACTGACGCTCGGTTACTCCACGGCGCCTGGAACCGCTACGACCGCCGACTTCACCGCCGCGACCGGCGTGCTCACGTGGGCCGATGGTGAGAGTGCGACGAAAACCATCACCCTTTCCCTCACGGCGGACGCGGTCGCCGAGTCGCCTGAAGCATTCACGGTCAACCTCGGTCATGCCCTCATCGGCGGTGTCGTCATGGGGTCGCGCCAACAAGCCACCGTCACGGTGGACACCGCCTACGGCACCTGGCTTTCGCAACGCTTCACGCCCTCGCAGATCGCCGACGCCGCGATCACGGGCCCGACGGTGGATTCCGACGGTGACGGTGTGGGCACGCTGCTTGAATACGCTCTCGGTCTCGAGCCTTTGAGCGCGTCGGTCAACGGCGCGCCGACGGTGGGAATCGTGAACGTGAGTGGTGCGGATTACCTCACGCTCACTTACCGCCGCCGCGTGCCGACCGCGCCGGATCTCACCTACACCCCGCAAGCGGTCGGCGAGCTGGCCGGCGGCACCTGGAGCCCCACGCCGATCCTGCACAGTGGGCCCGTGAGCAACGGCGACCGCACCGAGACGGTGACCTATCGTGACACCACGGCGTTGAGTGCTGGGGCGAAGCGCTTTCTGCGCCTGCACGTGCTCCGCACGCCGTGATGGCGATCACAGCCGCTTGCTCATCCGGTAGCGGTCGAAGTCCACGCCGTTGCGCTCGACGCGTTCGGGCGCGTCGACTTGGTAGCCACGCCGAAGAAAAAACGGGTGGCTGATCAAGCTCGCCGCCGTGTGCACGCGCACAATGCCCCGTCGGCGGGCCTCGACCTCCAGCGCGCCCAGCAACCGGCTGGCGTGCCCGTGGCGCGAGGCGCGGGCCCGGCAGTAGAGCAACGACACGTAGTCGGGCGGATCCAGCAACGCGAAAGCCTCGACGCCCGCGTCGCTTTCGACAACGAGGCGGTAGCCTTGGGCCATCGCTGCACCGAGTTCACCGCCTTCGGCGAACTTCGCCCAGGCGCGCACTTGCGCCGGGGAATAGAGCACGGGCGCAATCTCCCGGACCGCCTCGCGATAGACCGCAGTCACCGCCGGCAGGTCGGCGGACTGGTATTCACGCAGTATGAAGGAGGCAGGGCTCATCGTTTAGGGACCGATTCACGCAAGGACGGTGCGACCCGGAAAAAGCATAATACCAATTACACCTCGTAAAGGGACTTTAGCATGGCCCGATGTAGCCCCGACCGGTGGTCGGGGTTTCTTAGGAGACGCCCGACCACCGGTCGGGCCTACACCAGACGAAAGTCTCATTTTATGCCATAACTGGCATAACCCAATAGGTTATGCTTTTTCCGGGTCGGGGCTTTGTTGGAGCGTTCGTCGGGGGCGACCGGCGGGGCGATCGGCGACGGGTGACGCGAGCCGGGGAAGCGGCGGCTTCGGGTCGGGCTTCGGGTTGGAATGTCAGTCGAGGCGTGGGTCAGGGCGTTTTGCATGCGTGAAGCCGGGTGAAGAGTTCCAGGTAGGCGCGAGTCTGGCGGGCCGGATCGAAGGCCTCGCGGGCGAAAAGGCGGGCGGCATGGCCGGCCTGAGTGAGGATGACGGGGTAATGCAGGTAGCGACGCAGGGCGACGAGGAACGCGGTGGCATCACTCGGCGCGATCACTTCGCCGGTGATGCCGTTGCGCAGGCATTCGGCGACTCCGCCGGCCGCGTAGGCGACGGCGGGCAGGCCATGCGCCTGAGCCTCGATGAGGAAGTTGGACAACGACTCCGCTTTCGAGGCGAGCACGGCGATGTCGGCGGCCCGGTAAAGGGGCGTCGGGTCCGCCTGGAAACCGAGAAACCTCACGTGGCGCGAGAGTCCCAGTCGGCCGGCAAACGCCTCGCAGGCGGCGCGCTCGGGGCCGTCGCCGGCCAGCCAGAGTTGCCAATCGGCTTCGCGGTCCAGCGCGGCGGCGATGGCGATGAGCGCGCGTTGGTTTTTCTCCCGCCGGAACATGCCTACGCACAGCATCACCCGGGTCTGCGGGCCCGCGCCGTGGCGGGCGCGCAACTCGGTTTCGCGGATCGTGCCCGCGCCGGGGGGGAAGACCAGGGCGTTGTGGATAACGGAGATCTTGGACGCGGGCAGGTTGTAATCACGCGTGAGGATTTCGGCGGATTCGCCGCTGTTGGCGACCGTGTGGGCGTTTTCGTGGAGCGAGCGGCGGAACAGCCAGGGGAGCGGTTTGCCTGTGCGCATGGTGCCCACGACGGAGGCGCGAGGCAGGGCGCGTTGGAGGCGTCCGCCGTGGCAGTTGGCCATGCGGCCCATGCACAACACCACATCGGGCGAGGCGGCGCGGGCGGCGCGCAGCAAGCCGGGCGCCCACCAGTTCAAGGTTGTATCGAAAGGTTGGAGACTGTCGTGCGGCACAGGCGCGAGCGAGGGCGCGAGTTTACCGCCCGGGCGGAACGTCACCACCTCGGGGGCGTGCCCGGCGGCCGCAAACGCGTGGGCCAGCAGCACGGTCTGCCGTTCGGTGCCGCCGCTGCGCAGGATATCTTGAAGGAGCCAGATGTTCATGGGGCGGCAACCGGCCGGTCCGGGGCGTTGTTATGAGCGTCGTCGGTGAAGAGCGCGGTGGCAGCGTGCGTCCAAGTCGTGCGTCGCGCCCAGGCGCGGCCGGCGTCCCCCATGCGGTGCCGCAGCGGGGCGTCCGTCAGGAGTTTGCCCAAGGCCTCGGTGAGCGCCGCCGGATCATCCGGCGAAATCAAGAAGCCCGTTTCTCCGTCCACCACGGCCTCGGCCACGCCGCCCACCCGGTGAGCGACGACCGGCAGGCCGTGCGCGGAGGCTTCGAGATAAACCAACCCAAAGCCTTCCACGCTGTGACCGTGATCAATGCTGGTGAGAGCAAAGACATCCGCCTGCGCATAGAGGCCATCGAGCGCCGCGTCAGGCACGTCGCCGAGGAAACGCACCGCCAGCCCCGGCAGCGCGGCTGCTTCTCGCAACCGACGCTCGTAATCGGGTTTGCTGGTGCTTCCGGCGATCCAGTATTCGCAGCGGTCGGCAAGGTCGGGAGGCAGAGCTTTCAGGGCTTGAAGGGTGAGTAACTGGCCTTTGCGCGGGTGCAGGCGACCGACGGTGAGGACGACGAGTTTTCGGTCGCCGGTGCCAGCGCGCGGGTTTTGCGGGGAGGCTCCAAACCCGGAGCGCAAGGCACCTGGGGTGAGCACGGTTTTGGACGCGGCTTCGGGGAAGCGTTGCAGCAGGAGAGCTTTAACGTGGTGGGTCAGCGTGCTTACGCGGCACGAATGACGAAGGAGTCGGCGGGTGAGCCAACGGGTGGCCGGGTCGGCGTGGAAGCGCAGGATTTCGGAGCCGTGGAAGGTCAGCACCAAGTGGCGCGGCATTAACCCACGCGCAGGGAGCAGGGCCATCAACGCCAACATGGGGCCGGGCTCGGGGACGTATACGATTGCCTCTCGCAGGCGTCCACGCTCGCGAATCAGCCAAGAAATTGTCTTCAACCGACACATCAGGTTGTGGGTGCCGTTTCCTGGCAACCTGCGGACCACATAAGGCCACGATTTTTCGTGAGGCAGAGTCGTGCGTTGGGCCCAAACCTCCACCTGATAACCAATCTCAAATGCCGCCTGAGCGATCTCCTCGGTGACGGTGGCGATCCCGCCACGCTTAGGGAAGAACTCGTGGGTGATAATGAACAGGTTACGCAATCCGGCTAAACTCATGAAGGTAACTATTCACCTTAAGAATATGCCCCATGAACGCAAGCATGGTTCCCCCATCGAATGGAGGCTTGCTTGCGACCTGACGGCATGGCAGTGGCTTAGGGCACAAGGAATTGCTCCGTTCAATTGCTTCCCATGCTCGACACCGCATCATCTTCCGCCGCCGCTACCAACTCCACCGCTTCGCCTCGCAAGCAGTTTGCTGACGAGGCGACTTTGCGTGAGAGTCTACGCCGCTGTTCGGAGAAGACGATCGAGGCGGCCATCGCCTACCAAAAAGCCGAAGATCCCCGGCATATCCCGGCCATCATTATCGGGATCATTGAGCGCTTTGTGGAGCCGGACCTCCGCCCCCGTCTGGCGGCCGAAGACAGCGATGATATTCGGGTGATTGAAGACCTCGGGTTGGATTCCCTGACGATGATGGAAATCGTTATGCTGGTTGAAGAAGTGACGCAGACGCGGATCGAGAATGAAGAGCTGCGCGAGTTGACGACCATCGGGGACATCAAGGTGTTTGTGGATTGTCGCGCGCGGGGCGTGCAGCCACCCGCACCAGCCAAATCGATGACCGGGGATGAGGTGCGCGCCATCATGCCGATTCAGGCACCGTTTTTGTTCCTCGACGAAGCCCGCGTGGGCCCCGGCAAAGCCACGGCCAGCTACCGGATTAGCGGCCAAGAATTCTTCCTCGCCGGGCATTTCAAAGACAACCCGGTCATGCCTGCGTCCATCATGTTGGAAGCCCTGGGGCAGCTCGGCGTGCTACATTTGTTGACCGCGCTTCCGGTCGATTCGGGCAAGGTGGTGGCGGCCTCGACGATCTTTTTTGCCTCGACCGACGGCGTGCGTTGTTCGCGCGTGTGCAAACCGGGCGACGTGCTTACGCTCACCCTCAAGCCAAAGCGCGTGAAAGCGCCCCTGGCCACCTATACGGGCAGCATCCGCGTGGGTCAGGAGAAGGCCGTGGTCGCGGAGGAAATCACGCTGACGTTTGGCCTGACCGCTGCCCCCGTGGCCGCCGTGATAGCCGAGGTCGCCGCACCCGCCGCAACGACGTGAGGAATTTTTTGGCTTTATAACCGAGGGCCTTTGGCGCGAGCATCGGCCTCGGTTTAATCCAGAACTTCATGCCTCGCGTCTTTATTACCGGTTTAGGTTTCATCACGAGTATTGGAAATTCGGCGACGGCCGTTGAGCAGAGTTTGCGGGAGCTTCGGCACGGTTTTGTGCGCCATCCGGCCTTCGAGTCCGACAAGATCCCGGTAAAGGTCCTCGCTCCGGTGCGAGAGTTCGCCACCGATGCGGACGACCCGGAGGACTGGGTGATTCCCGCGCCTTACGCGATCAAACGCGAACAGTTGCGCAGCCTGAGTCCCAACGGTGTCTATGCGACCTGTGCGCTGCACCAGGCCATCGCCGACGCCAAGCTGAGGCCCGACGACGTATCCAACGAAGACACCGGCCTCTATGCCGCCTCGGCGGGTTCTCCGCGCATGCTGACCCACCAGGTCAACCGCATGCATCAACACGGCGTGATGCGTTGTCCGCCCCTGGGCGTGGTGGCCAGCATCGCCGGCACGGTGCAGTTCAACCTCGTCGCGCATTTCAAAATCAAAGGTGCATCCACGGGGTTCACCTCCGCGTGCGCGGCCTCGGCTCATGCGTTGGGCTTCGCTTACGACGAAATCGCGCTCGGCCGGCAGAAACGCATGTTTGTAGTCGGTGCCGAGGACGGAAATTTGGAGACGATTCTGCCGTTTGCATCGATGCGCGCCTTGTCGATTAATCCCGATCCCGACACCGCGTCGCGCCCCTTTGACAAAAAACACGACGGCTTCGTCGGCACGGGTGGTGCCACGGTGTTGGTGATCGAGAGCGAAGACGAAGTCGTGCGTCGCGGTGCATCGGCTTACGCCGAAGTCCTCGGTTGGGGGCAAGCCTCCGACGGGCATAACGTCGCCATGTCGCATCCCGAAGGCGCGGGTTTGGCGGCCGCGATGCGGCGCGCGTTCAAGGCGACCGGGATTGGTGCGGCCGATGTGGATTACATCAACGCCCACGCCACCTCGACACCTGTGGGCGATGCGTCCGAGTGCAAGGCGCTGCGCGCGGTCCTAGGGGAACATGCCGCCCGCATCGCCGTGAGCAGCACCAAGGCGCTGACCGGGCACGGCCTTTCGCTTGCCGGGGCCATGGAAGCAGGTTTTTGCGCGTTGGCCCTCAAGCGCGGGTTTATTCCCGGCTCGGCGCATATCACCGAACTCGATCCGGCGTGCGCGGGTTTAAACATTCCGCGGACCACGGAAAACCGTCAGGCCCGCATCGCGCTCAACAACAGCAGCGGCTTCGGCGGCGCGAATGTCTGCGTCGTGTTCAGGGCGGTCGCATGAACGTGCGCCTGCGCGCGGCCACCGCGCCCGCCACCTCACCTGGAATGGAGTCCGTGCCCGTCCGCAGTGCGAACCCTGCATCCGCGCCGAACGGCCGCAACACCTCCGCCGAAACCCCCGCGCCCACCCCAACGCCCACAGACACCCCAACCCCCGCAAGCATCGTCCAATCCAGTTTGTCACCTAATAGGTTACAAACTGGATCGGTCGCCGACGCTGCGGTGGGCCAGGCGCAGGGGGGAGCGGCGGGGGTGGCGGTCGAGGCGGTCGTGGCGATCGAGGCGGTCGAGGCGACGAGGGGGCGGGCCGGCGAGTGCGCGGCGGGGCCGGTGATCGCGTATGTTTTCACGACCTTTCCCAAATCCACGGAAACCTTTCTTCAGCGCGAGGTGACCGGCTTGCAGGCGCTCGGCGTAAACCTCCGGCTCTACTCCCTGTGGGGCGGTGGAGGCATCTTCAACGGGCTCCCGGTCACGCACTTTCCGAAATGGAAGTTGCTGACGTTGATCGGCTGGTTGCCGTGGCTCGTCTTACGCCGGCCGCACGTAGTGGGTGAACTGATACGCGGCGTGTGCGCGCGCCGCCCGGCGTCGGCGCTGAATTTTTTCGAGAACCTGCTCGGTCTCGGGTTCGCGCTGATTCACGCCGCGCATTTTCGGCGGGACCGCCCGGCGCACGTTCACGCGGTGTGGGGCGGGGGGCCGGCCGCGAGCGCCTGGCTGCTGTGGCGGCTGGATGGCCACGCCTACAGCGGCGCGGGCCACGCCTACGACCTGTATCAACACGGTGGAGACGGTTGGTTGCGTGAAAAGCTCGCGCCCGCGCTGTTCATTCACACGTCGACCGAGATGGGCCGGCGGACGCTTTTGGAGAAAGGGCTGCCCGATGAGCGCATCCACGTTATCCGCCGCGGGTTGACCGCGTTGCCGTCCCTGAAGCCGTTGCGCGCCGCGCGCGACCGCACCCCGTTGCGTTTGTTATGCGTGGCGCGGCTTGTGCCGAAAAAGGGCCTCGACCACCAACTGCGGATCCACGCCGCGTTGAAAGCGGCCGGGGTGCCGTTCGAGGCGCGCATCGCGGGGGAAGGTCCGTTGCGCGATGCCCTTCAGGCGCAAGCGCGGGAACTGAATTTGACTGCTCAAGTAACCCTGCTCGGACATCGCCCGCAGGCGGAGATTGCGGCGTTGCTGGAGTGGGCCGATGTGCTCCTGCATACCGGCGTGGTGGCGGCTGATGGGGACCGGGACGGTTTGCCCAACGTCATTCCCGAGGCGATGAGCGCAGGAGTCCTGGTGCTCACGTCACCGGCGGCGGCCACCACCGAGGCGATCGCCGACGGGGTGACCGGTCGCGTGGTGGCCGTCGAGGATACGAAGGCGTGGGTGGAGGCGCTGCGGGCGTTGCGCGAGGATCACGCTTCGGCTGCAGGCATGCAGCTCGCCGCCCGCGCCTGGGTTGAGGAGCACTTCGATGCGCACAAAAACGCCGCGCGCCTAGCGGATTTGTATCGGGAATTAGCCGGAACGGGCCGTTAAAAGATTGGGCGGTCCCCGACTGAAGCGGGGTGATTCTAGGTGGGAAGCGGGGTTTGTCGC
>JANODO010000169.1:0-15283 GCA_031412735.1 Rariglobus sp. | reverse complement strand
CCCCGCCCCCGGTGCCCTCGACCCCGACCACGCCCCCCACCCCATCGTCCGTCACACCCAAGCCGGCGACGACGTGGAATAGAACAGCCATGAGGTAGGAGCCCATTTATGGGCGATTAACCCACCGCACACCCGCACCTTCCGCGCCACCGCCCCATGCCCCGCCCGAAATCCGACAAAATCACCCGCTTTAGCGTCTCCCTCCCCGAGAGTCTCCTCGATGAGCTCGACGAGATGGTCACTCGCCGTGGCTACGCCAGCCGCTCGCAAGCGGTCGCCGCCCTCGCCCGCGACGGCCTCGTCGATTTCGCCACGCAACTCGGCACGGCATCCGTCGCCGGCACGATCAGCCTAGTTTACGACCACACGACCAAGGGCCTGCAAGCGCGCATCGCGGCGATTCAGCACAAGTATTTCCTGATGATCGTCACCAGCATGCACGTGCACCTGGAGCACCATAACTACATGGAGGTGCTCCTCGTGCAGGGCAAAGCCGACGACCTCCAAACACTCGCCAACGAGTTAACGACCTGCCGCGGCGTCCGCACCGGCAAGCTCAACCTCACCGCGACCACCATCCCGCCCCTCCTCTGAGGGTCGCCATTCCGAGGGTCAGCGTTCCGAGGTAGGGACGCCTCTCCGAGGCGTCCGCTCCGAACGCTCCGGCCGTGCACCAGACCGCCGCCCGCTCAAAGGTAGGGCGCGGACTCCGCTCCGCGCCTCCGATATACGCAGCCTGCACGCAGGCGCTCCAAGAACGTGGCACAGGCATTCCTGCCTGTGTTCCTCCGAGGCCCACGTCCTTTCATACGGCACCCATCCCGAGCCCAAACCCAGCGCTCAATCGCGATTGAAAGCAGCGCATCAAGAATTCACTCGAGCAACATACCCGACACAAATACTTCTGATTATCGTTAGTATTCCGATTGACAGAAGTATCGCACGACACAAGGTGGTCGTGTGATCCAGAGCTTCGCGAACAGTATCACCGAGCAGCTCGCCAAGGGGGAAGCGGTTCGCAAGATCCCGGCCGACCTTCAGCGTCAGGCGCTCAAGCGACTCAACTTCCTCCATCTGGCCAAGCGCCTCGAGGATCTCTACATTCCGCCGTCAAACCACCTCCACGCCCTGACCGGCAGCGGCCGCTACGCGATCCGCGTAAACATGCAGTGGCGGGTCACCTTCACGTGGACCAAAGCCGGCCCGGCCGAAGTCCTCTTCGAGGACTACCACTGACAGGGACGGGCGTGAGCTCTCCCCCTCTACTCCAAACCCACTCAGTTCAAAGTAACAACCAACAAGTAACCTAGCTAAAAACCACATGGCGAAAAAAACAAAGATCCGCCCTTGGCACCCAGGGGAAATCATCAGGGATGATTTCTTGGCGGATTATGGTCTCACCCAATACGCGTTGGCGAAAGCCCTCAAGATCCCGCAAAGCCGAGTGACCGACATCATCCACGGCCGACGAGGGATCACGGCAGACACCGCCGCCCGCCTTGCCCGATTCTACGGTAATTCGGCAGAGTTCTGGCTAGGACTGCAGGCCATCTATGACCTAGCAGTCATCGATACGGAAAAGATCGCAGCTGAAGTCGATCCGATGACGAAGGCGGCATAGTGAGTCGCCGCCGCCATTTGCCACAAAAAGCACAGAAAGCACAAAAGGTAGGGCGCGGACTCCGCTCCGCGCCTAGGACATAGGCAGCCTGCTCGCAGGCACTCCGAAACGTAGCGCAGACTTCCCGTCTGCTTCCGTAACGGAAAGCTACCTCCATCAGCACGGACCCCATCCCCCCGACCCTAAAAGCCCAGCAACCCCGGCTTCATCACGGGCTCAGCTCCTCGTAGAGCGTGTTATTGAGCACCGCCACCGGTGAAGCGTTCAACGACAGAGGGACCGCATTCAGCGCATCGAGAAACTTGGCCAATTGCACCGAGGACGCCGCGTTGATCGACACGAGGTGCGTAGCGGTCCCGGCACCCGCGAAGACCCGAAAGACGTTGATCAACGGGGGTTCGGCCGGGGGAACCGTGAGCGCGGCCTTTAGCTGCGTGACGCGTTCAAGCAAAACCGCCTCCTGATCGGTTTCGACCAGCGTGTTGCTCAGCCAACCCGGCGTATTGGTGCCATCGAAACGGACGGCCTTCAAATAGGTGGCCGGACCGGGCCGGGTGAGGGCGTTGATCTGCGCGCGGATCTCCGCGAGCGCCGGAGTGCGGTTGAAGATTTCACGATTCGCCATGATCCCGGCCAGCGATCCCGAGGGGCTCAAGTTGAAGCCGGGCTGAGTCTGCCCGGTAACCGACGTGGCCACGTAGGCTCGCAGGAAAAGCGGAACCTTGTGCTGTTCACGCATGACTTGGTTGGCCTTCGCGACGAGAGCCGCGTAGGCGACCGGATCGGAGACCGTCACCGGCTCGATCATGAGAGTCGGCATGAACTGCGCAAAGGCCGGGCCCGTGAAGAAGAGAACGAAGGAAATAAAAACGGAACGCATAGGGTATTCTTTTTAAACTGCTGCTTGATCGAAGTGGCATGGGCGTCTCGCCCATGACCCGGCGAAACCACGGACGGGCCGCCCGTGCCACGACGAACCCCTCAGTTGAAATGCTTAATGCGCGGGAGCGGCTTCCGCAGCCATGGATTGCGTGGACGACTTGGCGAACTTGCCGCAGCCCGCTAAGAACAGCGCGATTAACAAGTAGCTCGCCGCAAGCTGCGGATGCTCCGTCCAGCCGATGCGTTCACCATGCATGAAGCCGAGCCCGGTGAAAACCGCGCCCGCCGCGCAGAAAGCCGCCGCACGATAGAATTTCTGCTCGATCACAAAAACCGCCGTCGCCGCCAGCACCACCCCGGAGAGCGCGGAGCCGTTGCCGAAAATCACGAGGGAATCGAGCATGACGCCCTTGGCGTTGATCGCGTTCATCAGAGCTGCATCCACGTGGTTAACGCCCGCTGCGCCGAGCGCGCTCTCGATCTTGCCCGCCGTCCAGCTCGCGATGTGCGGCATCATGCCGAGGATGATCGCGGGCGCGTGTCGCAGCGGCGTTTCTTGGAACGCCTGCGAGCCGATCAACATGCCGATAAACAGTAGAATGGGTAGCGCCGCCACCACCGGGATGACCGAGAGCAGGACCGCGATGATGCCAAACCACGTCAGCACCAAGGCCATCGCCGCAGTGGCAAACGCATACCCGCAACGCCCGCCCATCGCCTTCCATCCGGGGTGGCCGATGTAGACGTTGAGGTTGTAGGGATTGCCCATGAAACCGCCGACCAAGCTGACGAGGCCGTCGGTGAGCAACACCCGCTTGGTCGAATACTCGTCACCGGCGGCACCGGCGCTCTCCACGTTGTCGAGCGCCTCGATCAGGTCGTAGATGCCGAACGGAATCGCGGTCACGATCAACAGCGGCAGAAACTCAAAGCCGGAAAACGTGTGCCCGATGGCCGGAATCGGCACGCTGAAACCGAAGTGGCTGAATGAATCCATCAAGCCGGCGAAGCTGAGGCCGCCGATGTTCAAGCCGACCAGATTCGAGCCCCACGCGATGAGCGTTCCGACCAGCAACGCGATCAGGCCGGCGGGCATGCCGAACGCGAAACGCACGCGACCAAACCAGCCCACCAAAATCACCGCGAAACACAGCAGACCGATCAGCGGTGTGCTCATCATTTCCAAGGCAGGCCGCATGCCGATGTAGGTGATGCCGATGCCGCTCAACGTGGCGAGCAACGCGGCCCGCGGCGTGTTTTTACGTATCCAGGAACCAAATATACTGAAAACGAAGAAAACCACGCTCTGGAGAAACACCCAGGCAAGGCCGGCTTCCCAGGCTTTGATCGGATCGCCGGTCTGGAGTTTGATCGGCAGCATGATGAGCAACGTGCCGATAAACATGTGACCCACGCCCGGACCGGAGGGCATGGCGCAGACATCGCGCCGGCCGGTTTTCCGCATGAGATCGTAGGCCATGTAGGCATACCACGCCGACGACAGACACAGCATGAGCCCGGCGGCGGGCAGGATGCGCCCGAAGACGAGCTCGTCGGGGAACTGGAGCACGTATTTGAGCAGACCGGTCATCGTCAGCAGGTTGACCAGGATGTTGGTGCCGAAGCCAAAAAAGGCGTTCCAATCTCCCGGCACCCACAGCGGGGGGCGGGAGCCCGGCACGGCGGTGATGGGCGTGGGTGTAGGCGTGGGCGCGAGCGTGGCGTTGTTCATGTTGAAGCGAGGGCGGCGAGGAGGTGGCGTGAATCGGTGGTCCAGCCGAGGATGCCGCCCTGGGCGGAAATCATCTTTAAAGCAGCGGCGTGGAATTCAGGGAAATAGGAGGCAGTGCAGTCGGCCGGGACCAAGCAGTCGTAGCCTCGGTCGTTGGCCTCGCGCACGGTGGACTGCACGCAAATTTCGGTCGTGACGCCGGTGATGACCAGCTGACGAATACCGAGTGCTTCGAGGCGCGCATGCAGGTCGGTCGCGTGGAAGGCACCCTTGCCGGGCTTGTCGATGACGGCCTCGCCGGGCAGCGCCGCCAGCTCGGGGATCAACGCATGGCCGGGCTCGCCGCGCACCAAGATGCGCCCCATCGGGCCGGGGTCGCCGATGCGGGCGGCCCCGGCGGGAGCGCGGCGGAGTTTGGCGGCGAGAAGGTCGCCAAGGTCGGCGCGGTGTCCTTCGCGGGTGTGAAACACTGGCAACCCGGCGGCGCGCCAAGCGGCCAGCAGGCGGATGTTGGGCTCAATGGCGGCGCGCAGGAGCGACACGTCGTTGCCCAGCGCTTCGCCAAACCCGCCTGGTTCCAGAAAGTCCCGCTGCATATCAATGATCAGCAGGGCGCATGCCCCGCGTTCGAGCGGGAATAGGCGAGGCTCGGCGGGGATGGCGTCCATGGGCGAAGGGCAGAAGGCTAGGCGATCACTGCGGCCGGGGCGGCGCAGAGGCCCGATTTCTCCAGATGGCGAGCGACCCGCAACAGGGAGGCCTCGGCCCAGGGCGCACCGATGAGCTGCACGCCAATCGGCAGCGAACCGACGGCGTTCTGTGTCGGAGCCGCCACGACAGGAAGTCCGATAAAGGAAAGCGGCTGCGTGAAGACGCCGAGGTTCGGCCGGACGAGTTGCTCTGTGCCGTTGAGCATCATTTTTTCCTGGCCGAGGACAGTTGCAGGCACCGGGGTGGCCGGGGCGATGAGGACATCGACGTCGCGGAAGATCGCGTGGATTTTTTCCCGCCAGAGCGCGCGGAACCGTTGCGCCTGCAAATACCACGCGGCGGGTTGCAGCGCCCCGGCCAGCAGGCGATCACGGATGATGGGCTCGAAGTCGGCGGCCTGCTTGCGCAGGCGCTCAAAGTGGAGTTGGCCACCTTCCGAAGCGGTGATCAGGAACGCGGCAGAGCGGGCCAGTCCGGCATCGGGGAGCTCGATGCGGCGGACCGCGCCGAGCGCTTGGGCAACCGCCTCTGCGGCGGCGTGCACGCGCGTGTCGCCGCCGGTGGCGAAGTAGCCGTCGAGGAGCCCGATGCGCAATCCGGTCGGGAGCGATTCGAGATCGGCCGTTGCCGGCTCGGGCGCACGCGACGTGCACACCGGGTCGAGCGGGTCGGCTCCTTGCAGCAGGTCATAGGCGAGCGCCAGATCCTCAACGGAGCGGGCAAAGGGACCGATGTGGTCAAGGCTGGCGACGAAGGGAAACGCCCCGGCGCGGGAGAGGCGGCCGTAGGTCGGCTTGAGTCCCCAGATGCCGCAGAAGGACGAAGGCACGCGGATCGAACCATTGGTGTCGGTGCCGAGACTGAGCGGCACGAGCCCGGCCGTGACGGACGCCGCCGAACCGCCGGAGGAACCACCGGCGGAGCGGGTGAGATCGCGCGGGTTGCGGGTCGGGCCGGAGAACACGTTCTCGGTGACAAAATCGTAGGCGAACTCGCCCATGTTGACCGCGCCCAGGCAGAGCGCTCCGGAGGCTTTCAAGCGGGCTACGGCGGTGGCGTCGCGGGTCGCGGGTGCGCTGGCGCTCATCACCTTCGAGCCGGCGAGCGTGGTGGTGCCGGCGAGATCGAAGAGATTTTTGACGGAGTAAGGCACCCCGGCGAGCGGGCCGGGATCGCGACCTGCGGCGATGGCGGTATCCACTGCGGCGGCTTCTTGAAGCGCGCGCTCGGCGGTGACGGTGGTGAAGGCGTTGACCTTCTCGTGTGTCGCCTGGATGCGAGCGAGGGCGGCCTCGGCCACGGCGGTGGCGCGAACCGCGCCGCTGCGCACGGCGGCGCGGATGGTGGTGGCCGTGGCCTCGGGGGAAAGGGCGGGGTGGCTCATGCGGAGAACGTCGCGGCGGGTTCGGCTGCGTCGGGAAGGTTCAAGGCCATCAACGGTGCGGCGATGGCGGCGGTGCGGGCGAGGTTGGTGGTGACGCCGGCTTGGTGGGACGGGTGAATCGAGAGCTTCAGGTTGCGGGCGGCGTATTCGCTGTAAGGACCCCAAGGCGGATTGGGTTGCAGGGGTGCGGAGACGTGGGCGGCGACGATGCGCCAGCCCTTGCCGGGGATATTCACGAGCGATTGCGATTGGCGGTTGGGCCGGGGCTCGCCGGCGACCACGACTACGGCGTCACACATGATGGTGGCGAAATCAGAGCCAAACGTGCAGATCTCGCGACGAACGATGCGTCGTTCGGTGAACGCCGGAGGGGAGGCTTTGCGAAATTCGTTAATCGCATCGGCTCCGTAGGTCTGCTCAAACAGCCCGAAGCGAACGGTATGGGGCGTGTCCCAGAAAAACTGGCTGAGCGTGGCGACATCATTGGTGGCCAGAGCTTTCTCGTAGGCGTCGTGCCAGACGGTCAGTTGAGCGATGAGGTCGGGGTCGTTAATCTTCATTACGGTAAATGCAGGGCCGGAATGGGCTGGTGTTAGCAGAGTTCAGGCCGCCGAGAAAAACCGGGCGGCCTGAGGTGGAGGAATGCTGCAAACGGAGAGGTTTTTAGAACTTGTAGGTCACAGTCAGGTCGTAGGTTGGACCCTGGCTGGGGCTGAGGAAGGTGTCCCAGAACAGGAACTGCGGGGTGTAGTATTTCTCGTCCAGAATGTTGTTACCATTCAGGCGGAACGACCAGTTCTTGTAGTTGTAGAAGAGCGCGGCACGCGTGACGAAATACTCGGGGAGTTTAATCTCCTGGAGGTAGCCGCTAAACATGGACGACACGTAGGTGGTGCCCAGCGAGGCACCCCAGCCCGAGGGATTGGTGTAGGTCGCACCCACGGAGTAAACGGTTTCGGGGGTCGGCGTTTGGTTGCTTTGTCCCAAGCCGAGGGTGCTGCCGACACCGGTGAAACGGCCGCCATAGACTTGCGCAGGATTAAGCCCGAGCGCGCTGGGGGGAATTCCGAGGAAGAACGGCGGATTGGTGAGCACGGTCTCCTGCCAGGTGGCGGCGGCGGTGAAGCTCCATTCCTTGGTGGGGGCGTAACGGATCTCCAGCTCGGTGCCTTTCGATTCGTAGTCATCGAAGGTGCCGCTGAGGTTATTGAACGCGCTCTTCTCCTGCTCGTAGTAGGCCAAGGTGGCGAAGAGACGATCTTTGAGGAGCGTGGTTTTCACGCCGACCTCGGTGAGTTTCGAGTCCTGCAACCACGTGCCGTTTTGAAGGTTTTCGCGACCAATCATGCCGCCTTGACCGAGCTCAAGGTAGGTGGATTCGGCGTGGGTGATGTAGGGCGTGATTTTCGGAGTAATGCTGTAGCTCAGGCTGGCGTTGTAGGTTGCGGCGGTGTCGTCGGCGCTCGCGTTGGCGAAGGCGCCGGGAACGTTGGTGCCGTAAGTAGTGGCCTCGTAGTAATCGTAGCGGCCACTGAGGATCAGGTTGAGCTTCTCAAGGTAGGTGGAGTCGAGCAGCGCAAAGACACCGGTGTCGGAGAAATCGCCGTCTTGCACCCAGTTGTAGGGGACGTTGCCCGTGCCGGTGTGCGCACCCTCGAAGCGGGTGTTGCCGATCGCACCGAGATAGATGTCACGACGGTCGAGCACTTGATAACCACGACCACGGGACTCCTTCTCATTGCCGTCGGAATAGCGGTAGGACAGGCCGCCCAAGGTGTTGAACTTAAGGTTGTCGGTCGGCTGGGTTTTCCAGTCGAGGGTCGTCTTGTTTTCGAACACGTAGGCAACGTAATCGGCGGTGAATCCATATCCTGAATACTTGGTGTGGTCCATCTTGTCGTAGAACGACTGGTTCTTCAGGCTCAGGTCCGGGGTGATCTCTTTGATGAAGTCAAAGAATCCGGTGTAAGCCATGGTCTGCGAAAAATCTTCCGGCTCAGCCTGCACGGTGTGGTGGTTGAGCTTTACGGTCTGCGTCGGCCCGAGGGCAAAGGCGCTGCGTCGGTTGGCACTCAGAGACAAATAGGGAAAGGGGTCGGCGAAGGCAAACTGCTCCAACCCTTGCGAGACGGTAAGTCCGTTGGCGACGAGCTCGGCCGGACTGATGTAGCCGTTGCCGTCGTTGTCCAAGTTGCGCGCGGGTTGACCGGAGAGGTATTCGCCCTCGGTATCAATCATACGCTGGGTGACACGATTCCAGCCGAGGCTCTGGTTGAGGTCGGCATCCTGAATCATCAGGCCGTATTCCAGCCGGGCGGTGTCGCTAAGAACGGTGTCAATCGAGAGCTGGCCGAGGGTGCCCTTGCGGTAGACGTTATCGTAGTAGCTTTCGGAATCCTCGGTTTGCAGGTAAAAATAGGCGCCTGATTTTTTACCGAACATCTCGAAGGGCAGGCCGTATTCGAGGGCGCCGATTTTTTTGTCATAGGTGCCAACGGTGACGGATGCTTGGCCGGTGGGCTTGTCGATCAACGCGGCGGTTTTGCTCTTCGCGCTCTTGGGGATGAAATTGAGAATACCGCCGACCTTGCCGCCGCCGTAAACGGGCGGAGGCGGACCCTTGATGATTTCAACGTAGTCCGTGCCGCCGACTATGGTGGGGAAGTTACCGCGATTCTCGACGCGGCGGAATCCGCGGAAAAAGTTATCCGCTCGCTCGCCACGCACATCGAGCGCACCGGGAACGCCGAAGTAGTTTCCGGTAAACGTGCCCGCCGTGACAGAGACGAAGTCGTTGACGTCATCGATTCCGTAAAGGTCGATCAGGCTGCTCTCGATCAACGTGACGGAACGGGAGGTTTCCTGCAGACTCTTGTCGGTGCCAAAAACGCTGCTCGTGGGTCGGGTGGGTAGAACCGCATAAACGTCCGCTTCAGCCGCAGTCACCGAGTAGGCTTCCAGCGTGACAACCTCCTCGGCGGTGGCAAGGGATGCGGTGGACAAGGCCAAAGCGACTCCCGGAAGGAGCGCTGCAAAACGCCCGAAGGGGCGAAGCGTTGCGGCGACGTCATGACGTCGAACTTGATGGTGTTGCATGTGAAGAAGCGTGAATGGTCAAAAAAAGGACAGATGTCGGTTTAGCACAGCACATGCCAAAGTGTATACACTATCGTATACTGGACAAAATTTTTCTGCCTTCTTGCACGCTTGTGCGTTTTTTACCAACATCACCTCTATGTCGCGCTCGCGCCGGAGTTCAGCTTCTCCCAAGGGGTTGGTAGTCGAAGAAACCGTTTCCCCGAACCAACTTGGGCACAAGATTCTCCAAGAGATTCGCGAGCGCATCCTCAATTGGCACTACCCTCCCGGCCACCACTTGGGCGAACCCGAGTTGAGCGAGGAATTCGCCGCCAGCCGCGTGCCCGTGCGCGAGGCGCTGCGCGCCCTGGCCGAACAAGGACTAGTCGAAAAAGTGCCGAACCAGGGCTGCTTCGTCCGCCAACCCGATGCGGAGGCCACTCACCACCTCTACGACCTGCGGCTGGCCATGGAGTTTTTCGTGGTCGAACGCCTCGCGCGCACCGGCATGTCCGAAGAGTGGCTCGCCCAACTCCGCGCCAATTGGGAACCCCTGCTCAGTGTGCGCGCCGACGCGCCGGTCGACGGCGATTTACTCGTGCGCATGGACGAGGAGTTCCACATGGCGCTCGCGAGAGGATCGGGTAACCCTTACTTGGTGAGCTCGTTACAGGATATCAATGACCGCCTGCGCTTTGTCCGTCTCGTTGTTATAACCACGCCTCACCGCATCCACTCCACCGCGGGCGAGCACCTGGCGATTGTGCAGGCGATCACCCAACGCGACCCCGAAGCCGCCCGTCGGGCGTTGCGTCAAAATCTGCAACACGCCCGCAACCAGATCGAGATCGCCATCGCCCAGGGCCTGAGCCACGCGCACGGATCAAAATCGTCGCCCAACTCGCCCGCGTTCTTGCACTAAGTTCGGGGCGTCGCCAAAAGGCGAGCAGGGCCGAGGCCCAGGATTTTAGGCCAACTCCGTTGACTGAGCTGGCACTGTTCTTGCAGTAATACTTTTCAACAATTTCGTAACACTCGCCATGCCGCTCCACGTCCCGCCCGCCCCCACCGGCACCTCCTTCACGACCGCCCGCCCGACCGGCCCGGTGCCGATACCCGCGCCCATCCCCGCCGACCGCCTGCTCCTCGAAGAAACCATTCCCGGCGGCTCCGCTGTGTCCTTCACCGTCCGCCGCCACACCACACTCCGCCTCACCGCCCTCGCCGCCGGAGCCAACGTGTCCTTCCTTTGCTTCAACCGCGCCGAACCCCTCGACCGCTACAACATGGCCGACACCTTGAAGGGCCAGCACACCGCCAAGCTCACCACCGGCTGCATGCTCTACTCCGACATGGGCCGTGCCCTCTTCTCCATCACGGGCGACACCCTCGGCTGGCACGACCCCCTCGGCGGACACGACACCGCCGCCCACGTATCCAAGAAATGGGGACACCTTAACTACCAGACCGCCCGCAACGCCTGGCACCGCAATTCCCGCGACCACTTCCTCATCGAACTCGCCAAACACGGCCTCAACACCCGCGACCTCGTCCCCAACATCAACTTCTTCAGCAAGCTCACCACCTCCCCCGCCGGCCAACTCTCCTTCGTCCCCAACCACTGCCAGCCCGGCGACCACCTCGACCTCCGCGCCGAGCTAGACGTCCTCGTGATCCTCACGACCTGCCACCACCCCATGGATACGTCACCCGCCTACGGCCCCAAGCCCGTGAAACTCCAACTTCACGCCACGCCTCCGCCCGCCGCCCACGACTACTGCCGCACCTACCGCCCCGAAAACGAGCGCGCCCTCTACAACTCCGAACTCTTCAGCCTCTAAAAACCGATTGTCTCGCGAAGGAGGCGAAGGGAGCGAAGGCCCAAACCAAGAATTTTAGCTCCGCGCCCGATCCCCTTCCTCCGAACCTTCGCTCCCTTCCCACCCTTCGCGAGACCCTTCCGTTTTCCGCCATGTCCGTCCTCAACTACACCGAATCACCCCTCGCCGCCTCCGCCGCGAGCTACCGCCGCGTCATCCCCGCCGGCGACTTCTGGATGCACGAAATCAAATCCGGCCAGACCCTCCGCATCCTCGACCTCGAAGGCAACCAAGCCGCCGACACCCTGTTCTACAACGCCACCGACTTCCGCGAACGCTACAGCGCCCAAGACACCATCCGCGAAAACTCCTCCATCTATCTCACGACCGGCACCAAGCTCTATTCCAACGAGCTCAACGTCCTCGCCGAGATCACCGCCGACACCTGCGGACGCCACGACACCCTCGGCGGCGCCTGTTCCTGCGAAGCCAACACCCTCCGCTACGGCCACGGCACCCGCCACATGCACTCCTGCCGCCAAAGCTTCCTCCTCGGCCTGATGACCTGGCCCGGCAGCACCTTCGACCTCAACAAACGCGACATCCCCGCGAACATAAACTTCTTCATGAACGTCCCCGTGACGCCCGAAGGCGGACTCCAATTCGCCGACGGCGTGTCCTCCCCCGGCAAATACGTCGAACTTATCGCCCGCATGGACCTCGTCTGCCTCATCAGCAACTGCCCTCAACTCAACAACCCCTGCAACGGCTGGAACCCCACCCCCGTTGAAGTCCTAATCTGGAGCTAAAACAATCAGTGTCTCGCGAAGGATACAAAGTAAGCGAAGTCCCAACCTCCGACTTTTTCCGAACCTTCGCCCCCTTCCCACCCTTCGCGAGACCACTCCGCTTCCGACTCCCGCCCTCCATACAAAACACCAATCCATTGTCTCGCGAAGGATACGAAGGAAGCGAAGTCCCAAACCAAAGTTCAGAACTCCTTCTCCTTCCCTCGGAACCTTCGCCCCCTTCCCACCCTTCGCGAGCCCCTCCTTCACCACCATGACCATCGAACAAATCGGTAAAGCCGCCCTCGACGCCACCTTCAAAGTCCACACCAAGCTCGGCCCCGGCCTCCTCGAATCCGTTTATGAAGCAGCCCTGGCCAAAGAACTCCGCAAACAAGGCCACACCGTAGAACGCCAGAAACCGATTCCCGTTTTCTACGACGGTGAACTCCTCGAAGAAGTTGGCTTCCGCGCCGACCTCATCATCGACGCCCAAGTCCTGCTCGAACTAAAATCCGTCGCCCAAGTCACCGACCTCTTCCGAAAAACGACTTGGAATTATCTCCGCCTCTCTGAAATCACCCTCGGATTCCTCATCAACTTCAACGAAGTCCACCTCAAGGACGGCATCACCCGCATCGTCAACGGAGCCGAAAGCAACTTCTCCCAATCCAAAACCTGATTCTCTCGCGGAGGATACCAAGGGGGCGAAGGTCCGATCCCCTTTCTCCGAACCTTCGCTCCCTTCCCATCCTTCGCGAGACCCCTCCGATTCCGTTTCCATGTTTTCCAAAGTTCTCATCGCCAACCGCGGAGCCATCGCCTGCCGCATCATCCGCACGCTCCGCCGCATGGGCATTGCCAGCGTCGCCGTCTATTCCGACGCCGACCGCCACAGCCTCCACGTCACCCAAGCCGACGAAGCCATCCACCTCGGTCCTTCCCCCGCCGCCCAGTCCTACCTCGACGCCGATAAAATCCTCGCCGCCGCGCGCTCCACCGGTGCCCAAGCCATCCACCCCGGCTACGGCTTCCTCTCCGAAAACGCCGCCTTCGTTGAAGCCTGCGAAGCCGCTGGCATCGCTTTCATCGGCCCCCGCGCCGCGCAAATGCGCCAGCTCGGCCCCAAACACTCCGCGCGCGCCCTCGCTCGCGCCCATGGCGTCCCGCTCCTCCCCGGCACCGACCTGCTCCCCGATCTCGCGACCGCACAACGCGAAGCCGCCCGCATCGGCTACCCCGTCATGCTAAAGAGCACCGGCGGCGGCGGCGGCATCGGCATGTCCCTCATCCGCAAACCCGCCGAACTCGCCCCCGCCTTCGAGTCCGTCGTCCGCCTCGCCAAAAATAACTTCAAAGACGGCGGCGTCTTCCTCGAAAAATTCGTCGAACACGCCCGCCACATCGAAGTCCAGATCCTCGGCGATTCCCACGGCCACGTCGTCGCCCTAGGCGAACGCGACTGCTCCGTCCAACGCCGCAACCAAAAGGTTGTCGAAGAAACCCCCGCCCCCGGACTCACCGCGCAGCAACGCATTTCACTCCTCGCCTGCGCCGCCCGCCTCGGCACCGCCGCCGGCTACACCAATGCCGGCACCGTCGAGTTCGTTTACGACGACGCCACCGGCCAATTCTACTTCCTCGAGGTCAACACCCGCCTCCAAGTCGAACACGGCGTCACCGAAGAAGTCACCGGCGTGGACCTCGTCGAATGGATGATCCGCTCCGCCGCCGGCGAACTCGACCTCCGCGACTACGTCCCCACCGCCACCGGCGCATCCATCCAAGTCCGCCTCTACGCCGAAGACGCCGGCAAAAACTTCCAACCCGCCGCCGGCACCCTCACCGACGTGCATTTTCCATCCTCGGCTCGCATCGAGACTTGGGTCGAAACCGGCTCTGAAGTTTCCGCCTTCTACGACCCCATGATCGCCAAGATCATCGTCCGCGGCACCGACCGCGCCGACGCCCTCGCCCGCCTCGACGCCGCTCTCGCCGACACCCGCGTTTACGGCCTCGAAACCAACCTCCCCTACCTCCGCCAAATCATCGCCAGCGAAGGCTTCCGTATCGGCTCTGTCACTACCAAGTATCTCAGCTCCCTCCCCTTCGTTCCCTCGACCATCGAAGTCCTCGAAGGCGGCACGCAGACCACGGTCCAGGACTACCCCGGCCGCATCGGCTACTGGGATGTCGGCGTCCCGCCCTCCGGCCCGATGGACAACCTGTCCTTCCGCCTCGCCAACCGCCTCGTCGGCAACCCCGACACCGCTGCCGCCCTCGAACTCACCGTCAACGGCCCCACCCTCCGCTTCAACACCCCCGCCGTCGTCGCCCTCACCGGGGCGCACATGCCCGCGACGCTCGACCACAAACCCGTCGCGCAACACCGCGCCGTCCGCGTCCGCGCCGGCCAGACGCTCCGTATCGCCTCCATTGACGGCGCAGGCCTCCGCGCCTACCTCGCCATTCGCCACGGCTTCGACGTGCCCGACTACCTCGGCAGCAAGTCCACCTTCACCCTCGGCCTCTTCGGCGGACACTCCGGCCGCGCCCTCCGCCCCGGCGACGTCCTCCGCATCCGAACCTTCGCTCCCTTCGCATCCTTCGCGAGACAACTTCCCCGCCTCCCCACCGCCGTCATCCCGCCCCTCACCCGCGAGTGGCAGATCGGCGTCCTCTACGGCCCGCACGGCGCACCCGACTTTTTCACCGAAGCCGACATCACCACGCTCCTCACCACGTCCTACGAAGTTCATTACAACTCCGCGCGCACCGGCGTGCGCCTGATCGGCCCCAAGCCCGAGTGGGCTCGCCGCGACGGCGGCGAAGCCGGCCTGCATCCGTCCAACATCCACGACAACGCCTACGCCATCGGCGCCGTCGATTTCACCGGCGACATGCCCATCATCCTCGGCCCCGACGGCCCGAGCTGCGGCGGCTTCGTGTGTCCGTTCACGATCGTGCAAGCCGAGCTCTGGAAAATGGGCCAGCTCAAGCCCGGCGACAAAGTCCGCTTCGTTGCCCTCACCGCGCAAACCGCCCGCGAACTCGCCTACGCGCAAGAGTCCACCATCGAAACCCTCCGCCCCTCGCGAACTCCCAAGCCATTGTCTCGCGAAGGATACGAAGGAAGCGAAGGTTCAAACCAAAGTTTTAAAACTCCGAACCCTTCCTCCGAACCTTCGCGAGACAATGGCTTGGGAGTTCGCGAGGGGCGGAGGGTTTCGATGGTGGACTCTTGCGCGTAGGCGAGTTCGCGGGCGG
>JANODO010000168.1:0-2245 GCA_031412735.1 Rariglobus sp. | reverse complement strand
GGCGATAAAAACCGACGGCGAGAAACCAGGGCTGGGCGGGCGTCTGCGACTGCTGGCGAATCTGCTGCACGGCCCAGTCGGCGATTTGGCCGTCGCCCAAGTCTGCATCGTCCACGTCGACCGGGCCCCAGTCGAAGGACTCTCCGCCGGGCGAAGCGGCGGCGCGATCACTCGGCATGCGGTTGAGCGGGAGGATGACGGGGCGGCCTTTGAGGACGGTGTGATGCTCCGGATTCGCGGAGCCCTTCGAGGGCAATTCGGCGGCCGTGTAGTTCACGGCTTCGGGGGCGAACGGGCTCCAGCGTTGCTCGGGATAGAACTCCGTTTCGCACAGGCCGGTGCCCTTTTGGTGCAGGAGTTTGCCTGCGGCATAGGTGCGGTAACCGGCCGCTTGGAAATGTTGCGGGAGCAAAACGAGATCGGGCCGGGCGGTGCGGATGGCTTTCTCATCATTGGCGAGGACGCCGGTTTGAAACGGCTGGTGGCCGCTGAACACCGCGGCGCGGGACGGGTTGCAGAGCGGCGCGGCACAGTGGGCGTTGGTGACCGTGACGCCGCGCTTGGCCAAGCGGTCGAGGTGCGGCGTCTTCACCTGGGGGTGACCGCGCAAGGGCCCGATCCAGTCGTTGAGGTCGTCGACGGCGATGAAGAGGACGTTGGGCTTGGGCGCGGTCGTTGAATCGGCGGGGGCAGCGGGGGCCGCGAGGCAAGTCAGCGAGGCGACGATTAGGAGGGAGCGAAAGAGAGGGGAGTGCATCGGGAACGAGCGGGGCAAGGGTGGGTGTGGGGTTCGGTAACGGGAACTTGGGGACGCAGGATTTTTCGTTGGCGCCTATTTGCCCGGCTTTTTCTTGGCTTGGCGAGCCGGCTTCGCGTCGTCCTCGTCGCCGGGACCGCCCGCGCCTTTGTGCGGCGCATTTTTTTCGGGGAGCCATTTCGCGAGCTCGGCTTTGGTGCGCGCGTGCTCCGGTTTCCCGGCGAGATTGGTCCATTCATAAGGATCGTTGATTTCGTCGTAGAGTTCCTCGCCGCCGTCGGCGTAGCTGATGTAACGCCAGTGCTCCGTGCGGACCGTGTGGTTCCTGAAACCGTGGGTGGTGATCGCGGGACGGTCCCACGCGGCCTTCGGATCGCGCAGCAGCGGGACGATGCTCGGGCCCTCGACATGCTTGGGAATCGGAATGCCAGCGAGTTCGCAGAGCGTAGGGTAGATGCTCATGAAATCCACCGGGCGGTCGGACATGCCGCCGGCGCGGGTGACGCCCGGAGCCACGATGATGAACGGCGCGCGGGTGGGCTCCTCCCAGAGCGCGAATTTCCGCCAGTGGTCCTTTTCGCCGAAGGACCAGCCGTGGTCGCCCCAGAAAACGATGATGGTGTTGTCGCGGTGCGGGCTCCGATCAAAGGCATCGAGCAGGCGGCCGATGTTCATGTCGGTGTAGGCGACGGTGGCGAGATACGACTGGATGGCGTTCTTCCAATTGCCGTCGCGGACGAAGCGTGCGTGGTCCTGCGCGGCTTTGGCCATCTTTTTGCCGCCGGCGGGAATGTCGTCGAGGTCGTCCTTCCGGTAGGGCGGGAGCTGGATGGTCTCGAGGGGAAACTGCTCGTAATATTTGCGCGGCACGGTGAACGGCAGGTGCGGTTTGTGCAGGCCGCAGGCGATGAAGAACGGCTCGCTGGACGGATTCTTCAGGCGCTCGATCGAGTAGTTCACGGTCTGCCAGTCCATGAAGTCCTCGTCCTTGAGATCGGCCTTCACGGGTTCGTGAAAACCCTCGTCCTTCGCCACGCCTTTACCCGAGGCGGAGAGGCCGGTTGAGTCCATGTAGTCACTCCACTCCGAGCGATAATACTGATCGCTGTGATAGATTTTTCCCGCGCCGGAGACGCGATAGCCGGCCTTCTTGAACTGCATCGTGAGACCCTGGCCCTCGGGCAGGTGGGTCTTCCACTTGTCGCCGTTGTAGTAGAGCCCGGTGGTCCATGGGCGCTGTCCGCCCATCAGCGCGCCGCGGGCCGGTTCACAGGCCGGGACCGCGCAATAGGCGTGGCGAAACGCGACGCCCATGCGCGCGAGCCGGTCGATGTTCGGCGTCTTCGTCTGCGGATTGCGCCCGAGGTAGCCGACCCAGTGGTTGAGATCGTCGACGGCGATGAAGAGGACGTTCGGGCGCTTGGCCGGGGCGGGAGCGACGGAGGCGGCGGAAAGCGCCGGCGCGACGAAGCTCACGAGGGCGCCGAC
>JANODO010000167.1:0-98563 GCA_031412735.1 Rariglobus sp. | reverse complement strand
TTTGGTGTTTTTCTATTTTGGTTGGGGGTTGGGGGGGGGTACGTTGGTGTGTGCGTTCCCCCCCACGGATTGCCCTACCCCCCTCGCTCCCCACGTCGGCAACGCTTACGGCGCGGCGTGTTTGCTGAGGACGAACGCCACCACCTCGGCGACTTTTTTGCCACCGAGAACCGGTCCCCAGTTTGGCATGCCTTTGGCCGCGACGCCCTCGTTCACGACTTTGATCAAATCGGCCGGCGTGTGGCCGTGGATCCAGGCGTCGTCCGCAAGGCTCACACCGATGCCACCTGCAAGGGTGGGGCCATGGCAACTGGCGCAGGTGGATTGATACGTGGCGCGTCCGGCATCCACAAACACCGGGTTGCGGCTCATCTTCCACAAGGTGGAGTCGTCGAGGGCACTGGCGGACGTGGCGATTTTCTCGGCTTCGATCCGCTGCATGGCGGCGGCTAGGCGAGACTCGTCGGTCGAACGTCCGAAGTGTTGCGTGGCCATCCAGTAGAGGATGGCGAACACAATGGAGGCATAGAGTGTGATCAACCACCAGTTCGGCAGACGCCGGTCGTATTCGGCGATGCCGTCGAAAACGTGGGCGCGGATCGGATCTTCGCCGGGGGGTTGTTCGGGTTTATTTGGATTCATCGGCGGGGATGCTGGATTCAGATTCGAACGGGAGCCGCGCGAAGCGATCAATCTGCCCACTCTTCATGCGCACGGCGCGGTAGAAGATGGTCAGGTAAACGGAACCGGCGGTGATGAGGGCGATGAGCGGGAAAAGGCTCACCCAGTTTTCAAAGAAGAGGCGGCGGAACATGGGCTTGAAGATGTTTTAACGTAGGCCGCCTGCTTGCAGACGCGGATCGGAGCGCGAGCAAGCTCGCGGCCTACATAGGTTAGGTTAGGGCGTAGGCCGGTTATGGTTTGCGGCGGTGTTGAGGGGCAGAACGATTTCGTGCTTTCCGAGCTTCTGAAGGTAGGCGATCAGGGCGATGATCTCGCGATCCGGAGCCACGGTAACGCCCGCCGCGTGGAGATCGTCGGCGACGGCCTTTTCTTGCGCATTCACAAGCAGGAGAAGTTCGCCTTCCTGATACTCCGGATACGGCACGCCGAGGAGGCGCTGGACGGCGAGCTTGGAGGAGAGCGCGGCGACGTCGGTCTTGTTGGTGAAGAGCCACGGGTAGTTGGGCATGTTGGAGCCGGGCGACACATCACGGGGGTTTAACATGTGGCGGTAATGCCAGAGGTTCGGATACTTGCCGCCGACGCGGGCGAGGTCCGGGCCGGTGCGCTTCGAGCCCCACTGGAACGGGTAATCGTAGATCGACTCACCAAGGCGGGAATAGTCGCCGTAGCGGAGCACGTCGGGCACCAGGGTGCGGATCATCTGCGAGTGACAGTTGTAGCAGCCCTCGGCGATGTAGAGATCGCGGCCGGCGAGTTCGAGCGGGGTGTAGGGAATCGCCCGGCGACCCTCTATGTTTTCGGCGCGGTTCACCAACGTAGTCGGAATGATCTGAATCATGCCGCCGGCGGCGACCGCGATGAAAGTGAGGATCGTAAACGGGAGGGCGTTGAGCAGCAGCCGGTCATACCAAGCGGCCCAACGGTGCGTGCGAGAGCCGAAGTGGACCCAGGCCAACATCACGCAGAACACCGTGCCGAGGAGGCCGAAAAGCTTCGTGAAGTCGTTGCCAAACATCCAGGCGCAGGCGAAGAGGGTGCCAAAGCAGGAGAAGATCACGGGCGGATTGGCGACCATCGCGCCGATGCCAAGGCGCTCCTCAGCGGTGCGCTCGGTCACGAACACCTCCACGGTGCCGTTCACGGCCTTCGCGCCTTTCACCGTGCGATATACGTTGTAGGCCAGGAGCAGCCAGCCGACGAGGTAGAGTCCGCCACCGACCACGCGGAACAACATCATCGGCCGGATCGCGTTGAGCGTGTCGAGGAAACTTGGATACGCCAGGATCGTGCCGTTGTCGGTCGTGGCATTGAGCATGAGGCCCTGCGTGATACCCGAGGTCCACATGGCCGCGACGTAGAGGAGGATGCCCACCGTCCCGAGCCAGAAGTGCAGGTTGGCGAGCGGAACCGAGTAGAGCGGCTTGTTCCACAGGCGGGGGAGCAGCCAGTAGGTCATACCGGCGGCCATGAAGCCGTTCCAACCGAGCGCGCCGGCGTGAACGTGACCGATGATCCAATCGGTGTAGTGGGCGAGCGCGTTGACCGACTTGATGGAAAGCAGCGGCCCCTCGAAGGTCGCCATGCCGTAGAAAGTCACGGCGGCGGCGAAGAACTTCAGGACCGGGTCGGTGCGGAGCTTGTGCCACACGCCGCGCAAGGTGAGGAGACCGTTCAACATGCCGCCCCACGACGGAGCCCAGAGCATCAGCGAGAAGGTCATGCCCAACGCCTGGAGCCAGCCGGGCAGCGAGGTGTTAAGAAGATGGTGCGGGCCGGCCCAGATGTAGACGAAGACCAGCGACCAGAAATGAATGACCGAGAGACGGTAGCTGTAGACGGGGCGTTCGGCCGCCTTCGGCACGAAGTAATACATGATACCGAGGATCGGCGTGGTGAGGAAGAATGCCACGGCGTTGTGCCCATACCACCATTGCACAAGCGCGTCCTGCACGCCTCCAAAAACCGGATACGAATGCAGCAAGCTCGTCGGAATTGAGAGGTGGTTGACGATGTAAAGCATCGCCACCGTGATGATCGTCGCGATGTAGAACCAGACCGCCACGTAGAGAGCAGGCTCGTGACGGCGCGCCAGCGTCCAGAAGAAGTTGACGGCGAAGACGACCCAGATGAAGGCCACCGCGATGTTGATCGGCCAGATGAGCTCGGCGTATTCCTTGCCACGCGAGAAGCCCAGCGGAAGCGAGATTGCCGCCGCCACAATGATGAGCTGCCAGCCCCAAAAGTGGAGCGATGAAAGGAAGTCACTCGCGAGTCGCGCTTTTACCAAGCGTTGCGTGGAGTAGTAAACGCCCGCGAACATCATATTGCCGACAAAGGCAAAGATGACCGCGTTGGTATGCAACGGGCGGAGACGCCCAAAGGTCAGCCACGGCAGGTCGAAGTTGAGTCGCCAGTAGTTGAGTTGCGAGGCAACGAGCATGCCCACCACCATGCCCACCGCGCCCCAGATGACGGAGGCGAGCAGGAATTGGCGGACAATCTTGTCGTTGTATTCGATCGTGATCTTGCGGTCGGTCATGAAGTGAAAAAACGAGCCGTTACTCAGGCGTGGTGGCCGGTCGCCGCAGAGGCGCGGGACGCGCGACGCAGGCACGAAGCGCATGTGCCGTTGTGATGGCAGACGTGGCCGGGGCCATGAGGGTGAGTTTTCTGCGGGGACTCGGCGGCGGCGGAAGCGGCCACGCGCGGGGTCTCATCGGCAAGTGGCAACAACGCCTCGCTCTCGGAGCCGGAGAAGCGGCTGCGCGAAAACTCGCGGATGAAGAACAGCACAAAGGTGAAGACGAGGCAGAGGCTGATGGTGAGAGTGAGAGGGACGACGGACATGTGACGTGTGAGTTCGCGGACGTTGATTAAAACGAACCTCAGCTTATCCGCCTTTGAAGCAGGCCTCTCCGCGCACCTTGGCGATGGCTACGCATATCTTGCGCTCACCGTGCGCAGGTTTGCAAAAGATGCGCACGGTTTGGCAACCCATGCGATGCGGCGGCGGGCGCGTCCGGGCATACTGGAGCCCATGAACGAGCGTTGTCTTCGCGCCCTCACGGCCCGCCGCCCCACCCTGCATTCCCAATGGGCGGAGCGGCTGCGCGCGGCGCCGGTCGTCTCGCCCCTCGCAAATCCAGAGACACTGATTCACTTGATGGACCGCACCCTCGACCAGGTTTTTCACGAGCTAAACCACCCGTCCGCCCGCAAGCGACAACCGGGGCTCCCGGCGGACTTCTGTCGCTGCGCGCACAACCCTCTCGTCAGCTATTTCGCCACCGCCGCTTTCGCGTTTCAAACGACGCTTGCCCAGTGCGCGGACGAGATGCCCGTCACCCGAGACGATGCCGACGAGGTTAAACGCACCCTTACGCGCATTGCCCGGCGGGAGATCATGACGTTTTGCGCGCTCTGTCTCCGCCAACCCGACAAGGAGGAAGCGCCCCACGCCTGCGCTTCAAATACCAATCAGACCCCGACCGCGTGAATGCGCTCGCGGTAGGCCGTGGGTGCCTCGCCCGCGATCTTGCGGAACACGCGGTTGAATTGTGAAAGCGATTGAAAGCCGGCCTCGAACGCCGCCTCGCTGATGCGTTTGTGCGGGTTGAGCATGAGATTTTTCACCTTCTCGACGCGCACACGCGCCAAGTAGTCCGTGAAGGTCATGCCGGTCGAGGATTTGAACATCTTGCAGAAATAAAATGCGCTCATGTTCACGGCCTTCGCCACTTCGCCCAACGAGAGATCGTCGGCGTGCTTGTCGGAGATATACACACGCGCCCGATTGATCGCCGGTGATTCGGAGTGGGCTTCGCGCACCGAGAGCTGGTTGCTGAGCGAAGACAAGTGCTGCGCAAAAATCTCCAGCAGGCGCAGGATTGATTCGTATTGTTTGGAGGTGACGACGCGCGACTGGAAATACGCCTCTTCCAAACGCTTCAGATCCACCACCGTGCCAAACTTGAGGATCTCGCGGGTGGTCTTGGCGAACTGCGTTGCCGTCGGCTTGTGGAGCAACACCTGCCCGGTCTGTAGAAACGCGATCAAGTTCTCGCCCACGCGGACCGGCACGGCCGAATCACACAGGCCGGCAAAACACTTGAGCGTCTTCGGTTCCATCCGCGCCTCTTCTTCAACGCGCTTCTGCAACAGCAAGCACGCCGAGCAACTCTGGTTACTCTTGGCCATCAAAGCGCAGAACGGATTCTCGTTGGGATCGCCGCGGTGCGTAAGGTCGAACGCCTCCAACGCGCGCAGCCGAAAAGGCAGCCCCGTGGTCTCACGGAATGCCTGTTCGTAGTCGCGGTAGATTTGCGAACGCTTGAGCTGCTCGACGAGGACGCGACTGCTTTGGGCCGTTGGTTCGGACGACATGGTTAGTTCCTTTTAAAGACCCCGCAGTTTTTGCGCAATCGATAACCTAGGCCGTCTGCAGCTCCCCGCGTATTCAACCTCCGGTAATAGCTGCTACGCATAACCCTTAACGCCGCGCCCTCATTTTGTGCCAGATCGGGACGTCTTTTCCCGTTCGCCGTCTCAGCAGGCGGACAGAGTTTCCCACTAAGCGTCACCCGCCATAAACTTAAATCGTTTATCGAATGTGGTTTATACTCAAAGCCCCGCGCGGCACCTCTCCTGCAGGTGCGTTTCTGGACCGTAAATCCAACTCAAATATTAACCCCATCGAACAAAACCCAATTAGGAGAACATCATCATGACACTCATTCGTTACACCTACCCGGTCGCTCGCTCGCTCACCTCTTTTGCCCGCAGCCCGTGGGCCGGACTGGAGAACGAGATGGATCGCCTATTCCAATCCAGCCTCGGCGATTTCACCGGCAGCGCTCCCACCCGTCGCGTGCCCGTTGATCTTTACGAGGACAAGGACAACACCTACGTCCGCGCCGAACTTCCCGGGATAAACCGCGCCGATATCAACATCGAGCTGGTCGACGGCTACCTCAACCTCCACGCCGCCCGGAAGACCAAGGTCGGCGAGCGCGAAGATACCGTCGCACTTGCCCGGTCCGTGAGCGTGCCCGATGCCGCCGTGCAGGCCGACAAGATCAGCGCCACCTACGAAAACGGGGTGCTCACCGTCACGCTTCCCAAACGCGAGGAAACCAAACCCCGCAAGGTCACCGTCACGGTCAAATAAACGACCTCTGCCGATCTCTCATCTCTCAACACTCACCTCTCAACTTCCCTCCGCCATGTCACTCATCTCATCCCTCGTCCCGTCCCTGAATCGCACTCCCACCTCGAAAGCCGGCTCACAGCCGGCGAGCGATCTCGGCCCGATCCTCAAACCTCGGCACGAGCTCAACGAAACGGCCGACGGTTTTGCGCTGACCGTGTATCTCCCGGGTGTGTCGCACTCCGGATTGGAGCTCCAAGCGGACGCCGAAACCCTCACCGTGATTGGCCGACGCACGTGGAAGCAACCCGAAGCTTGGACAACGCTCTATCGCGAATCCGACGACGCCACCTACGAACTCGTGCTCTCGCATGAAAACGTCGTGGATCTCGACAAAATCCAGGCCGAGTTGCGCGACGGCGTCCTGCGCGTCGCCCTCGCCAAAACCGAAGCAGTAAAACCCCGCAAGATCACCGTGACCTAAGGGCGTGTTTCTGGAATCCCTCAGGCCGTCGAACTCTGCGAGTGAGAGGGCAAGCAGGCTGGGCCGGCGTTGTCCTCGGCGGCACGACCTGCTGGGTCGCCTCCACCTCGGCCGCCTTTTGGCCGAGCCCGCTTTCCCTCTCACGCCGACCTGATTTATCTCAGAAACACGCCCTAACGTCGTCCCCTCGCCCCTGCGCCTCCCCCTCCCCTCCGGCCCCGATCTTTGAGTAACCTAATAGGTTACTCAAAGATCGGGGCACTCTCTTTCCCGAAGGGCTTCTTCGGCACGGTGAAGGCAGGCACATTCATTGAGCCTTCAATCCTCGTCTAAAGCCGCGGTTCCCGCTTAACGTCACCAAGTGAAAGTCGCCGTTTACAGCACCCGTCCCTACGATCGCACCCATCTCGACTCCGCCAACGTCGCCGGCGCCCACGAGTTCATCTGGATCGAGCACCGGCTTTCTTCCGATAACACTCCGCTGGCCCGCGGCTGCGACGCCGTGTGCGCCTTCGTCAACGACCGGCTCGATGCGCCCGTGCTCCACGAGCTGGCCGCCGGCGGCACTCGGCTCGTCGTGCTCCGCTGCGCCGGCCATAACCATGTCGATCTCGCCGCCGCGAACTCACTCGGCCTCACCGTGACCAACGTGCCCGCCTACTCGCCCCATGCGGTAGCTGAGCACGCCATCGCCCTCCTGCTCACACTTAATCGCCACACCCACCTCGCGCATGAACGCGTGCGCCGCGGCGATTTTCGTCTCGACGGCCTGGAAGGCTCCAACCTCCACGGCAAAACCGCAGGCCTGATTGGCACCGGCCGTATCGGCACCATTACCGGTAAAATCCTGGAAGGCTTCGGCTGCCACGTCGTCGCCTTTGATCCCTATGCGTCGCCCGAAAGCCGCGCTGCGGGCTTCGAGTTCGTTGGTCGAAACGACCTTCTTGCGCGGTCCGATATCGTCTCGCTCCACTGTCCGCTACTCCCTGCAACCAAGCACCTCATCAACACCTCCACCCTCGCCTGCCTGAAGCCCACTGCGCTGCTCATCAACACCAGCCGAGGCGGCCTCATCGACACGGCGGCCGCGATCGACGCACTTGAGGGCAACCGTCTCCGCGGACTCGGCCTCGATGTTTACGAACACGAAGCCGCGCTCTTTTTCGACGACCACTCGGACACGGGCATCACCGATCCGCTCTTCGCCCGGCTCATCCGCCACCCCAACGTCGTCGTCACCGGTCACCAAGCCTTCCTCACGCACGAGGCCCTCGACAACATTGCGTCCTCCGTCCTAGCCAGCCTCGACGCCTTCGCCGCCAGCAAGCCGGTTCCGTGTGCGCTGAAGCCTCCTCTGTAACGCCCTCGCTCGTTTTCGTTCTCGTTCTCTTACTCGTTCTCGTTCCCGTTCTTCGCTCCCATCCGAATAGGAGAACGAGAACGAGTGATCGCGGGCCCCCGGTCACACCCAGCCCCACACCAGCCCCGCCACCCCGCTCGCGGCGATCACCGCGATCAGGTTCGCCTTGAACCGGTGCAACGCCACGAACGCCGCCGCGCCCACGACCACGCCGAACCAGTCCACGCTCGCCCACGTCTGCGCCGGCACCAGGACGTGCCAGCCGAACCACACCGCAAGGTTCAGGATCACGCCCACCACGCTTGCAGTCACCGCACTCAAGGCCGCAGTCAGAAGCTTGTTTCCACGCAACTGCTCGATGTGCGGCGCCCCCAATAAAATCCACAGGAAACACGGCACGAACGTCACCCACGTGGTGATCGCCCCGCCCAGCGCCGCCGCGCCCCACGGAGTCAACTCGCCCGGGTGATTCCAGCCGCCCATGAACCCCACAAACTGCAACACCATGATGAGCGGACCCGGCGTGGTCTCGGCAAACGCGAGTCCGTCCATCATCTGCGGGGCCGACAACCACGCGTGCGTCTCCACCGCTTGCTGCGCCACGTAGGGCAACACCGCATACGCTCCCCCAAACGTCACCATCGCCGCCTTGCTGAAGAACACGCCTTGATCCACCCACGTGGAGCTCCAACCAAGCCACAGGCCCACCGCCACGACGGGCGCCGCCCATAACGCCACGCAGGTTGCCGTTACCCGCAGCGCGCGAGCCCACGACGGTTTTACCGCCAAACTTTCCGCCGCATCGTCGATGACCGCGCGTCCCTCCGTCGTGGCAGGGGCATCTTGCCCATGATCCGGTCCGCCGCTCTCCCTCGATCTCATCGCTGGCGCACCATGCCCGCTACCCCCAAGGACAAACAGCTCCGGCCTCAACCGCCCGCCGACGAAACCTAAAGCCAACGCCCCGAACACGATCACGGGAAACGGCACATCCAACAAAAAGATCAACCCAAACGCCGCCGCTGCGGTTCCCCACATGACTCCGTTTTTAAGCGCCTTCTTTCCGATGCGCAGCACCGCCGCAACGACGATGGCGAGCACCGCCGGTTTCAGCCCGTAGAAAATCGCCGCGACCCACGCCACGTTGCCAAAGCTCACGTAGATTTGACTCAGCCCCCACAGAATAAACGCCGACGGCAGCACGAACAAAACGCCCGCCACAATCCCGCCCCACGTCCGGTGCAGGAGCCAGCCGCAGTAGATCGCCAGCTGTTGCGCCTCCGGACCGGGGAGGAGCATGCAGAAGTTGAGCGCGTGCAAAAACCGCTCCTGCCCAATCCATTTTTTCCGTTCCACGAGCTCGTTCTGCATAATGGCGATCTGCCCCGCCGGCCCACCAAAACTGATGAACCCGAGCTTGAGCCAAAACTTGAACGCCTCGCGAAAACTAGGATGAACCGCCATGCGTCAAACGCTTCGCAAAAAACCCGCCCTCGCAAAGCCAAAGCCGACCAAATCACGCGCCCGATGGACGCCAAGGACAGGTCCGACCGCGTAGCACCTGCTCTCTAACACATCGGTTTCGCTTAGCTTCGGCTGCTGTCCGCTCCAAACCGCTGTTTCAGAGGACACGAAACTCGCTCCGCACGCGTCCCCGAATGCGCCCGCCTCCTCAATCCCCGATTTCCGTAAGCATGCTCTTCGCCGAACACAACTGACCGCGGACCAGAGGAAAGTTGCTCTGAAGAGAACGCCCGCCTCAACTGGTCGGCTGGGCGGAAAGAGCTGAGGCATTCTGCGTGATCGCTTTCGCATACATGCGCTCGGTCTGCTCCACGACTGTCGAAATGTGCTCGGCTTCCACGCTGTGAGCCACGGCATGGGCGTAGAGCAGGTTCCACGCGTTGCGCACGTAGCTGACTTTGCGCTCGCCATGGTGACGCTCACTATCGCGGACTCGATTGCGCAAATCGCCCAATTCGCGCTGCACCAGATCTTCAACGGCGGCGATTATCCGGTTGAATTCGGCCTGCGCGGCAACCAGCTGCAATCCTGCAATTTTTGACACCGCGTCCGCGTAGGGCTCTGGAACCAGACGAGGCATCGGGTCGCTGAATACCGTTCGTTCCAACAACTGATCGTGCTCACTGGCGATGGAGTTGATCGCGACAATCTCCGCCTCAAGAGCCAGCGCGGCCGTGCGCGCCACACCGATGGCATCATACGTAGCCGAAGAGTAGCATTCGCGCGCCCGATCAAAACCCGCCGAAGCCATGTTGCGGGCGGTTCCCAAAGTTTGAACAAAAACCCGGCCGTGATCCATGAAGCGCATAAGCGCCTCGTCCCAGTTGATCGAAAAGCCTCTCGCTTGAAGAGCGAGTCGATACTCGTCGCAATGCGTGGCCAGCCACTGTTCGAGTATCGTTTCAGATGAGGCGCGCAGATGCTCGCAGAGCCGTTTGTTGACCGTGAGCGCGCCGCTCAGGGCCGACAGGCTTTCGGCGGAATCCTTGGCCGCGACTTGGAACGCCACTCGCGTTTCCTTGGGTCTTAAAAAAAGAAACGGGGGCTGGCTGGCGCGCACCGTCTGCAAACGGACCTGTTGCTCATAGCGACTCTGCGCCAACTCACGGGCGCTGTGTTCGAGGTAAGCGCTACGAACGATCATATCTTCCAGCTCGCCCGGGATTCTGTGCACGGCTTCAGCCAAATTAAAGGAATGCATCGCGATAAGATTTTCGACTTTTAGCATTTTATTTACGAGACGGAAGTGCGTCCGAACCCAAAAAAGCCTTCCTTTTTCCCCGTTTCGCTTTGTAACCCGATTCGGGGAAACCCCTAAAGAGTCATGCAAGGTTGACGCACTTCTCGGCGCATCCAACGTTGCCCGGTCTTTCACCACCACAACGCATCCCTCACTATTATGGCCTACGAAATTCCTAAACTTGCCTACGCTTACGACGCCCTCGTTCCGCATATCGATGCCAAGACGATGGAGATTCACCATTCCAAGCATCACCAAGCCTATATCACCAACGTGAACAAAGCCTTGGCTGACGCCGGAGTCGTCGCCCCGGCGAACGTGCTCGAGCTCATCGCCGACCTGTCCAAGGTTCCCGAAGCGATCCGCGGCGCGGTTCGCAACAACGGCGGCGGCCACGCCAACCACGCGTTTTTCTGGGAAACCATCGGCCCCGGCAAGGGCGGTTCACCCAAAGGCACGCTGGCCGAGGCCATCTCCGCCACGTTCGGCAGCTTCGACAAATTCAAGGAAGAGTTCGCCAAGGCGGGCGCTACCCGCTTCGGCTCCGGCTGGGCCTGGCTGGTCGTGACTGCGGACAAGAAACTCGCCGTCGGCTCCACCGCCAACCAAGACAGCCCGCTCATGGGTAAAGTCGTTGCCGGCATCGAAGGCAAACCCGTCATTGGCCTCGATGTCTGGGAACACGCCTACTACCTCAACTACCAGAACCGCCGCCCCGACTACATCGCCGCCTTCTGGAACGTCGTCGATTGGGACGCCGCCGAAGCCAACTACCTCAAGGCAATCGCCTAATAAAGTATCATCGCCCCGGGCCATCCCCGCGGCGCTCAAAACAAAAAGCCGTCCCGCACACGCGGGACGGCTTTTTGCTGCCTGCCTTCCGAAGTGCTCCGCCAAAATGGAGCCGGCACCTCCCGGTCCCGCCTTCGTAGCCACGGGGTCAGGAGACCCCGACTCCACCCAAACATCCCAGCTTTTAAACGACGGAGTTTGGTTATTCAAAAATCACCGCAACCACACGTTCGCCTGCGACGTTTGGCGCAGCTGCGCGGGACTCAGGCGCGTGCTCTTGCCCGTTTCCGTATCCAGGATAAAGATACTCCGGCTGTTCGCCGCGCGCTCGGTGTAGACCACGTGACGGCCATCGGCCAGCCAGGAGGGCTCCACGGCGTCCACCGGAGCCTTCGACACGACTTTCGCCGGAGTGCGCTTGGCCAGGTCATATACCGCTATTTGGAAGCCGCGGCCAATGCGGGTGGTGAAGACGATTTTATTCGGGTCACCCGCGCTCCAATCCGGCTCGGCGCAATAACCGCTGATATTCGTGGCCACGCGCTGGGGCGAACCGCCGGCCGCCGGCATGATGTAAAGCTGCGGGCCACCGGCCGCATCCGACGTAAACACCAGCTTCGAGCTGTCCGGCGACCAGGCCGGCGAGGCTTCCACCGACGGCAGCCGCGTGCGACGAGCCACACCGCGGCCCTGCGCGTTGCCCACGTAAATCTCAGGGTTTCCCTCACCCGAAAGCACCATCGCGACCTGCGAGCCATTCGGGCTGAAACGTGCTCCGCTGTTCGTGCCTTTAAAGCTCACAAAAGTCGTGCGCTGGAGGCTGTTCAGGTCGAGCAGGAAGATGTCCGGGAAGCCGGACTTGTAGAAACTCGTGTAGAGAATTTTGCCACCATCCGGGGACCAACGCGGGGTGATCGCTTGCGCGTTGTCCTTGGTGATCTGCCGCACCTCGCCAAAAAACAAATCGCCGGTGAACACCTCGGATTTACCGGAAAACTCACTGATAAACGCGATCCGTGAAGCAAAGAAACCCTTCAGCCCGCTCGTCGCCTTCACCGCCACATCGGCGGCGCGGAAGAGTGCGTTGCGCGCACTGGTGCCCTGAACCACTTGGTTCAGCGCCACGGCACCGCCCTTGCTCACGGTGACCTGCACTTGATTCGCCGCGACCGGCGCGAACTTGATGTCAAAGCTGCCCCCGGTTTTGACCAATCGGTAGCGTCCGTGAGCACCGAAAGCCAGATTTGCCAAGTTGTTCAGCTCCGGCGTGGAACCCGAAACCGAGACCGATATGGTCTTCAGATCGGCCGAAATAACGACGTCACCCAGATTGCGGGTCGAGGTCTGAGCGAATACCGACGCCGACACGAACGCCGTGCCGAGAGCCAGCACGCGAAGAAATTTGTGAGAAAAGGAAAGGCACATGATAGTTGCGGGGAAACAGGGCATTTCTATTTACACCCCCTCACTCCTTAACAACGTAAAAACTCCCTGCGTTCCGAACTTTTCTCCCACCCGTGACTCCCGACGATATCAAAGAAGCCCTTAAGCAAGTGAAGTATCCCGGCTTCAGCCGAGATATCGTGTCGTTCGGCCTGGTCCGCTCGGCCACGCTCGTCGGCGACACGGCAAAAGTCTCTCTCGCGCTCACCACGTCCGATCCGAAAATCCCCCTGCATATCAAGCAAGAGGTCGACAAGTGTCTGCGCGCTTTGCCCGGAGTTAAATCCACGGTGATCGATGTGGCCGTCGCGCCCGCCCGCTCCGCTTCGGCTCCCGGCGGTGGCAACCTGGGCGGGAACGCCGCCGCGCCCAAGACCATCAAGCACGCCGTGGCGATCGCTTCCGGCAAAGGGGGCGTCGGCAAGAGCACCTTCGCGGTCAACCTCGCCTGCGCTCTTGCTCAACTTCTCACCGCCCAAGGCAGACCCGGTCGCGTCGGCCTGATGGATTGCGACATCTACGGCCCGTCCGTGCCTCTCATGATCGGTTTGGACGGTCGCCCCCAAGTCGAAGGCGACAACCTCATCCCGATGGAAAAATACGGCGTGAAGGTCATGAGCATGGGCTTCCTCGTGGACGACAATACGCCCGTCGTCTGGCGCGGCCCGATGATCATGAAAACCATCCAGCAATTCGTCCAAAACGTAAAATGGGGCGAACTCGACATCCTTCTCGTAGACCTGCCGCCCGGCACGGGTGACGCCCAGCTTTCGCTCGTGCAAACGCTGCCTCTCGACGGCGCCATACTTGTCACCACACCGCAACCCGCCGCCACCAACGTGGCGCGCAAGGGCGGCCTGATGTTCCAGAAAGTAAACGTGCCGCTCCTCGGTGTAGCCGAAAACATGAGCTACTTCCTCGATCCCGCCGGGCAAAAACACACCATCTTTGGCGAAGGCGGCGGACAAAAGACGGCTGACTCGCTCGGCACCGTGCTCATCGGGCAGGTCCCGCTCATTCCGGAGATACGCTCCGGGGGCGACATCGGAAAACCTATCGTGATAACCGCCCCTAACAGTCCTGCGGCCGTTACCTTCCGTGAGATTGGCGACAACATCCTGCTTCAACTTTCGCGCAAGAACGTTCCGGGAACCACTTAAGCGATTACGTTACTATGAAAACGAGAGGCAAGAAACCCGCAAGCTTGGCGGGGCATTGACACGCCCCACTTCAAACCTACTTTTCAACACAGTCATGGCGCTTTTGAAAAACGAAACCTACTTCATTTTTCGATTTCGGCCAAAGCCGTCGATTCGCTTCTTAGCAAAATTCGATTCAAGCCACTTGGAAATTTTAGACCTGAAAAATCTCAGACAGTTCCCCTCCCTCTGATCACCGTGGTAGCCATGCAATCATCCAGCCCACAAGAGTCCGACAAATCTTCCCGTGAATTCGTGAAGCAATCGAGTCTCTATCAGGAATTCTTGGCTGAACGGGAAGAGATTTTGCGACACAAGTGGATAGAGTCCGAGCGCCTCGGCCACGACATCGGTTTCGAGCGAGCACTGTTGGATTGGATTCGTAAGCATCGCGAAAGCTGGCGCACCGCTCGCCGCTCACAGCCGGCGCCGAACCCATCAAAATCCACGATCCAGAGTAACTCGACGGTGGTTCACTGAACTCCACCACCACGGTGAAGCGCGAGGTAGAATTCACTTCCAGCTCCGGGAAATGAGGCGCGACGAAGGCTTCGCTCGGTAACCAAAAAAAGCCGACCTCAACAGGCCGGCTTTGGGGAGTGAAAAGGCTTTCCTGCGTTACTTGATTTCCTTGTGGAGCGTATGGCGCTTGAGGAAGGGATTATACTTCTTTTTCTCAATGCGCTCGGTGACGGTCTTCTTGTTACGCTTGGTGAGGTAACGGGAAACGGGCTTACCCTCTTTACGGGCCTCGGTGCATTCTAGGGTGACGGTTTCTTGTGCCATGGTATTTAAATGTTGGAGGACCAGACAAAAGCTTCGGGACACACCGGTGCAACCCCAAATTTTCCCCGTCCCGCAAGGCGAGGAGTGCCACCCAAGTTACTGGCTCGTAAATCGACGGCCACGGAACGCCTCACCCAAGCAGCGAAGATCACTTCAGAAGGCGGGCCATGTCCACGCCGAGCACTTTGGAGGCGGACGCTTTGTCGCCACGGCAAGCATTGAGCACCATCTCGACATATTGGCGTTCCTGACCAGCGAGATAATCAGCCAGCTTGGGCCAGTCTTTGACCTCTTTAAGGCGCAACGGAAGTTGCTCGGAGGTCACCACGCGCGTCGGGGTCGTCGCAGCGATCTTGGTCACAAGTTGGTGCAACTCGGATAAATTCCCTGGCCAATGGTAAGCTTGGAGACTGTCGATCGCGTCTTCCGTAAACTCGATAAGCGAGGCGTCAAAAGCAGGATTGGACGCAGTGGTCAGGTAGAATTTAACCAGCAACGGAATGTCGGCACTGCGATCACGGAGCGGAGGAAGCACCACGGGCAAGGAAGCGACGCGGTAAAAGAGTTCGTCGTTGAACGCACCTTCGTCCGTGAGCTTTTCAAGATCTTCGGTCGTCGTGCAGATTAAACGAAAGCCGTGCGCGGTGTTCCGTAACACGCCGACGAGTTCCTGTTGAGTCCCGACCTCAAGCTTGTGCAAATTTTGCAAAAGAAGCGTGCCGCCACGTGCCTTCTCCACCCAAGCACCGCCATTACCATTGGTACCGAGCAATCCGTCGCGGAACTCACCAGCGGAGCCGAGGGCGCAGTCGATCCGCACCAAAGGAGCCTCCGGCGAGGCACTGCCGGCATGCAGGATCTCAGCTACGGTGGTGCGCCCCGTTCCGCTTTCACCCTGTAAGAGAACCGGAGTGCGCACGGTTGCCAGTTTTTTGACCTGCTGGATCAAGCGCTTGTTGGGAGGACTTTGGCCGATGAGGCGACCGTCAATATCCGCCGTCTTGATAACAGGGGTGGCGGACGCGTTGGCACGCTCCGCGTGAAATTGTTTAAACTCCAAACCCCGTTTTAACGTGGCGATCAGCTCGTCCACGCGAAACGGTTTTTGCATGTAATCAAACGCACCAAATTTCAGCGCTTGGATCGCACTTTCCGTGCTCGCGTAAGCCGTCATGATGACGATGACCGCGCTCGGATCATAGGCCTTGAGCTGCTTCAACAATGTGATGCCGTCCATCGGCTTCATGTCGATGTCGGCCAGAACCAAATCAAAGCGCTCGGCTTTGTAGCGAACCAAGGCCTTTTCCCCGTCCGTCGCGAAGGCAGTAATGAATCCGGTGGGTTGTATCACCGCATCCAACATTTCGTGAATGGAAAGAAGGTCGTCGACGATGAGAACAGAGGGCATGTAAGAATCGCTGAAACAGGGTCAAAGAGGCGAAGAACGCAAGGCTTAGAACCTACTGCAAGCCACCAGCGACCGCGCCGAGTTGGAAGATCGGGAGGAACATTGCCATAACGATACCCCCCACCACGACGCCGAGAAAAACAATGAGCATCGGCTCAATGAGGGACGTCAACGAAGCAACTGTAGCCTCGCTCTCCGTGTCGTAAAAATCGGCGATCTTGTTCATCATACCGTCCACATTGCCCGTCGCCTCACCGGCCTTCACCATGTGTTTCATCATCGGCGGAAAAAACGGGTTCACCGCGAGCACGTCGGAAACCTGGCCACCCTGGCTCACGTGCTTCGAGATTTCGACGCACGCATCCTCGATCTGCACCTTGTCGCTCGCCGAGGAGACGATCTCAAGCGTGCGCAGGATGGGCACGCCCGAGCGCATCAACGTCGCGTAAGTCCGGCAAAAACGGGAGAGTGCAATTTTGTGAATCAACCCGCCAAAAATCGGGGCTCTCATTAAACCTACGTCCTTCATCCGCCGACCACGAGGTGTGGCGATAAACTGTTTAAGTCCCCAAAACGCAGCAGCCGCCACGATGATGATGTAATGAAAGTTCCCCTTCATGAAATCACTCAGATCAATAAGCATCTGAGTGGGCGCGGGCAGCTTCGCACCGAAATCGTTGAACATCGCAGCGAACACCGGGATGACGAAGATCAGCAGCACGTTCACAAGCGCGACCGCCAGACCGATGACGGCGATCGGATAAGTCATTGCCGACTTCACTTTTTTCGTGAGCTTAACCGATGACTCGAAATAGGACGCAACCTTGCTTAAAATCTCCGCCAGCGCGCCGGAGGCTTCGCCGGCTTCGATCATCGAGATAAACAGACTGTTAAATGATCGAGGAAATTTTTTAACGGCCGAAGAAAATGAGTTACCCGCCGAGATATCCACTCGCACATCACGAATAATAATGCGGAAAACGGCGTCTTCCGTCTGATCCTGCAACGCCTCCAGACATTGCACCAAAGGCAAGCCGGCGTTGAGCAGAGAAGCGAGCTGCTGAGTGAAGATGGCAAGCTCGCCCAAAGGCAGCTTGTATTTGAGTGCCTTTTTCTCGAGGGCTTTTTGTTTGGCGAGCGCTTGGGCGGCCACGAAACCCTGTCCCTTTTGCGTCGGGCGAGCCGATGAACGCGCCGAGGTTCCCTGACTCGCTGGAGCGGAGGTAATGAAAGCCATTGCGCACGTGATCCAATCGATGAGCCGTATGCTCGCAACCCCATTTCCCCTTTCCCGTTGTAAAAAACCCCTAAGAAAATGCGCCCGGATAGCGAAGGACTCCCAGCCAAGGCTTGACCCGCTCCGGTGCCTGATGAAGCTCTGCGGCGAAGTCACTGCGGTCGTAGTTTAGAGGTAAAACTCCTTCCTTCCAAGTAGGTGTCCCGGGTTCGATTCCCGGCGACCGCACCAATCAACTTGCCGTTGCGGCGTATACTATTCGGCCGCAAATTTCTCAAATCGCCAGATTAGCACCTCCGGAGAACGTTTTCCTCGGTCTCCTTTCCTTGGAAACGACGCTTGCGATAATCGAGCGGAGTGAGCCCGGTGTGCTTCCGAAACACCCGCGCGAAATATCCGGCATCTACAAAACCGCAGGCCCACGCAATTTCCGAGATAGTAAGCGCGGAGTCATTATCCAACACCTCGATCGCACCCTTCATACGCTGTCGATTGATGTAATGAATGAGGGTTTCACCCGTCTCTTTGCGGAAAATGTGCGAGAGATAGTCAGGCGAACACTCCAGCCGATTGGCCAGGAAAGTGACGTTTAACTCCGGGTTGCACAGATGGTCGCGCACCAACCATTTGATCAAAAAAATCCGCGGCGGCTCCTGCCCTTCATGCGGTGTCTCCGTCTGCGACAAATCCGCCAGGGAACCCATGAGCGCAAGCGCGATCCCCCGCAGTGCAACCGACGCGCGCATCCTCCCCGAGTGCTGTAACTGAACCATAAAATCAGCCTGGTCCACCAGGCGTCGGAGATCGGGCGTTGAGTAAAATTGAATGGTTTCGATTTCCGGCCTGCCTGCCCCGCCGTCCACCGCGAGGTGCATGCTCACCGAATTCGAATAAAACCCCACGACCATCTTCCGAAAAGGCACCGCCGCTTCGCCAGCGCAGGCTTTTTCGGCATGAGGCAAACCTGCGGGCACAATCGCGATTTCGCCCGGTGACAGCACCCGTTCCTCCGCTGGGAAACGGAACCGCGTTGCCCCTTGGATTTGAAGGTAGATTTCCGGTCGAAACTGATAACGCATGCCAGGATTTCGCTGCATCAAATGCTGCGGCCGCGGTATGAAAAGTTTAGCCTGATCGCGCTCCAGCTCGCCAACTCGGTGGTTCAGCACCTCGAAAAACTCGCGCCGGCCCGCCGCGTTGGCCGTCGAAAGCATACCGGACAACGGCTCTAAGTTTTGTCCCATCATTCTAGACTTTATGCGTGTCACCCGGGTGAACGCAAAGGCGAGCGCCCGGTCTTTCCTGCGACGAGACGGCTCTCGCGCCGTCCCTAAACCCTTCCTGCTGCGCGCACTAAAACTTACCGGCCGCTGGACGGGTTTTGCCCCATGCAAACCTACATGAAAAACACCAACACCCTGATTCCGCACGCGCCCGGTTCAAGAACCGCCGCCGCTCTCGCCCTCGCCTGTGCACTCGCCAACCCGGTTCTCGCCCAGACTCCGACCGACCTAGACTTGCTCCGTGCTGAAATGAAAGCCGACCGCGCTGCCTATGAAGCACGCATCGCCGATCTCGAAAAACGCCTCGCCACCATTGAGGTGCCAGTCACAACCCCCACGCCCACGCCGACACCTGCCACGGCTGACGTGGAGCGGCGGCTCTCCGCTTTGGAAAAGAGCAACTTGGAGACAAACAAAGCCCTCGATGAAGTCTTTAGCCCTACGTTCGTCGCGGAGGGCCTGCCCAAGGATGTGACCCGCAACTTCGAACTTCACGGATATTTACGATCCGGATACGGTATAAATCAGGATGGCGGTGGCCAAGAAAGAATCACGAGCCCCGACGGCCTTTTCCAGATCGGTCCGGGTCGTCTGGGCAACGAAGAGGACACCTACGGTGAGCTCGGTTTCCAATACGCTTTTCCTACCGAAGACGAGAATGCCGCCAAGTTTGGCTTCAAAGGCCTCCTCGCCTTCAAATACGCCGGCGACAAGAGCAACTACACCACCGAGTCGGGCAACCGCGCGGATCTGCTCATTCGTGAGAGTTTCGTCACCGCTGCGAACGTGATCAAGAGCGCGCCCGAAGTTCAGTTCTGGGCCGGTCAACGTTTCTATGATCGGCACGATATCCACATCTACGATTACTACTTCCTCGACACCTCCGGCTATGGCGGCGGCGTGGAAAAGATCGACTTCGGCCCCGGCAAACTGGCCGTTGCCTACCTAGGCGGAACCGACGCGACGGCGCAAGTCAACGGCCGCTACTCGCTCACCAAACAAATTCTTGATTTTCGCTGGAGCGAACTGCCCACGTTCGGCGGCAAGGGCATGTTGTGGGTTGCCCCTCAATACGTAAACGGAGGCGCCGGTGTAAACCCGGAAGACACCGAAGGCGTTGCCGTCGGCTGGGTCCAGTTCAACAATGTATCCAAAGGCTATAACAAAGCCTCCGTTCAATATGGCTACGGCGCGGCGTATCAGTTCAACACCTACGTGAGCGCAATCAGCTTCCAACCCACAGGAGCTCTGGAAGATGCCGAGACCTTCCAGATCACCGACCAGTTCGTCTGGCAGTTCAACGACCGGTTCTCGGCCATGTGGGCCGGCATCGTCAACTGGGAGGACAAGGGCTACCAGACGGCGGGCGAGTCCTCCTCCGACCGCCTGTTCATCACTACAGCCGTTCGGCCGATCTACATGTTTACGGAACACCTCGGCCTCGCAACCGAGCTGGGCTTCGACTGGGTCGACGACGTTCGCTACACGCTCGAAGACGACTCGACCACACTGGGCAAGATCACCATCGCCCCTGTCATCAAGCCCTCCGGCTCGTTCTGGTCACGGCCCGAGATTCGCCTCTACGCCAGCTACTTCTTCTGGGCCGACGAACCCGGCTATTATCAGCCCAACGGCACCGAAGCGGGCAAGAGCAGCTCTTGGAGCTACGGCATTCAGGCAGAGACCTGGTGGTAAACCTCAACCCGCCAGGACTTCAGTTTAAAATGAACCGATAACCTACCCCAACCTATCCTCAATCTCATGAAAACCGCACGCATACTCACGGCGTTTCTCACCGCCGGGCTTGCCCTCGCCACCCTCCTGCCCATGCAGGGCCAGGGTGCAGCGCCGGGTCAGCTCCTCATCTGGATCAACGGCGACAAGGGCTACCGTGGCCTCCAACAAGTCGCCGACCGTTTCTCTAAGGACCTCGGCGTTCCCGTAAAAGTCGAAGCTCCCGAAGGCGTAACCGATAAATTCTTCCAAGCCGCCCAGGCCGGTAAAGGCCCCGATATCTTCATGTGGCCGCACGACCGCCTCGGTGAATGGGCCGACGCCGGCCTGCTCCGTCCGCTCGAAGTCGACCCGGCCACCAAGGCCAAATTTTTCGACAAAGGTTGGGAGGCTTTCACTCACAAAGGACGTATCTGGGCCTACCCCGTGGCCCTCGAATCGGTCGGCCTGATCTACAACACCAAATACGTCACGGCTCCGCCCAAAACACTCGCCGACGTCACTGCACTGGCCACCGAGCTCAAAACGAAGGCCGTCGCGCCCATTATGTGGGACTACGCCACGCCCTACTTTAGTTGGGGCTTTATAGCGAGCGATGGCGGCTACGTTTTCGGCCGCGACCCTCAGGGCAATTACAACGTGGGCGACATCGGCATCAACGTCCCGGGTGCCGTAAAAGGTCTCGAAGAAATCGTCGCTTTAATCAACCAGGGTGTCCTTCCCAAGGGCGTCTCGTATTCCGTCATGGATGCGAAGATGAACGCCGGCGAACTCGCCATGATGATCTCCGGCCCGTGGGCGTGGGGCAACCTGCGCAAGAGCGGCATTCCCTTCGCGGTCGCACCGTTACCCGGCATCAACGGTAAACCCGGAAAACCCTTCGTGGGCGTGCTTGGAGCCATGATCAACCGCGCCTCGCCCAACAGCGACCTCGCGGAGGAATTCCTCAAGAACTACCTCCTCACCGACGACGGACTGCGCACCATGAACGCCGATGTCCCGCTCGGAGTCCCCGCGTTGAAAACCTTCTACGAGGAGCTCGCCAAAGATCCGCTCATCGCTGCGTCCAAGCAAAGTGTGGACGCCGGCATGCTCATGCCGAACGTGCCCGAGATGGGCCGCTTCTGGTCCGCCTTTGGTTCGGCACTTAGCAATGCCACCAACGGCCAGGCTACCCCCAAGGAAGCGCTCGACCTCGCGGCCCAACGCATGAAACCCCGCGAGTAAACCTGCACCACACGGTTCTCCCGTCCCCCGACCCGTAGCTCCGTAGCCACGAGCGCCAGCGAGTGGAATCCCCACCCGCTGGCAACTCGCATCGCCCCCCCCGCCCCCACGCCTCCGATTATCTCTACTGCCGACCCCATGCCCCGTCGTTGGCCCACACTCCTGCAGCACGCCCTCATCGCCGCGCTGGCTCTCGCCCTGTTCTATTTGAGCACACGCCTCTTCTTGGGCGGCGAAACATTGATCGCCTCTGGTGTGCTCATACTCACCGGCCTCGCCATCGTGATCTACGCGTGGGAACGCGCCTACACGTGGCGCTACCTCTTTCCCGGGCTCGTGGGCTTCGGGCTATTCGTGATATTCCCGCTCACCTACACGGTCTACATCAGCTTCACCAATTACAGCTCGGCCAACCTTCTTCGTTTCGAGCAAGTCGTGAACTACCTGGAGGGCGAAACGCACCTCTCTGCTGATACCAAGTATCCGTTCCAAGCCTACCAAGTGGGCGGCGAACCTGCCACCTACGTCTTCATTTTAAGCAACCCTGCTTCTCCCGAAAAACGCTATCGCTCGGAGACGATTCCCCTTCCCGCCGCCGAGCCGGTTGTCCACCCACTCCGCCTCGTAAATGCTGACGAAACGCCGCCCGGTCCCGCGCTTCCGCTTCGCGACGTGATCCCACTCCGCAGTGGATTACAGAAACTCTCCTTCAAGCTGCCCGACGACCTGGTCATCACCAACACAAGTCTGCGCGATTTCGGTCCGCGTCTACCGACCTGGCAACGCGATCCCCAAGACGATTCCTTCAAGAATCTCATCACCGGGGAATCCATCCGTCCCGACCGCAACGCAGGCCACTACGAGCTTGTCAGCGATGGCCCTTCCGGCCCCGCCGGGCAAAAGATTGGTCCGGGTTTCCGCTCCTGGATCGGTTGGGGAAATTACGTCAAGATTTTCACTGATAAAGGCATTCAGGGTCCCTTCATCAAAATCTTCATTTGGACGGTGATCTTCGCCCTCGGCTCCGTCGTCTGTTCGCTCGCCGTCGGCATGTTCCTTGCCGTGTTGCTACAATGGAAAGAGCTCCGGTTCCGAAAGCTTTACCGCACGCTGCTCATCCTGCCCTACGCCGTGCCGGCGTTTATCTCGATTCTCATTTTCAAGGGTCTCTTCAACCAAAACTTCGGCGAGATCAACCTGATCCTCAACGCCCTGTTCGGTCTGAGCCCCGAGTGGTTCGCCGATCCGCTGCTCGCCAAGATTATGATCCTGATCGTCAACACCTGGCTGGGCTTTCCCTACATGATGATCGTGTGCACCGGCATCCTGCAGTCCGTGCCCGACACCATCTACGAAGCCAGTGCGATCGATGGCTCCAACGCCGTGCATGATTTTTTCAAACTCACGCTGCCGCTCATCTTCAAACCGCTCTTCCCGCTGCTGGTCGCCAGCTTTGCGTTTAACTTTAATAATTTCCTTCTCATCTACCTGCTCACCGGTGGCGGACCCGACATGGTCGGCGCCTCCACCGTGGCCGGCCAGACGGACATTCTGGTGAGCTACACCTTCCGCATCGCCTTCCGTGACTCCGCGCAAAACTTCGGCTACGCGAGCGCTATCGCTGCGGTGATCTTCATCCTCGTCGCCTTCATTTCGTGGTGGAATCTGCGCCAACGCGAAACCGCCCTCTCGTCATGAAAGCCTCCACTCAAGAACGCCTCAAGGCGGCCGCCGCGCACACGTTGCTAATCGGATTTATCGCGCTGATTCTCTTCCCGTTTTTGATGGTTATCGCGATCAGCTTCCGGCGCGGTAACTTCGCCCTCGGTGCGCTTTTCCCGACCGGGGATGACCTCTCGCTCGAGCACTGGCGCTACGTTCTCGGTATTCCCTACACGGAAACCATGCCCGATGGATCGATGCGCACCGTCAAGGCCTCCACGCCGGTCCTTCAGTGGTTCTGGAACTCACTCAAGGTTTCTACCTCCGCCTCGCTCTTGATCATCCTGCTCTCCGGCACCGCCGCGTATGCGTTCGCCCGCATGCAATTCGTTGCGCGCGAAACCCTCCTCAAGTCGCTGCTCATCCTCCAAGTTTTCCCGATGGTGCTCGCACTCGTCGCCCTCTACGCCCTGCTCCAACTCATCGGAGAGTTCATCCCCGGGTTTGGCCTCAACACTCACCCCGGTTTGGTGCTCACTTACCTCGGCGGAATCGCCATCTACATTTGGATGATCAAGGGCTACTTCGACACCATTCCCGTGAGCATCGAGGAGTCCGCAAAGATCGACGGAGCGACTCATTTTCAGGCCTTCGTGCGCATTCTTCTGCCGATGAGCGCGCCCATCTTCGCGGTCGTGTTCATCCTGAGTTTCATCAGCCATATCTCCGAATACCCGGTCGCGTCTGTCGTCCTCCAGACGGAGGGCCAGTGGACGCTCGCCGTCGGCGCGCAGTCGTTCCTCTACGAGCAGAATTACCTGTGGGGTAAATTCGCCGCCACGGCCGTGCTCTCCGGCCTGCCGATCACCGCGATGTTTCTCTTCTGCCAACGCTTCCTCATCTCCGGCCTCACCTCCGGCGGCGTAAAAGAATAAAGGGCTCCTCCCGCTCCACAAAATTCTTCAGCCCTTCAGCCCTTCAACCCTTCAGCCTTTCTCCTCTCCCATGGGCACCGTCTCCATCAAGAATCTCGACAAGACCTACCCCGCCTCCGGCAAAAACCAGGCGTTTCGCGCGGTGAAGAGCATCGACCTCGAAATCCCCGACGGCGAATTTATCGTGCTGGTCGGTCCCTCCGGCTGCGGAAAATCAACCACGCTGCGCATGGTCGCCGGTCTCGAAAAAATCACCTCCGGCACCATCGCCATCGATGGCGTCATCGTTAACGACCTACTACCCAAAGACCGCGGCATCGCGATGGTTTTTCAGAACTACGCGCTCTACCCGCACTTCAGTCTCTTCGAGAACATGGCCTTCGGCCTACGCCTAGCGAAAACCCCCAAGGCCGAGATTCTGCGCCGCGTGGGCAACGCCGCGAAAATCCTCGGTCTCGAAAACATCCTTGAGCGCAAGCCCGCCGCACTCTCCGGCGGACAACGTCAACGCGTCGCCGTCGGCCGCGCCATCGTGCGCGACCCCAAGGTCTTTCTCTTCGACGAACCCCTCTCCAACCTCGACGCCAAGATGCGCGTCCAGATGCGCTCCGAGATCGCCAAGCTCCATGCGCGCCTCGGCACTACCATGATCTACGTCACCCACGACCAGATCGAGGCCATGACCATGGGCGACCGCATCTGCGTCATGAAAGATGGCGAGATCATGCAGGTCGCCGACCCGCTCACCCTTTACAACCAACCCGACAACGTATTCGTCGCCGGCTTCATCGGCAGCCCGCCCATGAATTTGTTCAAAGGCAACCTTGAGCGCCGCGAAGGCCGCCTTTTTTTCCACGAGACCGCCGAGGCGGACGCGCTCTTCGTCCCGCTCACCGGCCGCTTGGCGAAACTGGTCGCCGATCATGAAGGCAAACCCGTGGTCTTCGGCATCCGCCCCGAAAACATCAGCGAGTCGCCCTACGCCACCGACAGCACTCCGATCACGGCGACCGTCGAACTCTCCGAACCGATGGGCTCCGAGACCAACGCTTATTTCAAGACCGGTTCCGGCAACCTCATCGCCCGCCTCCACACCGAGCGCCTGCTCGCCATGGGCGACTCCCTCACCCTCCACCTCAACCTGGCGAAAGCACACCTTTTTGACGCCACCACCGAGCAGATCATCCGCTAGGGCCAGGCCACACCAACCCATCGTCGCCATGCGTGAAATCCTCAAAACCGAAGACCACGTCTCCGTTCCACCCATGATGATGGGCGACGTCTTTTACCGCATCACCTACATCATGAAAGATGAGATCCGGAAACATAAGTGGATCGAATCGGAAAAGGGCCGCCTCCTCACCTGGGACGAAGCCTGCAAGGAATGGATGACCAAGCATCATGACCAATTTGAAAAATTCATCCGTGAAACCCTCCACATCTAGTTTCCCACGACGACTCCGCTCCTGGTTCCTTGTGGGAGCGAGCTTGCTCGCGATTTCAGTGCCTCTCCGCGCCGACGTCACAGCGGCCGCTAAGGCTCCTGCGCCTTGGTGGCGCGACGCCACGTTCTACCAGATTTTCGTGCGCTCCTTCGCCGACAGCACGACGGGACCGCTCGCCAACGATGGCATCGGCGACGTCCAAGGCCTGATCGAAAAGCTCGATTATCTCAACGACGGCGATGCCACCACCAACACCGATCTTGGCGTATCCGCCTTGTGGTTACTCCCGATCAGCCCATCGCCCAGCTACCACGGCTATGACGTGACCGACTATTTCGCCGTCAACCCCGCGTATGGCGATGTTGCCCTCTTCAAACGCTTCGTCGCCGAAGCTCATCGACGCGGTATCCGGGTAATCATCGACCTGGTTCTCAACCACGCCTCCGCCGAGCACCCGTTATTCAAACAAGCCATGCGTGAAGACGCCCCGCCGGCGGAAAGCGACGTCTTTCGTCTTTCTCCCGCCGCCCAGCAAAACGCCGGCCCCTGGGGCGACCGTTGCTGGCACTACCGCGATGGAATTTTTTACTACGGCGTCTTTGACAGCGGCATGCCGGATTGGAATTTCCGCAACCCCGTCGTCACCGCACACCACCGCCGCGTCGCCGCCTTCTGGCTCAAGGAGGTCGGCGTGGACGGCTTCCGCCTCGACGCCGTGCGTTACCTCTTCGAGCACGGCGACAGCCTGCAAGACCTTCCCGAGACGAAGCGCTGGCTCCGCCAATTTGCCGACTACAGCCGCGAGCTTAAGCCCGACGTCTTCATCATCGGCGAAGCGTGGTCCGACACCGACGAAGCCGCGAGCTACGTAACCCGCGCCGGACTCGACAGCACCTTCGAATTCGATCTCGCCAAAGCGACCATCGAATCCGCCGCCTTTGACAGCCCGACTATTTTCTCGAAACGCATCGACCGCGCCCGCACGGCCTACCCGTCGCCCGTCTTCGGCACCTTTCTGGCGAACCACGATCAAGAGCGCACACTCACTCAACTGGGCGGCGACCTAGCCAAAGCCCGACTTGCCGCGATGCTCCAGTTCACCGCCCCCGGCATCCCCTTCATCTACTACGGCGAGGAGATCGGCATGCAGGGTAAAAAGCCCGACCCCGACCTGCGCACGCCACTGCAATGGACCGCCGGCCCCAATGCCGGCTTCACGACCGGTAAACCGTGGCACCCCGTCAACCCCGACCACTCGAAGGTCAACATCGCCGCGCAATCCACCGCGCCCGATTCGCACCTCTCCCTCTACCGTGAACTCATCCGCCTCCGCCCCAAAAGCCACGCCCTGCGCGCCGGCACGCCGGTCGTCGGTTTTAGTTATGAACCTCGCGGCGTCTACGCCGACCTTCGCGAGAGCCCCACCGACATCGTCCTCGTAGTCGTCAACACCGCCACCCGCGAACGCGAAACCCAGCTCACCTTCCCTCCTGCCGTCACCACACTTCGCCAACCCACCGTTCTTTTCCCGTCCACCCCCACGACCGCCGTCCCATTCGACATTGGTCATGGGTCATTGGTCATTCCGCCGCAGGCGGCGGCCGTTTTCCAGTGGCGCAAGCCCTGATTTCTCAACCCATCGACTCACCCACCCCATGAAAAAAATACTCGTCCTCCTCATGCTGAGCGCCGCGCTGATGCTCGGCCTCTTCGCCCAAGCGCCGGCACCCGCCGGCGACACCGTTGACATCACCTTCACCTACACACCCAGCCGCCGCGACGCACAGACCGTGAAAGAGGTCACCCTCGCCGGCTCGTTCAACAACTGGGACGCCTTCGCGACCCCGCTCACCAAAGGCGACGACGGAGTCTGGTCCGTCAAGGTGCCGCTCAAGAAGGGCATCACCCAATGGAAATTCTTGGTGAACGGAAACTGGATCCAAAACATGGAACCCGTCGCCGACAAAATCTCCCCCAAGCCCGACTCCTTCCCCAAAGACCCCTACGGCGGCAAGAACTGCGAAAACAACTTCTAGCCGAGAGTGGCACAGACAATCCTGTCTGTGCTCCCCATGCTTCTCACTCCGGGCGACCTGCAACAGGTCGCCCTTTATTTTTCTTCCCTGTCGGCCCTCGTTCCGACGTCCTCAGACGAATGTATTCCCCTGCCCCTACCCGCTACGACAAACCCTCGATCTACCGCCGCTGCGGCCGCGCCGGCATCCAGCTTCCCCTCATCTCACTCGGCCTGTGGCACAATTTCGGCGGGGTTGACGTCTTCGAAAACGGCCGCGCCATCGTGCGCCGCGCGTTCGACCTCGGCATCACCCACTTCGACCTAGCCAACAACTACGGCCCGCCCCCCGGCTCCGCCGAAGAAAACTTCGGCAAGATCTTCCACGCCGACCTGACTGCTCACCGCGACGAGCTGATTGTCTCCACGAAGGCCGGTTACCACATGTGGGCCGGCCCCTACGGCGAATGGGGCTCGCGCAAACACCTGCTCTCCTCGCTCGACCGATCGCTCAAGCGCCTCCGCCTCGATTACGTCGACATCTTTTATCACCACCGCCCGGACCCCAACACGCCCCTCGAAGAGTCGATGGGCGCGCTCGCTCACGCGGTTCGCTCCGGCAAGGCGCTCTACGTTGGTCTCTCCAATTACAAGCCCGAGGAAACCGCCCGCGCCGCCAAGATCCTCCGCGACCTCGGCACGCCCGCGCTTATCCACCAACCGTCCTACAGCATGTTCAACCGCTGGATCGAGCCCGCCCTTCTCGACACGCTCGCCGCTGAAGGCATGGGCTGCATCCCGTTCTCTCCTCTCGCTCAGGGCCTGCTTACCAACCGCTACCTCGCCGGCATTCCGGAAGATGCCCGCGCCGCCAAAAACGGTTTCCTCAAAGCCGAGCGCATCACGCCCGAGTTGCTCGCCAAGATCACCCAGCTCAACGCCCTCGCCCAAGCCCGCGGCCAGTCCCTCGCCCAGATGGCGCTCGCCTGGACCGTGCGCGACCCGCGTGTAACCACCGCACTGATCGGCGCCAGCAAAGTCAGCCAGCTCGAAGACAACTTCGCCGCGCTCCAGACGCTCGACTTCACCTCCGCCGAGCTCTCGCACATCGAGGCGATTCTCGGCACCTAGTCGCTGGCCACTAGCTTCCTGGTCACAAGCCGCTGGCATGAACCTCATCCTGTTCGAGTCGACCGAGCTCGCCGCACCGCTTCCGCTTGCCGACCCACGCGCGCGGCACCTGCTTGATGTGCTGAAGCGCCCCACCGGCGACACCTTTGATGTCGGCGTGGTCAACGGCCCGCGCGGCAAAGCTACGCTCACCGCCGTCACCGCCGAGACCCTAGCGCTCACTTTTGTATGGGATGCCCCCCTTGTGCCGCTCGCCCCGACCACGCTCCTCATCGGCCTGCCGCGTCCGCAGACGGCCCGCGACATCCTCCGCGACGCGACCACGCTCGGCGCAACGTGTATTCATTTTGTGGTGACTGAGCGCGCCGACCCTAACTACTCCACAAGCACGCTCTGGACCTCCGGTGAATGGCGCCGGCACTGCCTCGCGGGTGCCGCCCAAGCCTTCGACACCCGCATCCCGGAGATCACTTGGACGCACACCCTAGCCTCGGCAATCTCTACGCTCCCCACCCCTCTCCAAAACCGCATCGCCCTCGACAACTACGAAGCGTCCACCCCGCTGCGGGTTTGTCACCTATTAGGTGACAAACCATCCGAATCCATTGAATCAAAAGTTCTTGCGATAGGCCCTGAGCGGGGTTGGGGCGCGTCGGATCGTGAGGCGTTGCGTGTTGCGGGCTTTACGCTGGCCCACCTTGGGACGCGGGTCTTGCGCGTTGAGACCGCAGTGATAGCCGCTCTGGCGATCATCCGCCCGGATTGAAAAAGGTAGGAGCCCATTTATGGGCGATGGATCGGAATGGATGAAGGATCGGGGTGTAGGATTGAAATGTAGGAGCCTGCCTTGCAGGCGATGCATGACTCACGCCCGCGTTAATCCCCTGAATCGCCTGCAAGCAGGCTCCTACACTTTCGATCCGCTCGATCCATCGCCCGTGAATGGGCTCCTACCTTTCCGGCATCACCCACGCCGGAAAAACGCCACGGTCGGCTGATGCGCGCCTTTGCCCAGACGCTTTACACACGTCCAGCCGAGCGGCTGAAGCGTCTGGTCGCCCGGCATCTCGAACACCACCACGGGATCAGCATCGGCTGCCCACCAATCAGCCATGCGTTCGAATAACTTCGGTCCGACTTCGCTGATGATCTCGTAGGGCGGGTCAATGAAGACGAGGTCGGGCCCCTCACTTGCATTCGGAGCCCATGTCAGCGCATCCATGGCCAGCAACTTCAATCCCGCTTCCGCACGCGCGGCGCTCTTGGCGACCGCTGTCATATTCTTCCGGATACACTCGGCCGCCTTGGGGTTTTTCTCCACAAACACTCCGCCGTCGGCACCCCGACTAAACGCTTCCAATCCATAGGCTCCACTGCCCGCAAAGAGGTCGGCAAAACGCGCACCGGGCAATCGTGCGGCGAGACTCGAAAAAACCGCTTGCCGCATGCCGTCGGTCGCCGGACGCGTGAGGTCGCCTTTCGGCACTTGCAACGTCACCCCGCGCGCGGCTCCTCCACTGATTCGCATAAGGCGACACAAAATCCCGCACCGCCATTGGCAAACGCGAAAGCGCGTCGCGCGCAAGACGCCGCAAAGTAGATCCGGCCAAGGAGACGCGGACTCTTGACGCGTTCCGACACCCAGGGTCGGCCAACGCGACGGGACGCCGCGTCTACTTTACGGCGGTCCCTTACTTTTTCACGGCCGCCTCGCGATACTGGACGTAGGCGCTCCGCACCGCGATGTAGGGGTCGATCGCGTCTTTGCGGGGAGCGTCGTAGGCTGCGAGCACGTCGGGCAATGCGCTGACCACGCTCACCACCGTCACGCTCGTTTGAACTTCCCACGTATACCACTCGAGATTGCCGCGCGGGTTCCAGTTGAGCGGATTCAGAAAATAATCGCCGACCGCACCCGCCGTGTCGCGAGCGGTGCCGGGCCCCAGAATCGGGAGCACTATATAAGGGCCTTTGCCGATACCCCACACCCCGAACGTCTGCCCTGTGTCTTCGCGCGGGAGCACGGCAAGCGAGGGAACTTCGTCGGATACGCGGATGAAGCCACCAAGGCCGGCGACCGTGTTGACGAGAAACTTTCCACTTTCGAGACCGGCGCGCTTAAACTTGCCTTGGAGCGCGCTGTTCACGAACCGAATCGGAAAGCGGAGGTTGTGAAAAAAGTTATCCACACCTTCGCGGGCCGGTTCAGGCACCACCCGCGTGTAGCCTTTGGCTACAGGTCGGAGCACATAATCATAGAGACCATCGTTGAATCTAAAGATTACCCGGTTGATCGGCTCAAGCGGATCGGAGACTTGAACCAACGCATATTCGTCCATCTCGTCGGCGAGTTCGGGGTCGGCCTCGGCAGGTGTTTTCTGGGCAAAAACACCCGACACATTAACACCAGCAAAGGCGGCGCACAGGATCAATGAGCGTAAGAGGGTCTTCATTTAACAGGTTCTTGGGAAAGGTTTTTCTCGAGCGATCCGATCACCGCGTTGGCTCCGCCACTCTGGAAAATCGGGTCGAGCTGGGCGCGCCAGTTGGCAATCATGCTGACGCCTTCGATGTTCACGTCATAGATCTGCCAGCCGCCGGCCGTCTGTTCAACGCGGTAGGACACCGTGTATTTTTTCCCGGCGTAATCGATCGTCGTGGGCAACTCACGCAACGCGGGGCGCGCCGGATCCAGCATAACGGGCTTTGCATACGTGATACCGGGGCGGTCGCCGGCTTCGAAGCGGTTGGCGTAAGTGCGGAGTGCCAGGTCGGTGAACAGCGTCGTCGCGCGCTGCCGCTGCTCGGGCGTGAACTGACGCCAGCCGGGGCCGACGGCGCGACGCGTGATGCTTTCAAAGTTGAAATACTTGGCCAGCACCGGCCGGGCGCGTTCGACCAGCGGCATCGTGGCCTTGGTGTCGTAGGCGACGGCCATGACTTCGTCGATGGCAGCGCGCAACATCACGACCGGATCGACGGCCGTGGCGGGAGCTTGGGCATGAAGAGCGGCCACGGATAACAACGCGACCGCGGCGAAACGGAAACTGAAGCGAAAGTTCATTTGGTGATTTACGGAATGGGGGTGTCAGCAGGCGGCGGGGTTTTCTTTTGTTCGACGTTGCCGAAGGCGAAACGGCTGATGAGCGACTCGAGGTCGACGGTGGACTCCGTGTCGCTGATGAGCGCCCCGGCGGTCAACAGGGCATCCTCGGAGCCCGGTGAGAGGGCGAGGAACTTGTCGCCGATCAAGCCGCTGGTGCGGATGGACGCCATCGAATCGACGGGCAGCCGCACTTCTTCGCGCAGGCTGAATTCGATCACGGCGCTGTAGTCTGCGGGATTGAGCGTTACGGCATCGACGCGCCCCACAGATACACCGGCGATCAACACATTGCTGCCGGGCTTCAGGCCGCCGGAGTTGGCGAAGCGGGCCTTTAACGCATAGGTGTCGGCGCCAAGCAGCGCGCCCGCGCCAATGCGCAGGGCGAGAAAGGCGACGGCGGCGAGGCCGACGAACACAAACACGCCGACAATCAGTTCCAGTCTGGACTGTTTCATAGATCTTCTTTCGAGGTGACGGTTTCACCGCGGCGCACGGCCGCGATGGTGTCGCGCAACGCGCCCGCACTATCGCGGAAGGCGCGAACCATCGGGTTGGTGGACACATTAAAAGCCTCCGGCGTTCCCTGAAACTGCATGCGGCCGCCGTCGAGGAGGGCGACTTGATCGCTGGAGACCAACGCCTCGGGCAGGTCGTGGGTCACGAGCACGGCGGTGAAGCCGAACTGGCGCTGGTATTTGACGATCATCTCGAACACGCCGTTGCGGCGAAGCGGGTCGAGACCGGCGGTGGGCTCATCAAAAAGCACCAGTTCGGGACGGGTGACGATGGCACGGGCCAGCGCGAGGCGCTTCTGCATGCCGCCCGAGAGTTGGCTCGGGTAGCGGTCGCGGTGTTTATCGAGTTCAAGCTGGCGAAGGGCCTCGATGGAGCGCTGGCGAATCTCGCGGTTGGGTATCTGGGTGGTCTGCTCCAAGGGAAGCGCGACGTTCTCCAACGCGGTCAGCGAGTCGAGGAGCGCGTTGCTCTGAAAAAGGTAGCTGCAACGGCGGCGAAACTCGGCGCGGGCGACGGGGTTGTGGGAGTCGAGTGACTGTCCGTCGAATGAGATGGTGCCGCTCTCGGGGTGGACGATACCCGCGAGGCACTTGAGGAAGACGGATTTCCCCGTGCCGCTCTTGCCCAGAACCGTGATGACGCTGCCACGAGGCACCGCGAGGTCGGCGCCGGCCAACACGACGTTGTCGCCGAAGCACTTGTGCAGGCCGCGGACGTCGAGAAAAAGATTAGTGGAATCCACGGCACTCATGAGCTTTTCACCAACAACGAGGTAATGATGTAATCAGCCGCCAGCACCACGATGCTGGAGAAAACCACGGCGCGCGTGGTCGAGGCGCTGACCGCACGCGCCCCGGTGGAGCCGCTGCGGCGATGGGCGTTGAAGCCGTTGTAGGCACAGATCGCGATGGTTAGCAGGCCAAAAACGGCCGCCTTGATAAAGCACTCACGCACATCCGGCACCTCAACCGCATTGTAAACCGCAGACCAATACACGCCGGGCTGGAGGTGCAGCAAAACCGAGCCCGACAGGTAACCGCCAAAGAGCCCAACCAGTGCAAAGATCCCCGTCTGAATCGGGAAAACGATAAATGCGGCGATGAGGCGCGGAGAAACCAAGTAGGCGTGGGTGCTGGCTCCCATGGTTTCGAGCGCGTCGATCTGCTCGCTGTTGCGTTGAATACCCAGTTCTGCGGCCAGGGCGGAACCAGCCTGCCCGACCAGCATCAACGCCGCCAGCACCGGCGCGAGTTCGCGGACGAGTGTGAGCGAGACCAACGTGCCGAGCAGCCCTTCGGAGCCAAAGCGATTGAGCACGTAATAACCCTGCAATCCCAACACGAGACCGGTGAAGAGGCCGACAATCACGATAACTGGAACGCAGCGGACGCCTTGCTCATAGATCGCGCGAACGATGCGGCGTCCCAGTTTGCGCGAACCCACGGCAGCCGTAAACGCGCGGCCGGTGAACAGGGCGAAATCGCCGAGTTCATCGAACATACGAAGGGTGTGCTGGCCGAGTGCCCGAATCATGCAAAAGGGAGACCATATAGATTCCCGTGGTGCACGCAAGAACGGGTTGGGTAGGCGGCGACCGATGACGGATAGGGAAAGGTGGGAGCCCATTTATGGGCGATAGCGATGTGCGAAAACAGTAAGGTCTGCGCACGCCTGAGCATCGCCCGTAAACGGGCTCCTACCTCCGGCCAAAACACTTAGAACCGGCCGTGTTCCAAGCCGAAATACGCGACCGCGTTGTCGTGGCAGATATCGGTGACCAACTTGCCAAGCAACGCCTCGTCGGCCGGGATCAGGCCCGCTTCAACATCGGCCCCGAGGAGGCCGCAAAGGATACGGCGGAAGTATTCGTGACGAGGATACGATAGGAAACTGCGGGAATCGGTGAGCATGCCGACGAACTTGGAGAGCAGCCCGAGTTGCGAGAGCGCGTTGAGCTGCATCTCCATGCCCTCTTTCTGGTCAAGGAACCACCAACCGGAGCCAAATTGGATTTTCCCCGCGACCGAGCCGTCCTGGAAGTTCCCAATCATCGTGGCGAAGACGTAGTTGTCGGCCGGGTTAAGGTTGTAGAGCACGACCTTGGGCAGCTGGTTCTCGCGGTCGAGCGTGTCGAGGTAGCGCGAGAGAGCGCGCGCCTGCGGGAAGTCGCCGATGGAATCGACGCCGGCATCGGCACCGAGGCGCTTGAGCAGCCGGCTGTTGTTGTTGCGCAGGGCTCCGAGGTGGAGCTGCTTGGTCCAGCCGCGCTTGGCGTCCAGCTGGCCGAGATAAATCATCAAAAACCACACCCACTTCGCCGTCTCAGCCGCAGTGGCGGCCTGGCCGGCGCGCACGGAGTTAAAAATCGCCTCGGCCTCGGCGCGGCTGCAATCGGCGTCGGGCAGATTTTCGAGTCCGTGGTCGGAGAGGCGGCCGCCCAGCGAGTGAAAAAACGCGTGACGCTTATCGAGGGCATCGAGGAGCGTATCGAGCGAGTTCACGGTGATCTCGGCACGGGCGGCGAGCGCATCGGTCCAGCCGTTGAAGACGGCGGGGGCCGATACGGCCATGAGTTTGTCGGCGCGGTAGGTCGGGTAGACGCGCGTGGTCAGACCCGATTTGGCGATCGCGATGTGGTGCTCCAACGAGTCGGCCGGATCGTCGGTGGTGCAAACGACCGCGACTTTGTTCGAGGTGAGGATGCCGTGGGTCGAGAGCGCGGGTTTGGCGAGTTCGGCGTTGGCGAGCTCCCAGATCTTCGGCGCGTTGGCTTCGTTGATAAGGAGATCGATGCCGAAATAACGGCGGAGTTCGAGGTGCGACCAGTGGTGCAGGGGATTGCGCAGCAGCGAGGGAACGATGCGGCAGTAGGCGAGAAACTTGTCGTAGTCCGATGTGTTTTTGCCGGTGATGAGGTCTTCATCCACGCCGGCCGAACGCAGGGCGCGCCATTTGTAGTGGTCGCCGGCGAGCCAGATCTGCGTGAGGTTTTCAAACCGGCGATTGGCCGCAATCTGGTCGGGCCGCAGGTGGCAATGGTAGTCGTAGATCGGCTGGGGCTTCGCGTAGGTGTGGTAAAGGAGGCGCGACCATTCCGTCGTGAGGAGGAAGTTGTCGTGGAGAAAAGCGGAGGCGACGGACATGGTTTTTGTGAAGTTGTAGGAGCCTGCTTGCAGGCGATGATCGAAAAAGCGAAGTGACGGTGAGAAAAAATCGCCTGCCAGCAGGCTCCTACACTCAGCGATACGGTTTAGAGTTTAGCTAACCAGGTTGGCCTTGATGTAATCGTAGCTCTGCTTGATCGAAACAAACGGGTCCCCGGGGCAGCTGTCCTGCTCGACGATGAACCACTCGCAACCGCCGGCTTCGGCCTCGGCTATGATACGTTTGAAGGGCAGCGTGCCGGCGCCGATTTCACAGAACGACGGCTCGCCGGCGGGATTCACTTTGTAATCTTTGAGATGGATGAAGGGCGTGCGGCCCTTCAGGCGGCGCACCCAATCGACCACGTCGCCACCGCCGCGCTGGATCCAGTAGGTGTCGAGCTCGGCCACGATGTTTTCAGGCGCGGTCTCGGCAAATATGCGTTCGAGGAAAGCAGGGCCGCCGGCGGGACGGTAGAATTCGTTGGCGTGATTGTGGTAGCCGAGCTTGAGACCGGCGGCGCGGAACTTGGCGCCAGCGATGTCGAGTTTTCGGATAAGCGTGTTGATGTGCTCGGGATTGTCGAAATCGATGCCGGCCGGATATGGGTAGGCGGTCAGCTTGGTGCCGAGGGCTTGGAGGCGGGCAATCACCTTGTCCGTCTCATCCAGAATGGTCGGGCCGTGTTCGTGGGTGGCGCAGATGGTGAGTCCCTCGGCTTTGCACAGGGCGACGAGTTCGGCCTCGGGAATCGGGCCGACTCCGCTGATCTGAACGACGGTGTAGCCGATCTCGCGCACCTTCTTCAGGGTGACCGCGAAGTCGGCGGCGTTTTTGCAGAAATCACGCAGGGTGTAGAGCTGAATGGCGACTTGGGAGAGTTTCATAAAAGGGAATTTTTTTAACCACTGATAAGCACTGATGAACACTTATTCGGAGTGATCGTATCAGTGCCCATCAGTGAAGATAAGTGGTTGAACCTCGTTCGGATTACTTGCCGAAGGACTTGGAGAAATCGACGGGAGCGACGGCGACGACTTTCTTCTTTTTGCCCTTCGCGGCGGACTCGGCGATCTTGGCCTTGAGCAGGCGCTCGTATTTCTTCCCGTCGATGGGGAGCGTGACGGGTTTCTGGGTCCACGCGGAGAGCAACATCGAGTTGGCCAGCTCGACCGAGTAAATGCCTTCGGGCGCAGGGGCGACGAGCTGGGTGCCATCGAGAATGGCGTCTGTGAAGTTTTGCAGCACCTCGTTGTGCTGACCGCCGTGGCCGGCGGCGGGCACGGTGATATCCCAGATCGAGGGGTTGGCGAAGGCGTGCGGCGTGGTGCGCGAGAACTCACCCATCGGGATCTCGTTGCGCGTGTAACTGATCTTGTCGTTTTCGTAAACGACCTTGCCGCGCTCGGCGGTGATTTCGAGACGATTGGTGCCGGGAGACTCACCCGTGGAGGTGATGAATACGCCGGTCGCTCCGTTCGCGAAAGTCATCGTGGCGGTCACGTCGTCTTCGACTTCGATGTCGTGATATTTGCCGAAGGCACAGTTGGCCGAGAGCGTCACCGGCATGCCGAACATCCATTGGAAGATGTCGAGGTTGTGCGGGCACTGGTTGAGCAACACGCCGCCGCCCTCGCCGCCCCAGGTCGCGCGCCAGCCACCCGATGCATAATAGGCATGGGTGCGGAACCAATTTGTAATGATCCAATTCACGCGGCGGATTTCACCTAGTTCGCCACTTTGGATGAGCTCGCGGATCTTCTGATAATAGCGGTCGGTGCGCTGATTGAACATCGCGGCGAACACCTGCTTTTTCTCGCGTCCTTTGTAGGCGGCGATGAGGCGCTCGCAATCCGCGCGGTGAACCGAGATGGGTTTCTCCACCATGACGTGCAAACCGGCCTTGAGCGCCTTGATGCCGATCGTGGTGTGATCATAGTGGGGCGTTGCGATGAGGATCGCGTCGATCAGCCCGGAGCCGATCATCTCGTCGGCCGAGGCGAAGCCCTTGACCTGGGGAACGCGCTTGAGTTTTGCCGGATCCAGATCGGCAACCGCAGTGAGTTCGAGACGGCTGATCTTGCCGGAGATGATTTGCGTGGCGTGGCTGAAACCCATGTTGCCGAGACCAACGATGCCGATACGAACTTTGCTCATAAAAGACGAAGGGGAAGCGGACGGTTTTTAATAAACGCGAAGGGGGAAGAACGGTTTCTCATCGAAAATCTTGCGTTGCAGAGCGCGACGGCAAGCATCTGCAAACAATTTCATGGCAGACTCTAACCCTGCGATTCCCGCCCGCATCACCCTGAAGCAAGTTGCTGCCGAGGCCGGTGTGCATGTTTCCACCGCATGGCGCGCGCTCAAGAACGATACCTACGTCGATCCGACCAAGCGCGCCCACATCCGTGCGATCTCGAAGCGACTCGGCTATGTGCCTGACCCCATGTTGACGGCGCTGAGCCACTATCGCCGCAAACAACACACCCCCGCCTACCGCTCGACCTTCGCCTGGGTGCACACGTTTCCCGAGCGGCACGGCTGGCAGCAGGCGATCCACCTGCGGGCTTACCACGAGGGTGCGACCGCGTTTGCCGCATCGATGGGTTACAAGCTGGAGGAGTTCTGGCTGACCGAGCCCGGGCTCAACCCAAAGCGCGCTCGCGAGGTGCTGCTCGCACGCAACATCCGTGGACTGATTTTCGCGCCCCAACCGAGTGCGAAAATGGAGATCAAGTTGCCCGTGGAAGCCTTCGCTGGCGTTTCCATTGGTTACTCTGTCGAGTCACCCCGCTTGCACGTCGTGGCCAATCATCAACACAGCTCCACGCTCACCTGCCTGCGCGAGCTTTGCCGGAACGGTCACAGCCGCATCGGCATGGTCAGCGCCTCCGAGACCCTGCGTCGCGCCGAGCACAATTTCGAAACCCCCTACTGCCTGTTTAGGGACGCCCAACCGGATAATCGGAAGATCCCGCTTTTTGAAATCGAAGGACGCGACGAACCCGCCGTGGTGAACGCTTGGCGAGAACGTTTTCTCGCCTGGGTGGAAACCTACCGGCCCACCGCAATCGTGTCGACCGTTTCGGAGGTGAAAACGTGGCTGGAGGGTGCGGGCTACGACGTCCCTGATGACATCAGCATCGTGACGCTGTCCCGTGTGTTTGACCCCGAGTGGTCGGGCATTGATCAACAGGAAAAAGAAATCGGCGCGCGTGCCGTGGAGTTGCTGATCAGCCTCTTTCAATCGGGCGAACGCGGAGTGCCGGCCACTCCAGTGCGTCTCCTGATCGAGGGCCGATGGATCGAAAGCGGCACCGTAAAAAAACTGGGGCCGCCCGTGGCCGAATTGTTGAACCGGCTCTCGTGACGCGCACCCGCCCTGGTGCCGGGACCTCCCGGTCCCGTTCTTCGCCCCCGTGCTCAGAAAGGGGGAAAGCGCTCCGCATCCGTGTGGGTCCTCCACTCGACCGGGAACGGGAGGTCCCGGATCCCATTCAGGGGCGGATAACGCGGCTCCATCTTGAATCCATGCTCACCACACGCTTTGGGACCGCTTCGACTCAAGCAACGCCTCGGCAGCCTCCTCTAGCTCGGGAAAGAGATCCAAGCCCGTCCGCCGCTCCACCTCGTCGATCGTCACGAGGAACTGCTCTGGGTCCGCATTGGCGGGAGTTTCCTGTGGGAAAACAAACGCCTGCGTGCGGACACGTCCGTCGCTCTCATCAACCACCATCATGAAAAACGCCTCCGGCACCGCCGTGCCGTTGGGCAACCGCCCCGGACGCGCCCCAAACACGGGGCCCGCCAGCACCCAGACCTCGCCAAAACGACCCGGATAACTCGTGGCGATTTTCAGCTCCAACCCTTTCCAAACACCCGCGTTCAAGGCGTGCCGCTGCGGAACGATGTTGGACATCAAAAAGGTTTCCCGCTGCGCCGCCTCGCCGTAGCGAGTAGCGATCGCATAATTGGGCGCCAGATGCCCGCGATCGTATCCACTGTTCGTATACGCCGAAGCCGCCACTCGCGCGATGGTCCTCCGGTCGGTTTCGAACGTCTCCGGGCGCGGTGCCGGCGGCTCCAGTCGGGCCACGTCGAACATGCGATAGGCCACCCACACCGGGTTCTCCAAAACCTCGCAATAACCCGCCGTATAACCGGTGTTCTTCAGCACGCGGATGGCGTTCGGAAATCCGGCGCTTCGGGGCGCTCCAGCATAGACATGGGTGCGATCCCCCGCAGCGATCGCCTGAACAAAATCGGCGCTGTAGTAGAGCCGGTAAATATCCAGCGCCACATCGAGCAGCTCAATCCGCTTATTCTTTTCAAAGTAGTTTTCGACGAGCTTGGCGACCTCCGCGCGCCGAACCGGCGGCTGCACCACGAACCATCCGCCCATGAGACCGAGCAAGATAAGGTTGAACCAGACAACCGCCTTGAATTTCCCGATTCCTCGACCAACGCGGCGTGATTGTCTGCTCATTTCCCAAACTTTCGCAGCGCCTTGTTGATGGCCTCCACATCGCACCGCTCGACATCATGTTGCGGCCCGAGCCAGTCGATCCACTCGTGTCCGATAGCTGTATTCGGTTCTTGGATGCAAGCCAGCATGTCGTGATAAGCCTCGATCCCGCCACAATCCTCGGGCGGCCCCGCGCGTTCACCCTCCAGGCACCGCGGGTAAACCTCGCCCTTCACGAGCGGAACCACCTTTTCCACCCGGATATCGACACGCCAACCCTCGCCGAAGTGGTAGTCGTAGACGATCCCGCCCCGCTTGACCAATTCGATGTCGGCGAGGGTCAAATCACGGTCATCCTCAACAATCACCCCGTCGCGTTTCGCAGGATTACCCAGCCGAAGATCTTCGAGCGTGAACGTGTGCGTCTGATAATCGAACCAGTCGAACGCCACTTGGATCGCGTCATGCAACCGCGCGAGCCAGGTCGCCTCTTTTACAACCATCCGCCGCCAGATTTTCGGGGAGCAACCCACGACCGCGAGGTTCAGCACGAGCACTTGGGCCGGTGGTTTTTTCACCCGGGAGCCCCGGCCTTCGTGCAAAGATATCATGGCGACACACAAACACCGGCTTTTCACCACGCGACACAAAAGCCGTGCACCTCGCATCCCCTTTGCGCGGGGTCCGGACACACAAAAGCCGCCTCGTGAGAAGCGGCTTTTGTGACCTAACACCAAGCAAACCTTAAGAACTATAAAACTGACTACATGGGGATAGACGAGGTCATCGCCGAAACGCTCAAAAATAATCGGAGAAACTTTCGATATCTTTTCGACCCTTTATAACTATTTGTTTTGGAGATTTTTATGTGAATCAGCCGTGAAGCTCCTCATGGAATTTCACGGGAATCTCTTGGGTGTCGCCCGCAGTCACCGGCGTCGCCGTGAGCGGATAACGGAAGGTGCGGCCTTCGTAATTCCGGAACACCACCTCGTCGTCGGTGATTTTTTCAACGTAGTGCGGGTTAATCGGCACCTTGCCGCCGCCGCCGGGCGCATCGATCACATACTGGGGAACCGCATAACCCGTGGTATGGCCGCGCAGCGCCTCAATGATCTCCAAGCCCTTGCGCACATCCACTTTGAAGTGCGCCCCGCCCGTAATGAGGTCCATCTGGTAGAGATAATACGGGCGCACCCGCATGCGCAGCAGGCGGTGAACCAGCGCCGTCATCACCTCGACGTCATCGTTCACGCCCTTGAGCAACACACTCTGGTTGCCCAACGGCACGCCAGCAAACGACAGCCGGTCGCACGCCTCCTTCAGCTCGGCGGTCGCTTCCTTGGGATGATTTACATGTATGCTCATCCAGATGGGGCCGTGCTTTTTGAGGATTTCGCACAGCTCCGGGGTGATGCGTTGCGGCAGGAACACTGGTATACGCGAACCGATGCGGATAAACTCCACGTGTTTGATCGCCCGCAACCGGCCGAGCAGGTGGTCGAGCTTTCGGTCGGACAATAATAACGGGTCGCCGCCCGACAACAACACGTCGCGGATCTCCGGGTGCGACTCGATATAGCGCAACCCCTGTTCGTATTCGGGATGAAAATTGTAGTCTTGCGCGTTTGAAACCAAGCGACTGCGGGTGCAATAACGGCAATACGCCGCGCACCTGTCGGTCACCAGAAACAGCACGCGGTCCGGATAACGATGCACCAAGCCCGGCACTGGCGAGTGTTCGTCCTCACCCAGAGAATCGAGCATTTCCTCGGAGTGGAGCTGCCCCTCGCCGGCCCGCGGAATCATTTGCAGGCGAATCGGGCAGTTCGGGTCGTTGCGGTCGATGAGGTTAAAAAAGTAAGGCGTGATCGCCATCGCGAGCTTGTGCCCGGCAAACAGCACGCCCGCGCGCTCGTCCGCTGTGAGCGTCATGATGCGCTCCAAGTCTTCGAGCTTGGTAAGGCGGTTCTTAAGCTGCCACGCCCAGTCCTTCCAATCGCTTTCGGGAACGTGTTGCCAAAGTCCCTGGCCTTCGAACCAGGTTGAACGGTCTTCGGTGTAAGCCATGAGGTTTGCATGGAGATAAGTTGCTGCCTCTGCCCTGTCAAACGGCCGTGCAAATTACCGGAAACCGCCCCGCACGGTCACCGTGGTGACCGTCGAAGCCGTTGTCATGCGTCTCGCACACAATAACCCCCGCCCACGTCTTCACCCGGACAGGGTTTGCAGGTTTTACATGGTCCGCCAACAAAACCCTTGGCAGGCGTGGGGTGACGGCTTTTCGTTGTGCTTTAATGTCCACGTTCAAACCCGCAGTTCTTGCCCTTGAAGATGGTTCCGTGTTTCGCGGCCGCGCCTTTGGTGCCGACGCCACGATTGCCGGCGAATGCGTGTTCAACACCTCGATGACCGGCTATCAGGAGATCATCACCGATCCCTCCTACTTCGGGCAGATCGTCACGATGACCGCGCCGATGATCGGCAACTACGGCGTCAACGACGAGGACTCCGAAGCCACCGCACCCCGCGCCAGCGGCCTCGTCGTGCGCGAACTTTCCCCGATCGTGAGCAACTGGCGCAGCCAGTCCTCCCTCGACGCCTACCTTCGCAAATACGGCATCCCCGGCATCAGCGAAGTCGATACCCGCGCGCTCACCAAAAAACTCCGCGTCGATGGTTCGCTGAAGTGCTGCCTTTCCACCCTCCCGCTCACCGACGCCGAAGCCGTCGCCAAGGCCAAGGCCTGGCACGACATGGCCGGCAGCGACTACGTCAAAGACACGACCTGCCAAGCCCCCTACATCTGGCGCGCCGATGACCAGGCCAACCACAACGATGTCTATGTGCCCGTCGGCACCACCTTCGGCCTGCCCCATACGCCCGCCAAACGCTTCCGCGTCGCCGCATTCGATTTCGGCGCCAAGCACTCCATTTTCCGTAAGCTCATCAACCACGGTTTTGATGTGCAGGTCTTCCCTGCCAACGCCACTGCTGAGCAGATCAAAGAGCACGCGCCCGATGGCGTGTTTCTCTCCAACGGCCCCGGCGATCCCGCCGCCCTGCCCTACATCCATCAAACCGTGACCGGCCTCGTCCCGCATTTCCCGATTTTCGGCATCTGCCTCGGCCACCAGATGCTCACGCACGCCCTGGGCGGCAGCACGTTCAAACTCAAGTTTGGCCACCGCGGCGGCAACCAGCCCGTGAAAAACCTGGAGACCGGCAAAGTCTCCATCACCGCGCAGAACCACGGCTTCGCCACCGATCCGGCGTCCCTCGCCAAAGGCGGCGCCCTCGTCACCGAGATCAATTTGAACGACAACACGGTCGAAGGCCTGCGCCATAAAGAGCTCCCGATTTTCTCGGTGCAATACCACCCCGAAGCCGCCCCCGGCCCGAACGACGCCGACCCGCTCTTCCAAGATTTCTACCACCTCGTCGAGAAGCGCAAAGCCGGCAAAATCTAACCCGCAGCAGGGAGCGACAGCCAACCGTAGCGAGGAGCGCCAGCGACCCGTTCCTTCCCAAGCCACTCCCCGGAGTGGCTTTTTTATTGGCCTCCCACCGCCCCCGTCTTCTCGATCACGCCATGAAAAAACTCCTCGTGCTCCTCCTGCTCATCGCGAGCGGCTGGTTCTGGTTACACGAGCCAAAAGCCGCTTGGCGGGGCATGCCGGCCGCGCGCGATCCCATCCAGACAACCCTTGGCGTGCCGCCGCCTTTTCAAAATGGCGACTACACGATCACCCCGCTGGCCAATTACGAAATCAAAGCCGTCGTCCTCTCCCGCGATCGATATCGCCACGACGCCGCCGCGAAATTCGCCCCCGTGGACCTCGCGCTCGGCTGGGGTCCCCTGTCCACCGCCTCCGTCATCAATGATCTTACGATCAGCCAATCCGGCCGCTGGTATGAATACTCCTGGTCCGGCGAAGCCCCGCTCGACCCCGACCTCATCGCGACGCACTCCGCCAACACGCATTGCCTCCCCGCCACGCCCGCGATTCGCAAACAACTGCTCAGTATCCAACGCCACGAGGTCGTCACCCTCAAAGGCCACCTCGTCGAAGTGAACGGACCCAACGGCTACCGCTGGCGTTCCTCGCTCAGCCGCGACGACACCCGCGGCGGCGCCTGCGAAATCCTATGGATCACCCGGATCGAAAGGTAGGAGCCCATTTATGGGCGATGTTCGAAATCCGAAATGTAGGAGCGAGCTTGCTCGCGATGAGAACCATCCGCCCGCGTTAACCTCCCGCATCGCGCATAAATGCGCTCCTACCTCCCCACCGCTCACCCCAACCACTCGGAAAACTTCACCGCGTCCTCCGGCGTGTCCACGCCGATCGTCGGATCATTCGTGACGCCACACAGGATCTCGTAACCGTTTTCGATCACCCGAAGCTGCTCCAGCTTTTCGATTTGTTCATAGCGACCCGGCGGCAGCTTCGCGAAACGCTCGATCAGCTCCGCCTTGTAAGCGTAAAGCCCGAGGTGCTTGAAACAGGGATTCGCCTGCACCCACGCATCATCGACCTGCCCGGCGCGATCACGCGCATACGGAATCGGTGCCCGCGAAAAATACAGCGCCCGCCCCCCACCCGGTGCGAATACCACCTTCACCTGATTGGGATTATTGAAGTCGGCGGCGGTCGAAAACGGCGTGCCCAACGTCGCCATCGCCGCCGACCCGGCGATCAGTTCCGCCAACATGAGGATTTGCGCACGTGTCACCAGCGGCTCATCGGCCTGCACATTGATGACGTGTTCGGCTTTCACCGTGCGGTTGGCCTCGGCGATGCGGTCGGTGCCGCTCTGATGCTGCACCCCGGTGAGAATCGCTTGAAACCCCGCCGCGCGCAGCGGTGAGGCCAGCAACTCATCGTCAACCGCAAAAAAAAGGGGAAACTCCGGTGCCTCTTTCCGAATGCGTTCGGCAACCCAGAGCAGCAGCGGACGTCCCTTGATGACGTGCAACAATTTGCGAGGAAAGCGCGTAGATTCGAGCCGACACGGAACGATAATCGCGGTGGTGAGCATGGCGCGCAAACGCTGTGCGCCCGGTTTTTGGGTTGCAAGCCATGGACCGCGCACGGAGCTTGCTGAGTCCCAATCTAAATGGAAAAGAACGACACGACCACGACCGGCCAGCACATCAAAGAGCTGGTGGTTCAAAACAAAATGGGGATCCACGCCCGCCCGGCGGCGATGATCGTGCGTATCACCAACAAATTTAAAGCCGACGTCTTCGTGGAAAAAGACGAAGAGCAGGTAAACGGCAAATCCATCATGGGTCTCATGATGCTGGCCGCCGGCAAAGGCTCGAAGGTCAAGTTCCTCGCCACCGGTGCCGACGCCCCGCAGATGCTCACCGAGCTCGAGCAACTGTTCACTCGCAAGTTCGACGAAGCCTGAGCTGGTCCACGGAACACACGGAGTAGTTTGAGCGGCCCTTTTCAGGCCGCTTTCTTTATTGCCGGATGAAGGGAGGGACGACCTCCGTGTCGTCCGTTTCAACCCGGTCCACACGGAGGTGGACCCTCCGAAAAAAATCTAAATTCCGAAAAACCGACGCGCCGTCTTCGTAGTCACGTCCGCAACTTCCTCGACGCTCACCCCAAACATCCCCGCCGCATACTCCGCCGTGTGGCGCATGAAAGCCGGTTCGTTGGGCTTCCCGCGATGCGGCACCGGCGTGAGGTAAGGCGCATCCGTTTCCAGCATCAACTGCGCGAGCCCCTGGACCTTCGCCGCCTCCCGCACGTTCTCCGCGTTTTTGTAAGTGAGCACACCGGTGATCGACCCGTAGGCACCGCGCTCCATAAGCTGGCGCATCTCCGCCGGCCCTTCACTGAAGCAGTGAAACACCACGCGCGCCCAATCAACGCCGCTCGCATCAATCATCGCCACCGACTCGGCAAACGCCCCGCGAGAATGCACCACCAGTGGACAGGCCAGCCGTTTCGCGATGACCAGCTGCGCCGCAAACGCCGCGCGCTGCCACGCAAACACCTGCTCCGCCTTCGCGGTATCGTCCTTCGGTAAATGAAACCGATCCAGCCCACACTCGCCCAGCGCGACAGGTAACTTCCCACCATCCCAAAACGCCTCGATCTGCGCGACCTCGTCGGCCCAGTTCTCGCGCACGCAGCACGGATGCAGCCCGACCGAAAAATGCACCACGCCCGGATACGCCACCGCGAGATCACGGATGAGCGCCCAGTCGTCGCTCTCCGTGCCGATGGAGATCATCTCGGTCACTCCCGCCTCGCGCGCCCGCGCCAACACGCCGTCGAGCGTCCCCGCGCGGGCAAAACCATCAAGGTGGGTGTGGGTGTCGATCAACATAAGGCACAATGTAGGCCGCGAGCTTGCTCGCGCCAAGGCGTCAGCAAGCGGACGGCCTACAAATACAAAGGCGCATACCGCTCCTGCAAATACCTCAACAGATACTTCGGCGTGAGCTCCTCGCCGGTCACTCGCCGGACGAGTTCCAGCGTTTCGTAACGCCGGCCTTGCTCGTGGATGTTTGCCCGCAACCAGCCGAGCAGGCGTGAAAAATCGCCCTTGGCGAAATCTGTTTCCAACTCGGGATATACTTTGCGCACCGTAAACCACAGTTGCGCCGCCATCATGTTACCCAGGCAGTAACTCGGGAAATACCCAAACGCCCCACCCGACCAATGCACGTCCTGCAACACGCCTTGCTTGTTCGTCGGTGGCGTCAGGCCAAGCAGCTCCTGCGATAACGCATTCCACGCCGCCGGCAGGTCCTTCACTGCGAGTTCGCCGGCGAAGAGCCGCCGCTCCAATTCGAAGCGCAGCAGGATGTGCAGGTTGTAGTGCACCTCGTCGCTATCGACGCGGATGAGCGTCGGCGCGACTTCGTTCACCGCGAGATAGAGGTCGTCCGACGAAACGGCCGCGAGTTGCGCAGGAAATTTCTCCCGGAAACGCGGCTCGAAGAATTTCCAAAACGCACGGCTGCGCGACACTTGGTTTTCCCAGAGGCGGCTCTGCGATTCGTGCACTCCCATGCCGGCGTTCTGCCCGAGCGGCGTGCCTTGCGCGGCGAGCGGCAAGCCCTGCTCATACAAACCGTGGCCGGTTTCGTGAATCGACGAGAAGAGCGAGTCGAGCGGGTTATCCGCATCGAAGCGTGTGGTCATACGAATATCCGCGCCCGAGCCTTCGCAGAACGGATGCAGGGAAACATCAATACGCCCACGACGGTAGTTGAAGCCAAGGCGCTCGGTCACTTCGCGCAGAAAGTCGCGCTGCGCCTCGACGGGAAACCCTTTAAAAATGCCATCATTAGCGCGCACCGGCGACGCTGCGATAGCGCGCACCAGCGGCACGAGTCCGGCCTTCAACTCGTCAAACAACACCGTGAGTTTCGCCGCCGTCATTCCGGGGTCGTGTTTATCGATGGCGTAGTCAAACGGGCGGTCGCCCCAGCCGAGATAGGCGGCCTCTTGTTTGGCGAGCGCGAGGTGTTTTTCCAGGTAAGGCGCATAGGCCCCGAAATCCGATTTCGCCTTGGCGGCCGCCCACGCGTGATAGGCCGCGCTGGCGAGTCGCGCCTTCTCGGCGACAAACGCGGCGGGCAATTTGACGACCCGGTCGTAATCGCGCCGCGCCTCGCGCACGACCACCTGTTGATCCGAAAGGTAGGGACGGCTCTCCGAGCCGTCCGCTCCGATTTCTCCGCTATCTCCACCGACCGCCGAAGGACGCCTCGGAGAGGCGTCCCTACCTTCCGAACCTCTGCCTTCGAGCGTGTTCAGCAGCTCTCCGATTTCCGGGTCACTGGCGGCGGCGTGCTGGAGCTCGGCGAGGAGGGCCAGTTGCTCCGCGCGCTGGTCAGCACTGTCGGGAGGTAGGTTGACCTGTTCGTCCCAACCGAGCAGGCCGGCCACGGTGCCGAGGTGATGGGCGCGTTTAAGTTTGGCGATGAGGCGTTCGTAGGAATCAACAGACATGGCGGTAGGTTTCCCATGCAAGCACGCCGGTCAACCCGTGCGAAGCGAAACAATCACGCGCGTCGACTCACCACACCGTCACTTCGGTCGGAGGTTCCACCGCGATGGGCGCAAGCGGAGGCACGCCGCGCATCAACACATTGCCGCCGCTCACGCGCGCCGTGATCCGGGGTCCTCCGCCGTTCAGCGTCGCCTCCAACCGCGAGCGACCAAGGCCGCCGGCGACCACCGCGAGCGGGAGTTCGCCGCGTCCTTCGACTTTGCCAAACACCGAGGAGCGCACATCCAACGTAAGCGCGCTGTTGGTTTCCAAAACGAGTTCGAGTTCGCCGCCGGAGAGCTCGATGTCGGCGTTTTTTCTCATCTGCGGCGCAAAACCCACTTTGGCGGAGGAGCCGTTGCCGCGCAGGACGAGTTCGCCGGCCGCTCGCTGCACCTCGATGTATCCACCGTGGCTCGACACCTGCGTGCGCCCGCCGGCCCGGCCGATGCTGATGTTGCCCGACCGGGTGGAGACTTCGATCGGCCCCTGCGCGGCGGTCACGGCAATCTCGCCCGCGAGGCTCCGTGCCGTGAGCGGTCCCTGAATCTCGCCGGTAAAAATACTCCCCGATTGATTGGCCAGCACAACGCTTCCCTCCAACGCACCGACTACGATACCACCGGCCACCGTGGTTACCTCCACGTCGCATCGCATCGGGACAATTATGTCATAGCTCAGGCTGACCGGAGGCCAGTTTTGCCAAGACCATGCGATGGTTTTCGCATAGCGCGCGCTCACCTCCACCGTGCCGTCCCGCAGGCTCATATCGAGCTGGAGTGGCGCCAGCCGGGCATCCATCGCTGCCTCGGTTTCAACCGCCGCCGCTTGAATCACCACCACCCGAATCGAGTCAGCATCTGATTGCGCGGTGATACGAACCGTGCCGCTAAAACTATCCACCTTCAACGCCGCACGCAGCGGGGCCGCAAAACTCCGTTCGACCCGGCGCTCAATCAGAGCCACTGCGGGTGTCGCGGACAGAACCGCAAACCCAAGAACCAGCAGAGTTGGAATCCCACGTATCACGCGCACAAGCAGGGTTCTGACCTCATACCGTAAGCCCCGAAACAAGGCTGCGGAATTAGGTCTTTTGAGCGTTGTTGCACACATAATGCGCCAGGGAGCGATTCATGGTGTAGGCCTTGAGGGAGGAGTCGTTAGCAATGTTGTTACTTTCGACCAAGAATCGCGGCGAGCGCTGGAGGGCGACCTTTTCCTGTTCGGCGGCGGTGGCGATCAGCAACAAGGTTTCGGCGCGGGCAGGCAGGCGGGCCGCCGGAAAGTTCGCATGCGTGGCGAGCCAGCGGAGGGTTTGTTGCATCGGTGAAGAAACGGGAGCAGTCACGCGGTAACAGTGCAGGAAGAAACCGACGCGAGTCAACGGGCGGGATTAAAGCGGGCTGCGGACTCCCAAAACGCGAAATGCGGGAGGTAGGAGCGCATTCATGCGCGATGCGCGGCCCACGAACGCCGGAGATCTTCGCGATAAAATTCCCCTAGAAGTGAGGACGGCAGTCAAGTCGTCCGCGAGAGACATCACCTTTGCGGAGGTCGCTCATCGCCCACCAGTGGGCTCCTACCTTTCGATCAGCGCCGCCGACCAAACCGTCTCGTCGAAACCGACCAGGCCCACGCCGTCGGCGGCACCGCCGGGGCCGAGCAGGAACGGACGCTTAACCAGGTTGCCATTGCCGGCGAGCAACGCGAGCGCCTGGACCTCGGTCAGCGCGGGGAGTTTCTCGCCAAGTTTGAGCGCGCGATAATCCACGCCCGACGTGTTGAAGAGTTTGCGCAGCGCACCCGCTCCCCCGAGGCGCGCCAGCATCGTGCGCAACTCATCCGGAGTTGGCGGCGTTTCCCGAATCGGTTTCTCGTCAAAGGCGACACGTTGCGCGCGCAACCATTTCACGGCGCGGCGGCAAGTATCGCAGTTGGCGTAAGTGTAGACCGTGAGCGAAGGGAGTGCGTTCATGGGAAAATAGGGTGAAGAAAAGGCACGTGCCGCAGATTGTCACGGGGTTGGTCACCGGTCATTGGTCACCGGTAATTACGCGCAGCGGCCACCCACTCCGGGAACTTTACGAGGAACTGCCAGTTGCCTTTATAGGTGCCGAGTTCGCCGTAACACGTGAGCATGCCGGCGTTCTCGCGGCGTTGGGCGTAGAGGAGTTCGCGGATCTCTTTGCGCGGGCCGTAGACGTCGTAGGTCTCGCCGTTGGCTTCGATGCGCAGAAAGCGGTCGTCCAGCGCCTTGGCTTCGATACGGAAAAGTTTACCCGTCCACGTGCCATCGCGGAGGTTGATTCCCGCTGGCAGCTTCGAGAGCACCACCGCCGAGGCGAAATCGGTCTTGGACAAGTCGACTTTGTTGGCCTTGCCGTCGTCATCGCCTTCGTGGCCCGCCATCTCACGGGTGAGCGGCATGAATTTGCCCGGTTGTTTAAGGTCGGTGGTTTGAAACCGCGCGTAGATCGGGAAGTGGTCTGAAAAACCACGACCGCCCTTGCCTTCCGTGCTCCATCGAACGGGCAGGCCCGCCGCATCGGTGTTAAGCCCCGGGTAGCGCGCGACGCCGAACGAGTTGTCGATGTAGTGCACACCGCTTTGATCGTAGACGCCGCGCGTGACGATGAGGTGCATCAACGTGCCCCACTCCCCTTTGAACACATCGCTACCGCGATCAACCTCGGGAAGCTCGAACCAGAGATTGTAGAGGTCGCGAGCCGATCCGCGGATGGCGAGTTCGTTGCCCTGCGAGCCGAGGATGTCGTTGATGCCGGTGGCGGGCATTTTCCGATAACGACGCTTCTGGTTGTAGTGTGAGTTGAGGTCTCCGCCAATGAGGATGTCGGCGTTCGGATCGGTCTTGAGCAGCTCGTCAATGCGCCCGCGAAGAACCCTGGCGTTTTCGATCCGAATCGGTTCAAGCGCGGCGTCGCCCGCGCCGGACTTCCAATGGTTATTAAACACCGTGAGCGGGTGGCCGTCCACGTCCAGCGTCACCTCCAGGATGTTGCGCGCCGAGGTCGTCGGGTAGTTATGCACGGCCTTTACCGGAAAACGCGTGAACACCACGCACTTGATGGCCTGCGCCGGCCGGCCGTTGAAGGTCGCCCCTTCGCGCCCATCCGTTCCCGACACGACGGAGTAGCCCGTGAGACCGCGATCGGCAAACGCCTTGAGGAGCAGCGCCTCGGCGGGGAGGTCGGCGATCTCCGGGGAAAAATCATCCCCCAGCATGCGATCAATCGAGGTGTCGTCGTAGCGCTTTAGAATCGCCGCGTAGTCGGACGGAGTTTTCCCCGGCGTGTGGTCGATCTCGATCTCTTGGAAAAGAAGAATCTCGGGTCCTCGGCCGGCGGAAAACTTCGCCGCGATGGTGGCGATGTTTTGCACCTTGGTCAGCGCGTGGTGCTGGTTGTAAAGCACCGGTTGATAGTCGTCGTAAGCCGCGAAACCGTCGAGATCGTGCAGATTTTCGACGTTGTAAACCATCACCGTGAACGGCCTGCCCACCAGCCACGCGGGCAACAACGCGAGCAACAAAAGCATTCCGGGAATTCGCATAGGACTACTCCTGCACAAACCAACCCGCCCGTAAAAGCTAACCTGCGCCAGATACACTACGATTGTGTTACCGCCGCCGGCATCGCCCGATCGGGCACTACTTGCGGAATAACGCGTCGAGCGAACCGAAGCTCTTGAGCGGCGCCTTGGGCTTGGTCGTGGTGACCGGCAGCGGCGTGGTTTCGCGCGGCTTCGGCGGCTCGACGGCGGGCGCTCCGATTGCAGCCGAGACGGCGCCCGGAGGTCGCCGTCCACCTTGCTTCAGCTCGGCGAGTGCGCGCTCCAGTTTTTGCACCGACACCGGTTCGGCGGTGCCGAGTTCCTGCGCAAACAAACTCACGCGCAACTCCTCAACCTGCCAGCGCAACTCCGGCACGCCCGCGAACACGGCGAGTTGTTTCGCACGCTCGACGTCTTTGAGTTGGTTTTGTTTCCAACGATCCGCGCGCAGCTTCATCGCTCTCAAGTAACGCGGGAAATGCGCGAGCTGCGCATACGGTGTCACCCGCAGAAAATCGGCCGGCATCAACGCGGTGAGATCCGGGCCTTGTCCGCGATACGGAGTCGGGTGCACCAGCAACGCCTGGCGCAACGACAGGGTTTCGCGCAGGAGATCAACCAAACGCGGCACCAGGCCTTGTAGATCCGTCTTCGCCTTCGTCACCGCTGCGGCGAAGGCGGCGGTGGTGAGTGTTTTCACGCGGTCCGACGACAACAACCAGCGGCTCACGGCAACATACGCGTGTTCGCGCAAGGTCTCCGTGGTGCCGAGCGTCGCCAGCAGCGCGCCGAGTTCGCGCAATTGCTTCAGGTCTTTGTGCAGGCACGCCAGCTGGTGCGTCAGCTGCCATTCCAGCATGCGCTCCAATGCAGGCGCACTGGACTCCGCCGCCTCCTCAGGCGTCTTGAACAGGCGCAACAACACGCCGCCGCCCGGGCCGTTTTTCAAGCCGGGAAATGCATGCACCGCCACGCCCGACTGGTCGCACACGTGCACGTGCTCGGGCACGTCGCCGAATTTCCATTCGGTCTGCTCGGCCATTTCGTGCCTCGCCCGCGCGCGGCGCCAGGCATCCGGGTCTTCGCGCGAGACGGTCGCACTGGCCTCGCGTTGGTGCGCGGCCACGCCGGCGGCGATCTCCGGCAGCTCGCGGGATGCGCAGATTTCACGCCCTTCGTCGTCGACCACGCGCACCCGCACGCGCAAGTGATCGGGCAGCGGGCGATCCTCGGCGAACACACTGGCGTCGAGTTTCAGCTTGAGCCGTTCGCCGATGAGAATCGCGAGCGCTTCGGGTAACGTGTGGCGTTGCGCGGTCAGACGGGAATGTTGTGCCGCCGTCTTGGCCAGCTGACGCGCCGCGTCACCCAGCGGCACGAAGTCGCGGCGCAACTCCTTGGGCAAGGCGCGCAGGAAATGCTCCACTTTCGCCGCAAGGTGGCCGGGCACCGCCCAGTCGAGCGCGGCCGGCGTGAGCTCGGCGGCCACGCGCACGGGCACGTCGAGGGTGACACCGTCGTCGGCCTGGCCGGGCTTGTAAGCGTAGGCGAGCGGGAGCGCGGCTTGCTGCAACGGCATCGCCTCGGGGTAAGCCTCGGTGTCGGCCGGCAACTCCTCGGGATCGCGCAGGTCGTCGGGTTCCAGCATGAGGAAACGCGGCTCGGCGCCTTTGCGTTCGCGAACCAGGTCGACCAGTTCGGCGACGGAAGAAATTCCGAGGTAGGGACGGCTCTCCGAGCCGTCCGCTCCGGCTTCCGCACCGCTTCCCGATCCCGGACGCCTCGGAGAGGCGTCCCTACCTTCGGAAGTTACGCGCTGATCCGAAAGGTAGGGACGGCTCTCCGAGCCGTCCGCTCCGACTTCCGCACCGCTTCCCGAGCCCGGACGCCTCGGAGAGGCGTCCCTACCTTCGGACGTTACGCGCTGATCCGAAAGGTAGGGACGGCTCTCCGAGCCGTCCGCTCCGGCTTCCGCACCGCTTCCCGAGCCCGGACGCCTCGGAGAGGCGTCCCTACCTTCCGGCAGCAGCCGTGCCGCGTAAAAGCGGTAGATCCCTTCGTCCAGATTGAGGTAGCCGCGGTCGCGCGTGCGGGTTAGCAGGTTTTCGATCTCTTCGCGCACACCCCGGTTGTGCGCGATGAAGTCCAGCGGCCACGTGACCGTGTCATTGACCAACGCCTCGCGGATAAAAATCTCCGTCGCGTGCACCGGGTCGATCTTGCCGTAGCTCACGGCGCGCGACTCCAGCTCGAGTCCGTAGAGGCGCGTGCGTTGCTTCACCATGACGCGGCCGGCGTCCAGGTTCCAGAAAGGTTCGCTGTGCGCGACCTTCACGATGTGCGCACCGAGATCGAGCGCCCACAAGGGGTCAAGGCGGGCCGAGGTGCGTGCGAAAAGCCGCGACGTTTCCATGATCTCGGCCGACATGATCCAGCGAGGCGCCTTGCCTTCCTTCCGAGGTGGAACGCGACCTCCGGGCGCGTTCTTCTTGGGCTCGTCGCGCGTGAACAAAACGGAGCCGGGGAACAGCGTCACCCGGCGATCGTGCGTGGCCTTGTAGCCGCCGTTCTCATCGTCACGCATGGCGATGTTGCCCAGCAAGCCGGCGAGAATGCTGCGGTGAATCGCGCGGTAGGCGGGCGTGGCGAAGGCAAGCTTGTCGTCGTTGATTTTCTCCGCCGGCACACCGTCGAACACCGAGGTGAACTGAAAATCTTTCCGCTGCTCCAGCACGTCGAGGAGTTGCGCGTGCACGTCGCGCCATTCGCGCAGGCGGGTGTAGCTTAGAAAATGATCTTTGCAGAACCGGCGGAGCTTGGCCTGCGAGAGGCGGTCGAACTCGTCGTGGAAGGCGTCCCAGATGTTGAGGAGCGCCATGAAGTCGGAGTCCGGATGATTGAAGCGCCGGTGCGCGGCGTCCGCTTTTTCGCGGGCCTCCATCGGACGCTCACGCGGGTCCTGAATGCTCAAGCCTGAGGCGATCACGAGGACCTCGCGCACGGCTTTCTCGGAACGTGCCTGCAAAATCATGCGGCCTACCGTCGGGTCGACCGGCAGGCGGGCGAGCTCGCGGCCGAGCACGGTAAGTTGGCGGGCCGAGTTTTGCTGTGGGTAGGGCGCGGACTCCGTTCCGCGCCGTCCGACGTGCGAAGGGTTTTCCGAGGCGGGGAGAGGAGTCCCCGCCCTACCCTCCTCATCCAGCGCGCCGATTTCTTCGAGCAAGGCGTAACCAGCGCGGATAGCCTTCGCGGCCGGCATGTTGATGAACGGGAACCGCTCGATATCGCCGAGGCCAAACGCCTTCATGCGCAAGATCACGTCGGCCAGGTTGGCGCGCTGGATCTCGGGTTGGGTGAAGCGCGGGCGCTCATTGAAGTCCTTTTCTGAATACAGGCGGATGCACACGCCGTCGGAGACGCGGCCGGCGCGGCCTTTGCGCTGGTCGGCGCTGGATTGGGCGACCGCCTCGATCGGCAGGCGGCGGGTGCGCGCTTGCGGTGAGTAGCGACTGATGCGCGCCAGCCCCGTATCGACCACGTAGCGGATGCCGGGGATCGTCAGCGAGGTCTCGGCGATGTTGGTCGCGAGGATCAACTTGCGGCGAGGCGACGGGGAAAACACGCGCTGCTGCTCGGCGTTGGAGAGCCGCCCGAAGAGCGGAACCACCTCGGTGTTGGGCAGGCGGCGGCCTTCGATCAGCTCGGTGGTTTCGCGGATGTCGCGCTCGGCCGGCATGAAGACGAGGATGTCGCCAGTGTGGCTTTCGCGCACGATGCGCTCGACCGCCTCGACCGCGCCGTCGATGTAGTGGAGCGCCTCGGATTTGGCGGAGCGTTCGTCGCCCTCGGCGGCGTCGCTGCCAAATTCATCGAGCGGCGCATAGATGACCTCGACCGGGTAAGTGCGACCGGAAACCTGGACGACGGGCGCGTCGTCGAAGGCTTTGGAAAACGCCTCGGTGTCGATCGTCGCGGATGTAACGATAATTTTGAGCTCGGGCCGTTTGTGCCGCAGGGTGCGCAAGTGGCCGAGGAGGAAGTCGATGTTGAGCGAGCGCTCGTGGGCTTCGTCCAAGATGACCGTATCGTAGGCACGGAGCATCGGGTCGCTCTGCACCTCGGCGAGCAGCATGCCGTCGGTCATGAACTTGATAACGGTGTTGCGCGAGGTGCGGTCGTCGAAGCGGATTTTGCAGCCGACGGGGCCGCCCCAGTCGACGTTGAGCTCCTCGGCCACGCGTTTGGACACGGACAAGGCGGCGACCCGGCGCGGTTGCGTGCAAGCGATGGCCCCTCGGCGGCCCCGGCCGGCGGCGAGGCACATCTTGGGGATTTGCGTGGTTTTGCCGGATCCGGTTTCGCCGGCGAGAATGATTACCTGTTGAGCCGCAATGAGGTCTACGATCTCACCTGCCCGCGTGCTGATGGGCAGGTCGGGCGGAAAATCGATACGGAAGGCAGGCAGAACAGTGTCGTCGGGGCGGGCCACAGGAAAAGAGGCGGCACGGTTGCACTGAAGCTCGACCCTCGCGAGGGGTTTTTTGCCGCCAACTCTATTATCCGCAGGCGCGTGGCTTGGAACGTGCTATTAGAAAAATTCCTTCGGCCGCCCAAACCAACCCATGACGACCATTCTCGACAGCCGTAAGCTGCTCGCCTTTATAACACTTGCACGCGTAGGGAGTTTCACCTTAGCGGCCCATGAACTCGGTCTCACGCAGTCGGCGATCAGTCATGCCATCAAGGCACTTGAGAAGGATTTATCGTGTAGGTTGTTCGACCGTTTGGGACGGCGGGTGACGTTGACGATGCCCGGCCAGCATCTGCTCGATCACGCGAACAAGATAATCGCCGAGATGCAGAGTGCGCGGGCCGACCTGGCTTCGATGGCGAAGTGAGGGGAGCGGGTTTTACGGAACGAGTTTCGTCGAGTCTCATTTTGTGTTTGCCTAGGGTGTCCGGCGTCCGTGTGGTTTGCCTCCCTTCCCTGCCCGGGTGGTGGAATTGGTAGACACGCAGGTCTCAGAAGCCTGTGCCGAAAGGTGTAACGGTTCGAGTCCGTTCCCGGGCACCATTAGCAACTTACAGAAGTCAGGGAAGAGAACTTTTGAACTGGGACTCGACAGGTCCGCTTAAGATTTCTGCAACCTTCTAAGGAGGTCTGCCTAAAGCTGCCTGAAGCGCATTTCAAATCTCGATTAAAACGAAGACCTCAGGTCACGACCTTGACCGATCTCGCAGAAGAGAAGCCGTAACGAACGAAAAGCAGGCTCATCAGGAGACTGCGGTGATCTGAACCCGGCTCAGAAACCCCTCAACAGCCGACGGCAAATCGACGATTTCATCGGTCCGGGTAAGCGCGGATAGGGAAAATGCAGTCGCCAGACGCGCGCATTCCGAAAGGGACCGCCGCAAAATCTGCGAGGCGACAATACCTGCGACCATCGCGTCCCCCGCGCCGACCGTGCTGTGCACCTCGACCAAGGGCGAGCGGGCGCTGACCGCTTGTTCGGCCGTCACGAAACACGCGCCGTCGGCACCGCGCGAGACGACGACAAGCCTCACCCCGCCGTCCACCAATTCGCGCGCCGCCGCGACCACCTCGGTCTCGGTTGGAAGTGCTCGGCCAAGCAGCGCTTCGAGCTCGTGGACGTTGGGCTTGATAATGTCGGGCGCGGCCGTGAGTGCCTCGCGCAACGCCTCACCACTCGAATCGAGCACGGTCCGCACGCCGCGGGTTTTTAAAGTCGTGATAAACTCGCGATAGATTCCCGGCTCCACTCCGGGCGGCAGGCTGCCAGCAAGCACGCACCAGCCTCCCGCAATCACCGCGAGCTGCGCGCGCAACGCATCAAGGTCGCGCGGCGATGGCGTGAGCCCGGGGAAGTTAATGTCGGTCGTTTCGCGGCAAACCGGGTCGGTGATCTTGATGCCGACCCGCGTCGGACCGGGAAGTCGCAGGCAACGATCATCGATGCCGCGTTCGGAAAAAAACGTTTTGAAAGGCGCCTCGTTGTCGCGTCCTAGAAATCCGAATACCGACACGGCTTGCCCCTGCCCGGCCAGGGCGGCGGCGACGTTGATGCCCTTGCCGCCGGGTCGGTCGCGCATGCGCTCGACGCGGTTGACCGCACCCGCCGTAAACCCAGAAATCGTCACCGTGCGATCAAGAGCGGGGTTCAGCGTAACAGTCGAGATGTGGGGGGAAGGCATAACCTACTGCGAGAGTGCGCGATCTTCGGCGGCGGTCGAGCAGGCAAGCGCGTTCTTCGCCAGCAACCGAAGCGCTTTGAGCGATGTGCCGCGCAGACACGATTTCACCGCCGCCAGCGAGGGGGTGCTCATGCTCAGCTCGGTTACACCCAGGCCGGCGAGAATCGACGCGCCAAGCGGCTCGCCGGCGGCACCGCCGCACACACCCACCCATTTGCCCTCCGCAGTGGCCGCGCGCACCGCTTGATCGATCAGGCGCAACACGGCGGGGTGCAAGGCATCGGCCTCCTTGCCGAGGTCGGGGTGCTGACGATCAATCGCCAGCGTGTATTGCGTAAGATCGTTCGTCCCTACCGAGAAAAAATCCGCCTCCCGCGCAAACTCGTGCGCCATGAGCACCGCCGAGGGCACCTCCACCATGATTCCGAGATCGCAAACCGCTGCGTCGAGTTCGGCGCGCACCGCCTCGGCGACCTTTTTTGCAGCCCGGAGGTCTTCGAGCGTGGCCACCATCGGGAACATAATCTTCACCGAACCGGGCGGGGCGGAGCCAGCGGCGCGATAAATGGCGCGTAACTGAGTCTTGAATACATCCAGGCGACGCAGGCAGAGGCGAATCCCCCGCACGCCGAGAAACGGGTTCTCTTCTTTGGCGAGTCCGAGGTAGGGCACGATTTTGTCGCCCCCGATGTCGAGCGTCCGGATGATCAGTGGTAGACCGTTGAGCGCACGGATTATCTGGGTGTAGGACACAAATTGCTCATCCTCGGTCGGCGCCCTTTCGCGTCCGAGGAAAAGAAACTCCGTGCGCAACAGACCCACGCCTTCCGCCCCGCCCTCAATCGCGGCGGCGGTTTCTTCGGCATGGCCGATGTTGGCCACGATCTCGACGCGATGCCCGTCGGTCATCACTGCGGGAAGGAAACGGTCCGCGTCGGCCGCAGCTTGGCGACGGGCGAGATCCGCTTGAAACTCTTTTGCTGAAGCCAGCGCGAACTCATCGGGGCCCGGGTAGAGCCGACCGGCACACCCATCGAGGATCGCGATCACGCCATCGGCCAGGGACAGGATTTCGGCCCCTGCGCCCACCACCGCTGGAAGGCCGCGGGCGCGGGCAATGATGGCTGTATGCGAGGTGGGCCCTCCGCCCGATGTGCACAGGCCGAGAATCCTGTCCGGGTCGAGGCGCACGGTGTCGGATGGGGTGAGATCCTCAGCGATAAGAATGCACTTTCCCTCAGGCAGCGCCGGCTTGGACTGCATTACGCCGAAGAAGATGCGCAGGACGCGCTGGCCGATATCGCTAAAATCGGCAGCCCGTCCGGCGAGGCGCTCGTTTTTGATGCGGCGCAGCTCATCGACGCGGCGCTCGATGATTTCCTTCCAGGACCACGGCGCGCTATGGCCCGCATCAATCAGGGCGACTACTTCGGCGAACAACTCCGGGTCCGAGAGCAGGGCTTGATGCGCGCTGAAAATCTCCGCCTCCGCAGGCACGGTGCAGCACCGGGCATCCGTGCTCAGGCGCTCCAGCTCGGCATCGGCTTCGCGGAGGACTTTTTCCAAACGACAACGTTCATGAGCGGGTTCACTCCGGGTGTCTTCGACCGCCAGCAGCTCCGTTCGCAACCTGTAGAGCGGCGCGATGGCGATGCCTGGCGATGCGGCCGTGCCAACGATCACCGGAGTGAGGTTCCCCGGAGGCGTCCACAGTTGGGCGGGGCGACAGGCATGCATGGCGGAGGCTTCATCGACGTCACCGAGCCCGCTTTCGATGGCTTCACGCAGCACGGAAAGGACCGCGCTCGCATCGGTGCCGCGCGCCTCGATGCGCAACGTGACGCCGCTCTCCACGCCGAGACGCAGCAGCGAGGCCATGGCCTTGCCGTTGGCAACGCGGTCGCCGTGGACGACGCGCACGTCGGACGAAAAATCGGCGGCAATCTCCGCGAATTTAGTCGCGGGGCGCGCGTGCAAACCGGATTCGCCGCGCAAGACCACCTCCATGTGCACGGCGTCGGGCCAGGGTTCGATGGAGGTGGCGGCGGGTGTGTCATTCGACGCACCCCGACGAAGCGCTTTCAGAATCTCATCGGCGTCAGTCGTGGTGGCGAGGTGGCGGACGGTCGCCTCGTGGTCCAGCACAGTGGAGAGCGCCGCAAGGATCTCACCGTGTTCGTCACCGCGTGCGGCAATGCACACGATGAGGTGCACAATTTGGTCTTTGTTCCAACGCACACCATTCGGAATTTGCACGACGGAGAGTCCCGTTTTTTTGATAAGGGCGCGGTCATTTTGCTGGCCGTGCGAAATCGCGATGCCTTGCCCACGGCAGGTGTTCGCCTGCTGTTCGTGGGCGAGCATGCTCTCGATGTAACCCGCCTCGATGTAACCGCTTTCGACCAAGAGTTCGCCGGCCGCACGGATTGCCGAGGCTTTATCCTGGATGTTTGCCCCAAGCCGAATCGTTCGTAGGGTGAGCTGAACATCGGTGCGGGCGTCGGCAGGAGTCATCACAGGTAAAGTAAAGCCGGTCATGGACCGGTGGCGACCGGGGCGGACGGTTTTTCGGAGGTCAGTAGAAGCGCGTGCGGTCCACCGAAGCCTTCACCGCGAGGAGAACCCCATCGGCGGCCACCCGAAGCACTTGGGCGGCGAGACGAGCGTGGGCCGTTCCAGCAGGGGAGGCCGTAAAAGCGACAATTGGTTTCATGGGCGTGATGGAAGAATGAGCATTCTGACACGACATCGGCGTTCACGTAGCGCGGAACAGACGCGGCCAGGAGACGGAACATATGACCGCAAGCGCGGGCGAATGGACCGGTCCACTCGCTGGCGCTCGCGGCCACGTCGTTATCACCCGCGCTTCAACTTGAGCAAGCGCTCGCCGGCCGCGTGCAAGGTCGCGGGCTTTTTGGCAAAGTTAAGCCGCACGTAGCGGTGCTCGCCGTTCGCAAAAAAGCTGGATCCCGGAACCGGCGCCACGCCGATCTCCTTCGTCATCCAGTGCGCAAACTCCACGTCGTTCGCATACCCGAATGGCGAGATGTCGAGCATCACGAAATACGCGCCTTCCGGGCGCGTGTAGGCGAGCCCCGTCTGGTCGAGGTAACCGAGCAACACGTCGCGTTGCGCCTGATACTCGGCGCACAGGTCGTCGTAGTAACTTGCCGGAAAGGCCAGCGCCGTGACCACCGCGTGTTGCAACGGGGCGGCCGCGCCCACGGTGAGGAAGTCATGGACCTTGCGCGCCTGCGCGATGATCTCCGGCGCGGCGTGCAAGTAGCCCAGCCGCCAGCCTGTGATCGAGAACGTTTTCGACAGCGACGACACGGACAGCGTGCGCGCCGCCATGCCGGGCAACGTGGCAAAGTAGATATGTTTGCGCCCGTCGAACACGAGGTGCTCATACACTTCGTCGGTGATGACAAACGTGTCGAACTCCTCGGCGAGCGCGGCGATTTGCAGCAACTCTTCGCCCGTGAACACGCGTCCGCAGGGGTTCGACGGATTGCAGAGAATGAACGCCTTGAGTCCGCCGTTGGTCGCGAACGCCGCCCGCAACTCCGCCGGATCAAATGTGTAGTGCGGCGGATGCAACGGCACGTGCACCGCGACCGCGCCGCTGAGAATAGCATCGGCGTTATAGTTCTCGTAGAACGGCGAAAATATGCCGATGCGGTCGCCCGGATCGCACACGGTCATCACCGCCGCCAGCATCGCCTCGGTGGCACCACACGTGACGACCAGCTCGCGCAACGGATCGACGGGCAGGCCGGTAAAGCGAGTCAGCTTGGCGGCCAGTGCCTCGCGCAATTCCGGCGAGCCCCACGTGACGGCGTATTGGTGACGCCCCGCGTCCATGGCGTCCTTGGCCGCCTGCACGAGCAGCGCGGGCGGATCGCCATCCGGGAAACCTTGGGAGAGGTTAATCGCGCCGTGCTTGGCGGCGACGCGCGACATCTCCCGGATGAGCGACTCGGTGAAGACGGCGGTGCGACGGGAGGTGCGCGGCATGGGGAGGCGAAAAGGAGCCGGAGAGAAGGTTTTCGGGAGGAACGACCTCCCTGTCGTCCTTGGTATTACTGGGGAATCCGCAGTTCCATCCCGATCCTCAACGCGCTCTCGTTGGGCAGCACGTTGCGATTGGCCGCATAGATGTCCCGCCAACGCGAACGGTTGCCGTAGTAGCGCTGCGCCAAGCTGAAAAGCGTGTCGCCCTTCGTGACCACGTGGCGGCGGAAACCCGTGCTGGCCGCCGGTTGAACGGGCGCGGGCATTTGGACCGGCGGACGTCCGGTCACCGCAACGGGAAGGGCCGGCTGCATCGGAACAGGCAAAGGCGCGGCTGCGTAGTCCGGCTCGGGCGCGGCTGTGATCGGGGATTCCTCCGGGTTGATCGCGAGCGGTGCGAGTTGATCGACGGAATCCGCAGTGATCACCGCCGAGGGACGCGATGCCGATGTATTCGTGGTGATGACTTGCGTGCGCACACCGATCAATTGGTCCTTCAACTGGCGGTTTTCGCGTTGGAGTTGGTCCATCTTCTCCAGCAGATCAAGTTTGTTGTCGGCCTGGTTTTCCAAGGGCTGGCCCGGCAGCGTGCGCGCAAATTCACGGGTGGCCGCGTCGATGCGTTGGCGCACGAGATCGGACTGGGGCGAGTTGCGCTTCAACTCGCGAAACTTGCGGTAGTGATAGATCGCCGCGATGGGATCTTTGATGTGCTGTTGGTAAAGGATGCCAATTTCCAGGTGCGACTCCGGCGCGTCATCACCGCGCTTCTCGACCACCTTAAGGAACGAAGCGAGCGCCTCCTGGTTGCGACCTTGGCGCAGCAAGTCCTTGCCACGACGGTAACCGGGCTCGTCGATCTCAGCCGTAAACGGCGACGACTCGTAACGGCTGCAACCCGAGGCGAAAAGCAATGCTGCGAGGGCACACAGACAGAGCGTAAAAAAGCGGAACCTCATCGGTGGCGGGTGAAATGGTTTGAAGGAAAAAAAGTTGCTCCTAAGTCTCGCAGACCGTCCGACGACTCAAACCCTAAATGGCCCTCGACTCTAAAACCGTTCTCAGTCGCGCCCGCGCCTGCATCAAAATCGAACAGGAAGCACTCTCGGCCACGTCTCGTGAATTGGACACGAAGTTCGTCGAGGTGGCCCGCGCCGTGCAGGCGGCGAGCACCGCCGGTCGCAAACTCATCTTCACCGGCATCGGCAAGTCGGCCCACATCGCGAACAAACTCGTGGGCACGTTTAATAGCACGGGGCTTTCAACGTGCTTCCTCGACGCCACCCAGGCTCTCCACGGCGACCTCGGACTGTGCAATGAAGGCGATCTGGTTTTTCTCCTGAGCAACAGCGGGCAATCCGAGGAAATCCTCCGCCTGATTCCCGGATTTCGCCGGCTCGGCCTGCGCTGTGTCGCGTTCACCAGCAACCCGGACTCGGACCTCGCAAAGAACAGCGACCTGCAGCTCATCTACAGCGTTCCGAAAGAAGCCTGCCCGCTTCGGCTCGCCCCGACGGCCAGCACCACCGCCGCCCTCGCGTTGGGTGATGCGCTCGCGATGGTGCTCCTCGAAGAGCGCGGCCTCACCCGCGACGACTTCGCCAAGTTCCACCCCGCCGGCAACCTGGGCCGCGTGCTGTTGCTCCGCGTTAAAGACATCATGCGCAGCGGCGCGCGCCTGCCCATCGTCACCGAAAAAGCGACCACGCAAGAAGCCATCCTGGCGATGACCAAGGCCAAGAGCGGCAGCATTGCGATCGTGCATCCCAAGTCGGGCAAACTCAGCGGCATTTTCACAGACGGTGATTTCCGCCGCAGCGCGCTGACCGGCGAAGGTTTTTTGGTAAAGCCGGTCGCCACGTTTATGACCCGCGCACCCAAGACGATTGCCGAAGACGCTCTCGGGGTGGATGCCCTGCGTATGTTTCAAGCGCACAAAATCGATGACCTCATCGTTCTCGATGCGAAGGGCAAGCCGAGTGGCCTCATCGACGGCCAGGATTTGCCCAAGTTAAAGATCGTCTGATCCCACGTCGGACCGACTCCGCCCCGAACCGCCCGCGGCCTGCGCACATCTTGGCAATTTTTCGCCACGCGGGCTTTTTTCGTCGTCCCCGGGCCGACCGCTATGGCTAAGTGGCTGCATGGCCACGCCCGCTTTTTCTTACCAAGATCCGTTCCCGCTCGGCCCCGATGACACCGAGTATCGCCTGCTCTCCACGGAGGGCGTCTCCACCACGACTTTCGAGGGTCGCGAAATCCTGAAAATCGATCCCGAGGTCCTCGCCTTCGTCTCTCAGCAAGCGATGCGCGACACCTCGTTCCTGCTGCGGCCCAAGCATCTGGCGCAAGTCGCCGCCATCCTCGACGACCCGGAGGCTTCCGCGAACGACCGCTACGTTGCCACCACGCTTCTCAAGAACGCCGAAATCTCCGCCGAGGGCATTCTGCCTTTCTGCCAAGACACCGGCACGGCCACCGTGGTCGCGAAAAAAGGCCAGCAGGTGTGGACCGGCGCCAACGACGCCGCGTTCATCTCCAAGGGGATCTACGAAACCTACACCAAGGAAAACCTGCGCTACTCCCAGACCGCCCCGCTCGACATGTTCAACGAGGTCAACACCGGCACCAACCTACCCGCGCAGATTGACCTCTATGCCACCGATGGCGCCGAGTATAAATTCCTCTTCGTCGCCAAAGGCGGCGGCTCCGCCAACAAGACGTTTCTTTTCCAGGAAACCAAAGCGCTCCTCAACCCCAAGGGCCTCGAAAAGTTCGTCACCGACAAGCTCTCCTACCTCGGCACCGCCGCGTGTCCGCCTTACCACCTCGCGCTCGTCATCGGCGGCACCAGCGCGGAAGCCTGCTTGAAAACCGTCAAGCTCGCCTCGACCAAATACTACGACCACCTGCCCACCACCGGGAACAACGAAGGCCGCGCCTTCCGTTGCTTGGAGACCGAGAAGCTTGTCCTTAAAATCGCGCAGAACAGCGGTATCGGTGCGCAGTTTGGCGGCAAGTATTTCGCCTTGGATGTCCGCGTCATCCGCCTGCCCCGCCACGGCGCGAGTTGCCCGGTCGGCCTCGGCGTGTCGTGCTCGGCCGACCGCAACATCAAGGCCAAGATCAACAAGGACGGAATCTGGCTCGAAAAACTAGAGACCAACCCCGGCCGGTTCATCCCTGCGAGCGAACGCACGATCAAAGACGATCACGTCGTGCGCATCGACCTCAACCAGCCCATGCCGGCCATCCTCGCCGAGTTGTCACGCCATCCCGTGACGACGCGCGTCCTCCTCAACGGGCCGCTGGTCGTGGCCCGCGACATCGCCCACGCAAAACTCAAGGAGCGCGTGGACTCCGGCCAAGGGCTGCCGGAATATTTTAAGAACCACCCGGTCTACTACGCCGGTCCGGCCAAAACACCAAAAGGTTATGCGAGCGGTAGTTTCGGCCCCACTACAGCCGGCCGCATGGACAGCTACGTCGACCTGTTCCAGGCGCTCGGCGGCTCGATGGTGATGCTTGCGAAAGGCAATCGCAGTCCCGCCGTGACCAAGGCCTGCAAAGACCACGGCGGTTTCTATCTCGGCAGCATCGGCGGCCCAGCGGCGATTCTGGCCAAGGAAAACATCAAGCACGTCGAAGTGCTGGAGTATCCCGAGCTAGGCATGGAAGCCGTGTGGAAAATCGACGTGGTTGATTTCCCCGCGTTCATCTTGGTAGACAACAAGGGCAACGATTTCTTCGTGAACGGCTGCGGCGCCTGCCTTCCCGGCGGCATCACCGCCGCCGCCGAAAAAGCGAAGGCATAGGAAACACACATTAAAGTAGACGCGGGCATCTTGCCGCGTTTCCGACGTCTCAAGATTTAAGGCGCACGACTCGGAAAACGCGGCGGGACGCCGCGTCTACGTTTTCACTCTCCGAACACCGTTACCACGAGGCGCCGGGTGTGGGCGGCACGGCGATGTTCCCACAGAAAAATGCCCTGCCAGGCGCCGAGCAGCATGCGCCCTCCGGCGAGAGGCACGCTTTCGCTAGTCCGGGTCAGCGCCATCTTGATATGACTCGGCATGTCGTCGTCGCCTTCTTGCGTGTGCTCGAAGTGCGGGTCGTTTTCCGGCACAAGCCGGTTCAACCAGCCCTCCAAGTCGTGACGCGCCGTCGGATCCGCGTTCTCCATGATAACGAGCGAACAACTGGTGTGCTGGCAAAACACGGTGACCGCGCCGACTTGCAAGCCACTGCGCGTCACTTCGCGCGCCACCGCGTCGGTGATCTCATAGGTGCCTTGGGCGGGCGTTTGAATCGAGACCGTTGATTGATAAACTGGCATGATAATGATTCGAGATTACCGCTGAAATTTCGCCCACAAGCTCAGCCCCCGCCGACCGATAAACCGCCTTCTCCGGGCTTCGTCATCGAAAGCGGCTCCAACGCGGCATCAAGCGTCGCGGCATCCATCAATCCCTTAACCAACACAACCTCGCGAAGCGTCTTCCCCGTTGCCAACGCCTCTTTGGCGACTGCGGCGGCGGCGTCATAGCCGATGTGCGGATTGAGCGCCGTGACGAGCATAAGCGACCGGTCGACCAGCTCGCGGCACCGCGCGTCGTCGACTTCCAGACCGGCCACACAGGCATTGGCAAACTGACGCGCCCCGTTGGCCAGCACGTGGATCGCCTCGTGAAGCGCGTAGGCGATCAGCGGGATTGTCACGTTGAGCTCAAAATGCCCGTCGCGACCACACGCCACGACCATCTGGGAAAGTCCCTGCGTGTAGATGCACACCTGCACGAGCATCTCGCTCATGACTGGGTTGACCTTGCCCGGCATGATCGAAGACCCGGGCTGCGTGGCCGGCAACCGCAGCTCCCCGAGCCCGCTGCGCGGCCCCGATCCCAGGAGCCGGATATCGTTGGCGATTTTGCTGAGACTGGCGGCGATCGTCGCCAGATAACCCGCCACCTCGACCGCATCATCGCGGCCGGCCTGCGCCTCGAAGTGGTTGCGGGCCTCAATGAACGGAATACCTGTATCCTCACTTAGGATACGAACGACTTTATCCGCAAAGCCGGAATGGCAGTTCAAGCCCGTGCCCACGGCGGTTCCGCCGACCGCCAGCTCGCGAAGCGCGACCACCGCTTTGTCGGTGCGCTCGACCGCCTTGGCCAGTTGCGCCGCATAGCCGGAAAACTCCTGGCCCAGCGTGATCGGCGTGGCATCCATCAAGTGGGTGCGGCCGATCTTGATGATCGAATCAAACGCGCACGCTTTTTCCGCAAGCGCCGCCTGCAAGTGAACGAGCGACGGCCTCAAGTTTTCTTTTAGGGCCACCGCCACGCTGACGTGGAGCGCCGTGGGGATGATGTCGTTGGACGACTGCCCCAGATTTACGTCGTCGTTGGGGTAGAGCGGGATCTTTGACCCAATCGCTTCGCCCGCGAGCTGGCTCGCTCGATTCGCGATCACTTCATTGGCATTCATGTTCGTTGAAGTGCCCGAACCGGTCTGAAAAACATCGACCGGGAAGTGCGCCGCGAGTTTTCCGTCAGCCATTTCACGGGCGACTTGCTGAATCGCCTGGCTTTTCTCGGCAGAGAGTTTGCCGAGTTCCTCGTTGGCCCGAGCACAGGCGCTCTTAACGAGCCCTAATCCGCGGATAAAGCCCTCCGGCATAGGCCGTCCGCTAATAGGAAAATTGATCACCGCCCGTTGCGTAGAGGCGCCGTAAAGCGCGTCGTCGGGCACAGGCATCGAACCCATGGAGTCTTTCTCGGTTCTCATCGATGTGGGTTAGGATTTGCTTGTGAACTAAAGTCGTATCGTGAAACGGCTGAATTTTCGGATTGGTGTAGGGCCTCACCTTGCGTGAGGCCGGGTAGTCTCTCGGCGTGCGCACGCCCAACCGGCCTGACACAAGGTCAGGCCCTACAAGCGTAATTTAAGGTGGGACGGCATACTAGGCCGGCTAGAAAGAAAGCGGGATCGGCCAAAACGACCGAGGCGGACACGACGCAGCCAGCATCAAAAAACAGCCTAGTTCCGTCTCGCGCAAAAAGCAAAAAGCCGCCCGCGTTACGTGCGGCTAAAGAGCGAAGCACCGCTCAAAACTTGAGCGTGAGCCGGTCTCCACCCATGCCCACACGCCGGACGCTGTCGTAAAGGCGGTCGTCGTCGAGCGAGCTGGCAATCACCTCGCGCCCTTGGACCAGACGACTACGTTCACCGGAACCATCGGCTGCGAGGAGGTTTGCGAGGATGCGGTCACGCCGTAGTTCACGCGATGACGCAACCGGGAGCGGCGCGACGGTGTCGGCCCCGGCGAGGCGACGCGGCATCACCACGGGCTGGATTTCCACGCGACCCTGGAAGTCGTGGTCACGACCGGGATTCACCAACGTGACAAACTGCACCGGGGACAGTTCACCCAACGCAGCGGGTTCGCGTGGCTCGGCGTTCGAACCGATTTGCGGAGCCCAGGGAATCAAACCCATCAACTCCCCCGGTCCAACCGCCGCAGGGCCCTCGACCGACAAACCCAGAGCACCACGCACGGGCGACTGGCTTCCGGGCCCCTCAAGCACCGCCGAGACGGCCGAGACTGCGGATGAGGATCGGTCGTAAATCGAGGGCGACTTCACCGCCGAAACGGGTGCCCTTTCAGAGACACTTTCGACCACGGGCGCGTTGGCGACAACAGGTGCAGCGGGGCGGTATTCACGAACCACTACAAAACTCAAAGCCAGCGCGGCTGCCGCCCCGACGGGAACTTGAAAGCGGGCGAGGCAACGGGCCGCGTGGGGCAGACGAAGGCTAATCCACCACGGACGCCGCTCCACGATGGCCGCCAGTTGCTTTGCGCGGAGCTCACGCTCAAAGCGGTGCCAAAACTCGGGCGAGGGGCGCTCGGCGCGTTTGAGCCGGAGAAGATCTTCAATCGCCACGTGCCGGGGTTCGTTTCGTTCAGGATGACTCATCAGCGTAAATATAATTGGAGTTCGCCCTGCAAAAGCTGCTTCGCGTAGTGAAGACGAGAGCGCACAGTGCCCACCGAACACTGCATTATGTCGGCTATTTCCTCATGGTTGAGGCCGTCTATTTCGAACAAAGTCACCACGGTTCTATGCGAGATAGACAACTTCTGCATCGCTTCGTTCAATTTTTCCTGAAGTTCACTCACGAACACGTCGCGCGCCACATCCCGCTTATCCGTCAATTGGTTGAGGACGGCCGATACCGTGGGATCCTCATGCACTTTATCAAAACTGAAGAATGATCTTAACTTATTCTTACGTATATGAGTTAACGCAGAATTAACCGCTATACGATAAAGCCAGGTGAAGAACGAGGACTGGCCTTGAAAACGGTTGATAGATTGAAAGGCCTTGATGAATGAATCCTGCGTTAAGTCGGCGGCATCCTCGCGATTGGACGTCATGTTGTAGATCATCGCGTAGACCCGTTCGCGGTATTTCAGGATCAGTTGATCAAACGCGGCCACATCCCCTGCTTGCACACGCTGAACGACCATCCAGTCCGAGCCCGCTTCCTGCTGACGCTCGGGCGACGCCACCAATGTTTTGGCGAGGGCTTTGGACATGGCATTCACAGCAGATCCTAAGATGGGTCTTAAAATCGCGAGCGCAAACCTAGACGTTATCAGACGCGCGCAAGTTCCGCACCTGATGCCGCAACGTGCCGCAGAGCTGAAGCAGGAGAGGAACCGGCGCCACCCCACCGTGGGATGCGAGCGCGGCCTCCGCCTTCGCCAACTCGGCCTCCACTTCGGAGGCGACCACGTCAAAAATTCCGAGTTCGGTCATCTGCCGAATGCGATGCTGCAGGTCCGGTTCGCGGCGATGCAGGATTTCATCCACGAGCACACCTCGATCTTCGGTTGAAAGGCGATCAAGCAAAGCGAGCAAAGGCAGCGTAACTTTCCCGCTCTGCAAATCGGTGCCGAGCGTCTTGCCGATTCGTTTTTCCTGACCGAAGAAATCGGCGAGATCGTCGTAGATTTGATAAGCGATGCCGAGATGCCGACCAAACCGACTCGCTGCATCCACGAAAGCGGACGGGAAACCACCGAGTTTGCTTCCTAGGTAACATGAAATCCGGAAGAGCTCGGCAGTCTTAAGATCGATCACTCGGAAGTAGTCCTCACGGGTGATGTTCGTCGTGCCCCGGCGAAGCGTTTGCACGATCTCGCCGGCACAGACTTTCCGGGTGGAGTCGGAAACCGCGTGGCACACCTCGGGCGTTGGGAACTGCGACGCCAGATGAAGCGCGTGAGCGAATAAAGCATCCCCAAGGAGCACAGCCGCCTCAGGACCATATTGCCGCGAAGCCGTGCGCCGACTGCGCCGCACATCCGCCTCGTCCATGATGTCGTCGTGGACGAGCGTCGCGAGATGCACGAGCTCCACGACGGCTGCCACCCGAACCAAATCTAGCGGCGGAGTGCCGCCCGCATTCCAACCACTCAAAAACACCAAGGCCGGCCGAATGCGCTTCCCTGACGTGTCGATGCAGTAATCCGCCATCTCGCGGATCTCAGGCTCGAACGCGTCCAGCTGCGCGCGCAAAAAGACGTCCAGCGACGCCATGTGAGGCTTAAGTCGCGCAAACACGGTGGCGAAGTCCTGCGCCGGGGCTTGATCAAGAAGGTTGATGGTCGTTGCGGACATGGGCATCGATTACGCTAGGAATGAGCCGACAAATGGCTAACCAATAACTCATTTATATGAACGAACATCCCTTCCTACTCCTCCTGATGATCGCCGCCGGTATTTATGTATTCTCCCTCTGGCGGCAGGATTATGTGGCCCAGCACGCAGGTCGGCCCAACGGCGGTGCTCTACCCGGTGCGAGCCCTGCGTCGATGAAGGCATGCGTGATCGCCGCCGCCGGAGCGATCGTGATCCTTGCGGGCGAGACCTGGGGAGAACTCTTACTGGGATTGAGCGAGCAGCAGTCAAAAATCACCGTGCTGTTCGGCGTCTACACGCTGATCGCCGCGTTCATCGAGGAACTCATTTTCCGGGGGTTCCTCGTAATCGAGGGTAGAGGGAAAGCGCTACGCTGGGCGGGAGTTGTTGGTGCTTCCCTCATTTTCGCCGCCATCCACCCTTTTTTGTGGAGTTGGGAGGACGACGTCTTTGCGTGGACGTTTACTGCCAAAGGTTGGTTCAGCACCGGAGCGGTGTTCGTGAGCTCGCTCTGGTTTTATGCGGTTCGTTTCCTGAGCTTCAACCCAGAGCGCTCGCTGATTCCCTGCATAGTGGCCCACGCCACCAAAAACGCGGGGGTAATTGCGGTTAAAGCGGCGCAGGGGTTTGTGTCGGGGTGGTATTAATTCGAAGAACAAAAAAGGCGGCCGTTTGGCCGCCTCTTTGTGGGCAAATCTTAAACAAAGCCTATTTCTTAACTGGGCCAGAGGGGGCCGACTCAGGAATGAAGGGATCATCAGATGAGCGATAACCGGTGATATCGCTCCGCTTGAGCTTAGCTTCGGTCAGCACCCGGGGATCGTAGATTTCCTCCGGCTGCGCGTTCTTTCCGCTTATCACCTTTGCAGTGATGAAGATCAGTAGGTTGGTGCGGCTCTTTTCCTTGGTTTTGTTCTGGAACAGGCGACCAATACCGGGAATCGAGCCCAAGATGGGCAACTGGCTCTTACCAGACGACTCATCGTCCTTAATCAGGCCACCGATACCTAAGGTGTGACCATCCTGGAGAGAAACCTGCGTCTTCGTCTTGCGCGTGTTGATGATCGGGATGTCGGCACCGCTGGCCCCACCGAAGTTAACTGGCAAACCACGCTGGCTGATTTCCGGTTCAAGGGTCAGTTTGATAAACCCTTGGCTGTTGATCTGCGGAGTTACCTTAAGAAGAACGCCGATTGGCTTATATTCGAACCCGCTGATTTCAAAGGAACCCCGCTCAGCGTTGTAGGTGTAGCTCGGGATCGGATATTCCTCACCAATGTTAATCTCCGCTTGAACGTTGTTGAGCGTGACGAGCGTCGGGTTATTAACCACGCGAGCGCTGTTGCTGGATTCCGCAGCCCTGAGAATTGCGGAGTAATCGGCTCCGGTCAGCAGACTCGTAGTTACCGTGGTCGGGTTACCTGTAGCGATGCCGGTTCCGGTCGCAGTAAGCCCAAGAGCCGGGCTGGTAACGACGGAATTATTCTCGTAAGAATTATAGATACCGCCAGCGGATGCACCGCCGACACTCCAATTTAGCCCAAGCTCGCGTTCATTACCTGATGAAATCTCGATAAACTTGGATTCGATCATAACCTGATCGGTTGCGCGATCAAGCTTTTCGATAATCGGACGAATGCGCCCCAGACGAGAAGGTCGCTCGGTCACGACCAACGCATTGCTACGTTGATCCACAATAATTTTTCCTCCGGCTGCGGGATCAACTAAAGTAGTTACCGTTTTGAGTATATCATCCGCCTTGGCATAGTTAATAATGAATATTTCGGTTGATACCGGCTCGGCCAAAAGGCTGTCTTGGCTTACTATCTTAATAATATTGCCATCCTCGATAAACGTGTAGCCGATCGGCGATAAGATTACTTGAAAAATCTGCCTCCACGTCACCTCCCTCAACTTCAAAGAAGTGCGACCTTGCAGGGTATCGGGGATGACCAAGTTTAGCTCGAAGAGATCCGCTACATTGCGTAAAATGGTGCGAACTTCCTCGTCGGGAAAGTCTACTGAGAGAGTATCCTTGCTCTTGGTGAGAACCGGCACGGCTGCGTCCGCTTCAACGACAACCGCAGTTTGCACCGCTGTTTGAGCCACCGGTTCGGTAATCGTAATTGGAGTGACCGGGGCAACGACAGCGGGAGCGGCTTCGGCCGGCAGGCCGGAGGGAGGAGCGATCTCGACCACTGCTTCTTGAGCCATGGACGGAACAGCCAAGGCAACTGAAGCAAATAACATTAGACGCGTTCTCATAATTTTTTAACGGGGTTTGATGGGCCGAGTAATTTCTTCTTTATTCAAGCGGAGGGTATAGCTGGTGCGCTCGATACCGGTGATTTGTATATCATAAGGAGCCCCTTGGAACATAATTTGTATAGAGTCTCCCACTTTAAACTTTTTTTGACCAAAGAGGAGAATAGGAGTGCTGCCAAGCTGCATCACACCGGAGGGAGTAACACTTGCAGAGATACCAACGAGAATCTCCCTGTCGCTCGCCTGCACAATTTCGCCCGGCGCAGGAGTCACCATTTCTGCGCTTGGGAGTGCCCGAACCGGACTGAACGGATTGTTCTGCGCTATATCAGCTGATTTCGCGTGCGTAGTCAAAAGCGCGCGAGCCAGATCGACCGTCGCCATGCGCTTCTGCGTCGGCGGAATATCGGAGGAAGCGGCCGCGATGAGGGCCCCCTGAAACCCCACCAGAACCAAAGTGAGAGCTCTTTTTTTCATGGGATTGCCAACAAATCGATATTCAGGTTAAGGGTGATGCCAGAGTCACTACTGGCTGCTGCAGCGCTATTAACCCTGCAAAAATAGGCGCCCTGCTCCAACCGCCTTAGAAAAGTAATAACCTGAACAAAACTACCCTGAACACTCACAGTGTAGTTGAGCGGGACGTAAATCGGATCTTTTTGAGCAGGCGCCTTAGGGCCGGCCCGGAGATCCAAATATTTGATTCCCACCTCCGCCTCCAAACGGTAGAAGTATTGAAGATTCTGGGCCAACCCCCCCACAGTGAGCGCACGATTCCGAACGGCTTCATTCGCTTGAAGCAGAAACTGAAGCTGCTCCTGAAGCTGCGCTGAGTTCGTTATATTCGCACGCTGTCGGCTGCTTTCCGCTGAATACCCGTCCAGCTCAGCCTGTTGAGCACTCAACATACCCGATCTTAGATATATTATTACCCCGAGCACCAAACTGAGGGAAACGGCAACGACTAATATGGGCTGCTTTTTGAGGATTCTAGAAATTGACTGTCCACTGATGCTCATTTTTTGCCTTTCCCTTGAGTCGTGGCGGGCACCTGAAAGCTGAGGTCGATAACAAACTGAATTAACCCAGTGCTCGGTTCTCTCACGATGTTTGAAAGCACTACATTTTGGAATGTTTGCGACAACACTTCATCTTTCTTAAGTTCCTCTACGTAGGCGACCGCCAAGCCGCTGGCTTGGTCCGCCGCACCTTTGACAACGCCTCGCAACGTAACTCCGGTCGCCTTGGAATCAATACTGGAGACTACCACCGCAGGTGGAAGGCGTTCACCCAATCGCAATATAAGATCTGAATTTACAATCTTGGTGGTGCCCAAAAAATCTTTTAGCGCCATCACCTTCTTTTCCTCGACTTCAAATTTCTTATAAAGGGCAACCGCTTGATCGCTCGATTTTTTTGTGGCTTCGATTGAGCCGATGACGCCGTCACTCTCGGCCTTCAGCGCATAAAGTTCATATTCGCGCGAACCCGCATAAACACATAACGCAAATACGACAAACACGGCCATCGCATTTACGAAAAAAGATGTGCGTATCGCCTTGGTGTCGGGTAATCGATCCAAGTTGCGGAAGTTCGGGTGCCAGGCAGGCACCAGCGACCCCGAAGTATTCTCACTAGGCTTTTTCAGGAACGGCAACATGACTGTTATACTGAATCATTAATCCAAAAAGACTAAGACGACGGATATCTTGGGCATTTCCCGGAACTGTATCGGCAAGCGTTATCTGGCGAGATAACAGCCATGCAGGAATATCCGCCTTTAGGGCGGACACCCCGAGATCAGCCGCGATCGCAGTCTCGAGCCAGCTAAGCTTTGAAGGTAAAACCGTGCAGGCCACTTGGGCGATGGATTGTCCCGTCTGGACTTCGTAGAAACCTATTGAGGATTGCAGCTCCTTGATCAGTTTTTTGATGAGAACCGAACCCATTCCGGTGAAGTCAAAGGTGTTGGACAAAAACAGCTTTTTCGCCGACTCCTCGTCCTTCAAGCCGAGCTCTTTCTGAACGACTGGGATCATCGCATCCAAGCCCTGCTGAATCGGACGCGATGCCTCGACCCCCGAAGCCGTTACAATGAACGAATTGGTCGTCTCGGCCTCAATTTCTAGGATTAAAACCGGCGTTTTAATTTTAGCAAAGTTCAGATAGTCGATCAGCGCACCAATACTGGAAACGCTACTTAACTCGACGCGGTCGGGATAAATACCGGCTGCAAGCAGACTGTCCTGAAATGCATTCACGTCTGCCGTTGGAAGCCCGCAAATCAATGCGTCCTTCGAAGCTTTCACCATATCATAATCGGTGCCTTGAGCAGGATTCAAAACAGCGAGCGAATAAAGATCGGGATCAATGCGAAGTTGCTGGGCAGCAACTTCATTCAGATACGTGGGCTCCTTAAGGCGTTTGGCCTCAAAAGTAACCTTTCTCACCACCCGACGCGGGGTATCCGCGCCGCAAGTCGCGTGCACGTAGCCGCTGGAACGCTTACCGGTTTGCATAGCGGCCACGGCTTCGGCCAGAGCAGGCTCATCGCCGGGCGCACACTCAACGATTTCCTCGATTACGAAAGGCGCGACCGCCTTGGAGGTTCTTGCGAGCACTACACCGTGGTTATGAGATGCGACGAAAAACGTTTTTGTCTTTGCAGATAAGAACATGCGACTGACTGGGGCGATGAATTATGGGTGAGTGTCGTTAACTGCCGGCGGGGACTCTGCTAACACCTAGACACACGTTCTTCTCGGGAATTATCCATTTCAAGGTAATTCACCCCAAGAGAATTACCCGCGGGAATTTTACTCTTCGTTTAACACGAACAAAAAAACCCGCCGAGCTACGGGCGGGTTAAAAAATCTACGATAAGGGCAACCGCCTTACTTCTGCCAAGTGCGCTTTTTGTGGCGATTGGACTTTAAGCGCTTTTTGCGCTTATGCTTGTTCATCTGCAGACGGCGTTTCTTTTTGAGGTTGCCCATGTGGTGTCAGGTTTGGATTGAAAGGTTCGAGTAGAAACCGTTCGTGAAACAGCCTGCGCCGCCTGCTGTAAAGCTCAATCTGCCCCGCTCCACGCAACAGTCACTATCCGTTTCAAGGCGGTGACCACCAATGCGCACCTCACCCGTCCTTCCGTAAGCCCCAACAAACAGGCCGCCGCCCTTCGATAAATCGCCAACTGGCCTGCGTAGCGCTGGCCGATTTGACCCACCTCATCCGGTTCGATCCGGTCGGTTTTAAAATCGTAAACCGTCGCGCCACTTATCCGTCCACGGGCGTTCCGCGTGAACACGACCCGATCAAAGACCCCGGTGATCCATTCGCCGTCGAGGACGATCTCGAAAGCCCTCTCCCGCCAGACTTCGCCGCTAGCCGCCGGCATTACCCACACCTCGGCCAATTCCGACGCACCAAGACAGGCTCGCGCCTCCGCAATGACCAGCGGTCCAAGACCTGCGGCCTGCCAGGTAGTCAGAACGTCGGTCGTCACGGCGCCCCACTCCACGGCCGCGAGAGCCGCATGCACCGCCGTGCCGAAGCTTGCAGCGCTGGTTCGAGTCGCCCCGAACAATGCAGCCCCCGTCACCACCCCGGCTTTGGTGCCCGAAGGGGTTCTGGCTGAAAATCGGACAACCGGGATGGCCGCTGGTAACATCTCCAGCCCGCTCCCCCGGGACGTCGCGGCCTCCACCCGTTCGTCGACAACGGCCACGCCATCAAACCAGTCCGCATCCCCTTCGGAGAAAACGCACTCGCCCGCCCAGCGACCTACACGCAACTTCCCGCTCGCCGGGTCCGCTCCCAGCGTTTCCGCGAGCATTCGCGGGAAATTCGCCGACACGCTCTTCGGCGCAACCGGTTTCGTGATCAGGTAGAGCGCGCGTTTCGCCCGGGTCATCGCCACATAAAAGAGACAAAGCTTTTCGTAGGCCGCATCGGCTTCCGCCGCCTCCACATGGGCCGCCAAGACCGGATCGTTTTCGTGAAACAGCTTCGGCGGAAGGTCGAGCACCCACTCCACCTGTCGCGAGGCCGTGCGTTGCACGCCCAAGCCTTCGCGCCGCCGTGTCGACAAGGAATTCCCCTCCAGGTCCGGCAACACCACCACGTCGAAGCCAAGGCCCTTGGATTTGTGGATCGTCATCACGCGGATCACGGCCGCGGTCTCTGCGTCCCGAACCACGTGAGTCTCGGCAAAGCGCACGAACTCCGCGACATCACGGCTCCCCGTGCCGTCAAACAGCTGCGCCGCCTCCGTCAATTGCCGCGCGCGTTCGCGACTAAACGCATCGTCCGCCGCCAGCACGGGCTCCAACTTTCTCAACCATGCGTCGATCGTGCGCGCAAATCCATCCGCGTGCACTTGCTTCAAGATCGCCTCCGTCAACGCGCCGTCGCGTCCCAGCCCGGCCTGCTCGACCGCATCGCCAAGCGGAGCCATGCGCACGTGCTCCCACGCAAACCGGTCCCCGGGATGCGCCGCGGCCTGCAACAGGGCCAACACCGCCGTCGTGAGCGGATTATCCGTGCACACCTTGAGGTCCGACGCGGCCACCGCTGGAAGCCCGCCTTCGCGTCGCAGATAATCGGCCAGCCCGGTCGCCGCATCGTTGGACTGCACCAGCACGGCGACGGTCAAACCGCGCTCCAGCGGATCGATTTCTTGCAGCAGGCGCAGCGTCAACGCGGCGCGCTCTTCATCATCCGCGCCATGCAGCCAGGCAACCTGACCGTTGAGCTGCGGACGCGCGCTGGCGTGATCGCGCCACTCACGGTTCCACCGTTCCGCCGCCGGCGCAGGCAGCAGCCGCGACAACACCGCCGCGTCGCCAAACACCCGATTCACCGCCGCCACGATGGCCGGCCCCGAACGCCACGACTGATCCAGTCGCCCTTCGCCAATCGTGCCCGCCGCCACCGCGTTGTAGTGGTCGTAAATCTCGCGAAACAACCGCGGATCTCCGCCGCGCCACGCGTAGATCGCCTGCTTCACATCGCCCACATAGAACAGACTTCGCCGGCCCTCGGGATCCTGAACCGCCTCGTCGATCAAGTTGCGCAACACACTCCATTGCCCGTGGCTCGTGTCCTGGAATTCATCCAGCAGCCAGTGGTCAAACTTCGCATCCAGCCGCCAATCCACCAGCAGCCGGCCGTCCTCCGCCGCACCGCCACTCGCCAGCCGAGGCGCCCGCTCGCCCGCGAATCCATGGCCCGCCTCGGGCATGAGCAACCGTTGCACATCCGCAAAGGTCAGCTTGCCCGCGCGCCGCACCAGATCGTGGTAAACCGTCTCGTAGCCGCGCAGCACCGTGTGAATGCCCTGCGTCATCTCCAACCGCCGCACGAGTTCGCCGCCGAACACCTTGCGCGTGAGCGCTACCAGTGCCGCACAACCGTCCGCCGAGACCGTCTGCTTCTTGCGGTCAAACTCCAGGACGGCATCCCCCTTGAGCAAGTCCGCCCATGCCCCGACCGCCTTCTCCAACACGTAAACCAATTCACGCGGCAACATCGCACCCGGCGCCCACGCGTCCAACGCCGCGAGGAACTCCTGCCACCGGCCCAATTGTTTCTCCGCCAGCCCTGCACCCTCGGCCCAGGCGCGGAGGACGGCTCCCGCGCCTCGCGCATCCGCCGCGGCTTCGAGCCAGGCTGATTTCTGCGGCCAGATGCGCGCCGGATTTCCCCAGGCATCGCCGTCCGGCGCGTTGAGATAAACCTCCTGGTGCAGGTCGATAAACTGATCCAGCCGCGCCGCCAGTCGCTTCTCCTCGGAGCCAAACGTCGCGCGCTTGAACGCCTCCACAAACTCCCGCTGCGCCTCATCCAACTCGCCGCCCGTGCGGGCGAAGAGCTGCCGCAACACCCGCTGCCGCTCCAGCCGCGCGCCGTGCTCTTGCAGGATCTCAAAATCCCCGCCGAGCCCGAGCTCCAGCGGAAACGCGCGCACGACCCGTGCAAAAAATCCGTCGAGCGTGCCCAGCGACAAGCGGTGCATCGAGCTAACCATCGCGCGGAGCATGCGCAGGAAATCCGCCGGCCCGAGCGCGGGCTCGCCAATCTCCGCCGCGATCCGCGCGGCCTCCTGAGGATCGCGCGCCGCCTTCGCGAGCTTGTTGAGGATTTCGTCGAAAAACTCGCCGGCCGCCTTGCGCGTGAAGGTCAGCGCGACGATCCGCTCCGGCGGCGCGCCATACGCGAGCAATTGCACAAACCGGCTCGTCAACGCGTAGGTTTTCCCCGAACCCGCGGACGCCAAAATCATTTTATGACCGAGCGGCTTCATGCTTCGCCCTCCCGCGCCCAGTCGACACTCAACGCCGCGCCCTGCGGGAACAACCCGCCGAACTCATCGTAATCGGCCGGCAATTCCGCCGGTGGCCAGAAGCGGCGCTCGGTGACCGACTCCGCCACGCCTTGCGCACAGGTCATCGCTGCCTCCTGCAGCGCCGCATCGTATCCACTCCACAACGACACGCCCGTCTCGCCCGCCGCTTTCGGGAGGTTGAAGTAGCCACAGGTCACCGCGTGGCCAAACTCCGCCGCCATGGCCTCCAGGTAGAGCGGCAGTTGCAGGTCGAACCAGATCATCTCGCCGTCACCCGCCATGAACCGCGCGCAGGTCGGCAGCGCCTCCACGTCCTCGTTCCGCCGGGGCGCGCGCACATGCGCATCCGCCGGATTAACCGGTTTGTCGGAGGTCTTGTAGTCGAGCACGCGCACTTCCCCGGTGAGTTCATTGCGGTCGATCCGGTCGATTTTCCCACGCACCGGCAACCCGCCCAACGCCAGTTCAAATTTCCACTCGGTGCGGTCGATCACCCAGCCCTCCGCACGCAATTGGGCCTGCACTTCGGCAGCCTTCGACAAGCGTTGGCGGGCCGACTCCAGCTGCACCATGATCGGCAGCACCGGCCGGTCCCCGTAGTGCGCGCGCGCCGCCCGGTCCAGTTCGCCCAGGAGGAACCCGCGCAACACGGCCGCGTCGGTGCAATCGCGCACCGGCGAATCGGCCCGCCCCATCGCCTCCAGCGCTCCATGGCACAGGTTGCCAAAGTCCATCGCGTCGAGCTCCGCCTTGTGCGGGTCGACCGCTTGCATGTGGAGCGCGTGCTTCAAATAAAACCGGAACGGACATTTCAGGTAATCGCGAAATGCCGTGACCGAGAGCCGCTTGATTTTCTCATCGGCGCGCGGCGCCAGTTTCCACGCGCGTCGCCACGCGTGGTTCGGACGCGCCGCTTCCGCCGGTTTGAACAAAAACGCCACGCGCTCCGGCAAGTCGGCGTCCGCGCACAAAAACAGCAGGCGCGAGGGCCGCAGCGGATCGCCCCCCGCCGAGGTCTTGCCCACCAGCAGGTCGAGGCGTCCGCGTTCTCCGGTGCGGCACGCAGCCAACGCTTGCAGCAAATACGCATCACGAGCGAATCGTCCGCCATTCGTCTTCAGGCCCAGCCGTTCGCGCAACGCCTCGGGTAGGAACGCGTCACCCACCACCGCGTCGGGCACGCGGCCGTCGTTCAGGCCGGCTACGATCAGGTGCGGCGCATCGTCCCAAAGCAGCTCCAACCAGCCCTGTAATTCCACCGCACCCTCCGGCTTTTCGTCGAAGCGCTGGCCGTCGCCCAAGGCGCGCAAAGCCAGTTCCCACACGTCCGCCGCAGCCAACCCAGGAAACCGGCTTAAGGCCGTTTCCAGCTCCGTCAGCACATCGCCCCAGGCCTGCGCCACCTCGACCGCGCGCGCATCCTCGGCGAGCGCGAGGTTGAAACGTCGTTTCCTGAAAATCTCCGCCAACACCCCGCTTACATTCGCCGGAAATCCCCCATCGATCAGCGAGTCTCGCAGCTCCGCGATCGCACCGAGCGCCGACGCCAGATCACTCCACGCCGGATCGTCGCCCGCATGCCGGCGAGCCGCCGCCAGGGTGGGCGGCAGATGCTCCGCGTGCAGTTCGTCCAGCAAAGCCAGCAACCCACTCGATGAACCGCCCAACCACCGCAGCATATCGGGACAGCGCAGGAGCGCCGACACGGCGGCGAACGACGGCTCCTTGACCAACTCCGCCAACGCCGATAGCAGCGTATGCAGCGCCTCGGCCCGCATGGACCGCCCCTCGGGGTTGAAAGCGGGCACGCCTGCTCGCGCCAGTCCATTTTCGAGCGAGGGCAACACTTCGGCATCGGCCACGCCGACGCCGAGTCGGCCGCCCGGGGATCTGTATTCAGAAGCGCACGACACGATGATATCCGCCTGGGCGGCCGGGTCGGCGCAGAGGCGCACCCGTTGTTCAAAATCCGCCAGCACCAGCGCGCGTCCCGCCCACGCGACGGCATCCGGCCGCCCCCATAAATCGAACAACGGTGCCCCGCCGGCCGGTGCGTCGATGGGCCCGGACACCAGCACATCGATCGGCATTCCCCGGCTCCCATGGGACACCAGCACGCGCACGGCGATGGGCAGCGGATCGGGCGAGCCCGCCACCACGACGCGCCTCACGCCGGCGAGTGGCGCGGGGTTGGCGGCGAAGGCGATTTTGACCGCTTGGGAATCGCTCAATCCGCGTTCCGCCAACGCGGCGTCGCACACGGCCTCCAACTCGCCGAGTTGGCGCCAGCGCTCGGCCTCGGGGAAATCTTCACCGCCGCGCTCCGCCACATCGGCCATGCGCAGGCCGTTTTCGGCCAAGGTCGTTTGCAAGCGTTGAAACTCGCGCGCCAGCCGCACCGCCCACGAAAACGTCCGCGCCGGCGGATCGAGCGGGAAGACGTCGCGAAACGCCTCAAGATCGACCGCCCGCAAGACCTCCGTCCACGCGAGCAACGACTCCGCCTGCGAAGCGATGCCGACGGCCGGCGCGTCGAGCGTGGCCAGCGCCTCGGGCATGATCACGCGCGGCGGAAACACCGCCTGGTTGCGCGCGGCCGCGTGGCCGGCAAGCGCCTCGCGCAGGCGACGCCCCGCTTGCCGGGTGGGCGCGATCAGCAGCGTGTCGGACAGATCGAGCGGGCCCTCCTCGCCCGTCCAGCCGCGAGCGAGCCACGCCGTGACGGCATGAACCAGCGGTTGGTTCCAGGAAAGGACATGAAGGCGTGGAGACGGCATCCTCGACGAAAACGAGAGTTCACGGCGATTGCTTCGCGCCTACAAGACGGATGTAGGCGCCACCCCAGCAAAAAGCCCTCCGAGGCACGAGGCACACGGAGGGCTTGAAATAAAAGGGGAATCGAGGCGGCGCGAGGCCGCCGGACGATTACTTGGCGAACACGATCTTCGCGGTGTGCGCCTTGGCGCGGGAAGCGGCGTTCTTGTGGACGACGCCGGACTTGGTGGCCTTGTCCATCGCGGACACGTAGGCGCTGGCGGCGGCTTTGGCGGCGTCCTTGTCGGTGCCGATTACGGCCTTCTCGAGCTTCTTGTGAAGGGTCTTCAGGCGGGTTTTGACGGCCTTGTTGCGGGTGGTGAGACGCTCGGATTTACGGGCGGCTTTGATTGCGGATTTCGTATTGGCCATGACGGGTTAAAAGTTAAAGCCGGACAGAAACCCAAACCCGGGCCCTTGAGTCAAGGGCGATTTCGGGAGGCGACTTTCGAGGTGCGGCGTGTTCTTCACCCCGGGCTGGCATTTATGGCTCGACACCGGCCCCTCCACGGCACCCGTCTGGACCCGACCCTCCCGGCCAATCTTTCCGCATGAACCGACCGTCCTCCTCCCCGCCCACTCGGCTGGTCATCGTTGACGATAGCGAACTCGTTCGCGTCGGCTTACAGACGCTTCTCCAAGGCGTCCCAGGACTCGAACTATGCGGCACGGCGGCCACGGCGGCGGAGGCGCTGGTCGTCTGCCGCCGGGAACACCCCGACGTGGTGTTGCTGGACATCCACTTGCCCGACGGCACCGGCATCGACGTGTGCCGCCGCCTGCTCGCCGATGGCGGAGAACTGCGCGTGCTGTTTCTCACCTCCAGCTCCGAGCAATCCGTCGTCGATGAAGCTATCCATGCCGGCGCACACGGGTATCTTCTAAAAGAGATCAACGCGACAGCCCTTCTACAGGGCATACGCGACATCGCCGCCGGCAAATCCATCCTCGATCCGCAGATCACCGCCCGCGTAATGGATCTCCTAAAGAACGAGCGCACCAAGCCCCTCGTCGCCACACTCTCCCCTCAGGAACAGCGCATCCTCGCACTCATCGCTGCCGGTCGCACCAACAAGGAGGTCGCCACCGAGATGAACCTCGCCGAGAAGACCGTGAAAAACTACCTCAGCACGATCTTCGAAAAACTTCACGTCACGCGCCGCGCCCACGCCGCCGCGCTCTACGTGCAGGATAAACGAGAACGTTGATTTTCATCCATCCGCGGTTCGCATCGATTCATGCGTCAGGGCCTAAAGACCCTATTTAGGTAGGGCCATTAAACCCGCGTTCGCCCCGTGTATTTGCGCCCCCCTCTCTGATACTTTACGGGGGTGAATTCCACACCACGCCCCCCATTCGCGTTTCGTCGCCGCAAATATCGCTCCGGTGAATCCGGATTCACCTTGGTCGAGGTCGCAGTGTCCATGCTTCTGCTTTCGATGGTGATCATGGGATTGCTCGGTTCGCTCATCCAGAGCCGTCGTCTCACCGAGGCCAGTATCTACCAAAACACGGCCAATACGATCATCCAAGGCTACATCGAGCAGATGAAAAACATGGAGATAGCCGAGCTCACCCAGTCCCCCATCCGCACACGGCTCGACCAGGTTACCCTCGATACACTCACGCCGTCTCCGTTACCCGTGATCGACAAATCCACAGTCGTGCTCGGCACGATTCCGACCGGCGTCGTCAACAACGCCAAGCTCGTTGACGTCAACAACACACCTGCCAACACCGCCGACGATCTGCGCATCAACATCTGGGTGTGGGTCGAAAGTCTCGATGGCACCATGCCCACGCCCATCGCCTCCGGCTCGCTCGCCGCCTCCCAATGCTTCGGCATCACCATGATCTACGTCTGGGAACACGGCAGCGCCCGCGATACGCGCCGTTTCATGGGTGACGTCCGCACCGTCCGCTCCCTTGTCCCTACTCTTTGAAGCCCATGAAAACACTTTACCGTCCCCGTTCGATTCCGCGCACCCGCCGTGGCTACACACTGGTGGAAGTCCTGGTCGCCTCCACCCTCCTCGGACTGGTCAGCGTAGGCGTCTTCTCGTTCTTTCTCCAGGCGCTTAACATCTACCATTATGAAACCGGCAAACTTCTGGTTAATCGCGATATTCGTAACTTCACCAACGAGATCAGCAGCAGCGCCACCTCTGCCAATGATTTTCTGATATTTCCGAGCTACAACAACCTCACTCGCGATGTAAGTTCGGTGGCCAGCATGATCAGTATGGACGGCGAGGACCCCGTCTATGCCTACAGCGCGTCGGTTGTGGATACCTCGGTGAACGACGGCGTATCCGGAGATTGCTTGGTGCTTATTTTCAAAGACCCCGAAAACGACCGCAACGTTTCCCGACTGGTCGGCTATTTCCGCGCCCCCGCCAATGCCAGCGACCCCAACAGCGAAGGCCCCGTCCGTAAGTTCGACATTGATTTCACGCCTTCCTCCAGTCTGCCCGTCTGGCAATTGATCCCATCGATCACCAATCCCGCCGCCTTCGGCGAAGTCATCGAACTCTCCAAGGGGCTCTCCAACGGAAGACTTTTCTACAATTTCTACGACCGCAGTATCATCATTAAGGGCGAGATCATCCACCGCGGCAGTCTGATCAGGCGGGCCACCAACACCTACAACTTCACCATCTCCCCTCGCGGGTGATTACCACCATGCTCTACCCTCATCCCCGCTCTACACGCGGCTCCGCACTAATCACGGTCGTCATTTTCACAACCGTCCTCGTCTTGATTTGCGGCAGCATCCTCGGCTGGGCTTACACCGAACGAAAGCTCAACTACCGCAACTCCCTCCGCCTGGAGGCCCGCAACGCCGCCGAAGCCGCCGCCGAATACGGTTTAACCCAGATCCGGCAGAAACTTGAAGCGCGCAATACCTACACCACCAACGCATTCGCGGTCGGTTCCGATGCCCCGCTTGTGCCCCCCGCAGCATTTTTCAGCGGTTCGAAGGTGGACTACCTCACCGTGGAACTCGCTGCCGGCATCATCCAAACTGTCCCCGCTGGTGGAGGTAGCTACTACGTGAACCCCGATGACATCAGTAATCAGAGCGACCCGCTTAAGGGTAAATACGTTACTCGCCGAGACATCTCCATCATGGCCAAAGCCACCGTGAATCCGCCCGCTAACCAGGGTGCCCCCGTTACCGCTTACGTCGGTCAACGTCTTTCATTCCGCGGCGCCCCGCTCTTCGCCCACGCTATTTTCTATAACATGGACCTCGAGATCGCTCCCGGTCCGAACATGACCGTGTGGGGCCCCGTCCACGCCAACGGCAATATCTACGTCAGCAAACAAGGCGCGGGCGGTCTCAACTTCATGGCCCCGGTCACCGCGACCGGCGGTCTCTACAAGGGGTTCAAGTCTGTCGGTGGCGTCTCGGTGGCTCCGATCACCAACAGCGGAACGCGCGAAACAACAGCTAACAACGACATTTTTTTCACCAACGGCGCCGGAGCGCTCGTAAATCTCATGCAAAGCGGCACCTGGAGGGATCAACTCATGGGCGCTTCCGCCGAGACCAACGATACCAACAGCAGCTTCCGCTCGTATTCGTCGAACACCTACAACGGCAATCTTCAGACCAAGTCCCACGGTATCCAGACCTACAACCCCGTCGCCATCGGCAACTACGTCGAGGATCCCACGCCCAGCAACGGCGTGGATAATTCCGTCAATCAGGCGCGCGCCATGATCGAGCCCCCGATCCCCAGCACCGATTCCTCCTACAACGCCGAACTCGAAGATCAGAAATTCTCGCGCAAATCGGGTCTCTACATCGCCGTCAACCCCAGCACATCGTCGCGCACCGCCCGCAAACCCGACGGCACCGCCTACACGCTCGCCGCCGGCGAGGTGAAGGCCTTCAAGTCCGACGGCACCGAGGTGAGGCTTCCCGGTTCCGCCAGCCACAGCACGCCGGGCGGTGATCCTATCGTCACCATCAAGCCCGATCAGATGACCGACCTGCGCCGCCACAGCGAATCCTACGCCAACACCACTGCACGCTCCGGGAGCAACGCCTACACCGGCAAGGTCATCGACATTATCGAGGTGGACATGAATGCCCTCAAAAAATCCGTCGAACGCAGCGTCAACGGTTCGGCAAACGCCACAATCTACCCCAACTACACGTCCTCTTCTGCCACCCCCGTGGCCGTCACTGCCGCCAACGCCATCGAAGGATTCAATTCCTCAGACTGGAACGGTTCCATCTACATCGAGTCCGTCGATGCCGAGACCCGCCAGGATTCCGGCGTGCGCCTCATCAACGGCCGCGGCGCGGTCGCCAGCAAGAGCGGTGCCGCCGGCGTCGCCAACGAAGGCCTCACCATCGCGACCAACGACGCCATGTATGTGCTCGGCCACTTCAACGCCGACGGAACACTTAACACCGTGGCCAACAGCGCCACCAACAGCGCGCGCCACCCGGAACCCGGGGAACGCCCCGTCGCCCTCGTTGCCGACGCGGTCACCCTGCTGAGCCAGCCCACCTTCAACAACACAGGTGTTCAGACCGGTGGCTGGAACGATGCCTTGAGCGGTCTGCGCTACGACATCGCCAATTGGAACCCGAACTGGTCCACCACCGCCCCCAGCAACGCCAATCGTATCGATGGTTCAAACACAGCCACGCTTCCCTCCACCTACCCGGGTGCCTCGCCCTCCACGGCTAGCCCAGACGTAAAGTTCACCGCAGGCACCACCGAAATAGCCGCCGCCTTCCTCGTGGGTCTCACCCCGTCCAATAAAAACGGATACAGACAGAACAGCGGTGGCGTGCACAATCTCCCCCGCTTCCTGGAAAATTGGACCGGCAACACCGCCGCGATCCGTGGCTCGATTGTCGTCATGTTCGAGAGCCGCGTCGCCGATGAACCTTTCAACCTCCGCGTTTACGCACCGCCCATCCGTCTCTGGGGTTTCAACAGTCTCTTCGGAACCCAGAACCGCTATCCGCCGCAGACTCCCTACGTGCGCAGCTACCGTCGCGTCGATTTCACCGACATCACCAATCGCAAGGGCGATTACTCCAGCGCTGCCGCCGAGTTTGCCGCACTGAAAGCCCTCTTCCCCACCGGAGCCGGCACCACCGGCGCCACCCGCACCGCCTTCGACGAGGCTGCGGAGGAACCCTGATCACATCGCCTCCAACTGCGCGGCCAACACCATCCACGCGCGTCCCCGCGTGGATTTTACCGATCTCAGCCAAACCGAATACACGACCATCAAGAACGCCTTCGATTGGGATTGAGTCCGTCCTGCCCGCATCGCCCGCGTATCACCGGCTCGCAACTCGTCTTTGAGGTTGCAGCTCCTCGCCCCCCGGCTAGCCCTCGGTGCGAACCGAGATGAGCATAAAACTGCGTTTTGCCCTGCTGCTGGGGATGCTGCTGCTGATCTTCCTGAGCTGCCTGACCTTTATCCGCCTGCTCGAGAAAGAGCGGCTGACCGAAGAACTCGCCAATTCGCAACGCGATGCCACCGGCATGCTCGCGCGCTGGCTCGATTTAAACGGCTCCAGCCTGCGCCAGTTCGTTGAAGATTATTCGCGCTGGGACGAATTGGGTAAATTCATCGAAGCCCGCGACCCCGCTTGGGCCGAGATAAACCTGCGCCAAAGCCTCGCCAGCTTCGATATCTACGACACCTGGGTGTTCACGCTGGACGGCGCGGTCGCCTACCAGGCAAACCCGGACGGCACGACTCCGCTCCCCGCAGACCCCAGGCAATTCCGCGAAATTCTGGAGCAAACCCCCTTTGCCCACTACTTCATCGCCCACCCCAACGGGCTATTGGAGATACGCACCGCACCCATCCAACCCTCGGCCGACACCGCTCGCAACACTCCGCCCCTGGGCTGGTTCGTCGCCGCGCGTCTCTGGGATAAAGCTCACCTCCAGTCACTCGGCAGCCTCACCGAAAGCACTTTGCGCCTCGCCGCCCCCCATGAGTCGCAAACTCCCGCGACGCCCGATTCCAACCTCACCCTCCTTCGCCCCCTCAATAACTGGCGCGGCGAGACCGTCGCCCTGCTCTCCCTGTCTCGCGACATGCCGGCCATCACCACACGCCTGCGGACCGACGCCTTCGAGGCCCGGGTGTTTATTCTGTTTGGCCTGCTCGTGATGGCCGCGCTTGCCCTCAGCCTCCACGTTTGGGTGTTGCGGCCTCTCAATGCCATTAGCGACAGCCTGGCCCGCCAAGACCCCTCGCTCCTCCACCCCTTGGTTGACCAAGGCACGGAACTCTCCCGCATCGCCGGCCGGGTGGAGATTTCCTTCGCGCAACAGCAAGAGCTTCGCCGGGACGCCGAAGAACGCGCGCGCCTCGGTCGAGACCTCCACGACGGCATCATTCAGTCCATCTACGCCGCCGGCATGGGGCTCGCCGCCGCCCGCGCCCACCTCGCCAAAAACCCCGACGAAGCCGCCCAACGTATCGATCAGGTGCGTGCCGCCTTGAACGAGACCATCCGCGACGTGCGCAACTTTATCACCGGTCTGGAGCCCGAAGCCCTGCACACGAGGCGCACGTTCAGCGCGGCTGCAGCCAGCCTCTTCGAACTGCTGCAAACCTCCGGCTCGACCGTCGGCAAACTCGACATCGATGAATCCGTCGCCGACCGACTCCACCTCGCCGCCCGCACGACCGCGCTCCACGTCATCCGCGAATCCGCCAGCAATGCCATCCGCCACGGTCAAGCCCGCACCGTCCACGTGAGCTTGCAACTCACCGAAGACCGACGCTCCGCCCGCCTCCTGATCACCGACGACGGCGCCGGCTTCGATCCTTCCACCGCAGTTCATGGCCGGGGACTCGACAACATCACCGAGCGAGCGCGCACCTTGGGCGCGACCGCCGAGATCACCTCGGAGATGGGAAAAGGAACTCGCACGAGCCTGCTGTTTCCCCTTAACGAACACACAGCTGGATGAACACCGACCCAAAGCCCACCCCCATTCGTGTCATTCTGGTCGATGATAGCGCCCTCGTCCGCCAAGGCATCAAGGCCGTGCTCATCGCCCAAGCGCCCCAACCGCCCATCACTGTAATTGGCGAGGCCGCCAATGTGGCCGACGCCATCTCCATCGCCGCCCGCCTGAAACCCGACATCGTCCTCCTCGATATCCGTCTCCCCGACGGCTCCGGCTTCGATGCCTGCAAAGCCATCCTGAAGAACCGCCCCGAAACGCGCGTCCCCGTTCTCACGTCCTTTACCAACGACGGCTTTATCTACGACGCCATCACTTCAGGCGCCCAAGGTTACTTGATGAAGGAGATCGACCCTCAAGGCCTCGTCCAGGCGATCCACGACATCGCCGCAGGCAAATCCATCCTCTCCCCCGACGTCATGGCCGGTGTCATGCGCGTCGTTCGCGGCGGCGGCCCCCACGAAGACCGCAATCTCGCCACCCTCTCCGCCCAGGAACGCCGCGTCCTGGCCCTCGTCGCCGAAGGCCAGACCAACAAGGAAATCGGCCTGCACCTCGGCCTGAGCGACAACACCGTCAAAAACTACCTCGTCAGCGTGTTCGAGAAGCTCCACGTCAAGCGCCGCTCCCAAGCCGCCGCGCTCTACGTTCAGGCCACCCCGCCGCCCGGTCCCAAATAGGCCCATTCAGGCTAGGCCCATTTCAGGGGATGCAAGTTCCCCATCGGGTGTATTAAGTAGGACCATGCCTTACCCCTCCCGACGCGCGACCCCGGGCGACAAGCCCCCGCGTCTTGCGCGCGCTCACCACGCGGCCTTCTCCCTCGTCGAAGTCATGACTGCCTCCTGCGTGCTCATGCTGGGCCTCGGCGGCACCGCGATGACCGTCAAAACCAGTCTGCAGAGCATCAACCACGCCCGCCATCTCGGCGCCGCGTCGCACATCATGCAGAGCGAGCTCGAATACCTCCGCCTGCGCAGCTGGGCCCAGTTGCAGGCCATCCAGGATTCCCGCGACACCACGGTGGCCATCGCCGACCTGCCGCGCGGCTCTAACCTGACGTGCTCGCGCGAGATCCGCGACCTGCGCGACGGGCTGAAGGAAATCACCGTCGAAGCCCGCTGGGGCGGCTCGCACGAACGCGTTCACACCGCCCGCCTCGTCACCCGCTACGCCCGCCACGGCCTGAATGACTATTTCTACACATCGCACTAAGGCCGGGCGCCGCGTATCCATAAATCAGTTACGCACCCGGAGGTCCGCCTTCACCCTGACCGAGGTGCTCATCGCCTCCACGCTTTCCGTGGTGGTGCTCGCCGGCGTGCTCGGGGCGTTTTTATTTTTCGGCCGCACCGGGCTCGCCCTCGGTCACTACCAGGAAATGGAAACCCAGCTGCGGCGCGCGCTGGAGGTATTCTCCGAGGACGTGCGCATGGCGTCCGACATCCGCTGGACCAACTCCCGCAACATCACCTTGGACGTGCCGGCGGCCGACGGCACTTACCAGCCGATCGCCTACTCCTTCACGCTAGCAAACGCGAACGCCCTGACCGGAACACTCCACCGCGTCCATTCCGACGGGCGGCGCGAGCTGCTCGTGAGCGATGTCGCGAACGATTTCGCCTTCCGACGCTACAAACTCGAGCAGCCCGGCATCACCGACAACGCGGCCTACAACGACCTCGAAACGAAGCAACTTCAGCTCAGCCTCCGCACGTTGCACCTCACCGCCGGCGGCCCCGCTTCGACCCAGGCCGCCGTCTCCGCCCGCTACATCCTGCGCAACAAGCGCGTCAGCCGATGAAGCCGCTCCCGCTCATCCGCCGCGGCAATCGCCGGGGCTCCGTGCTAATCGCCGCCATGCTGGTCACGGCCCTGCTCGCGCTCGTCCTCGGCAGCTACTTCAACCTGACGCTTACTTCCAGTCAGCAGACGCGCCGCACCTTCGACCGCAACGCCGCCTTTCACCTCGCCGAAGCCGGCATCGAGGAAGCGGTGTGGTCTTACAACCAAACTCTCGCCGGCTCGGCCACCGCCTGGTCGGGCTGGACCACCGACGGCATCGCTGCCTGGCGCAAGTTCACCGACTTTACCGTCACCTCCGGCTCGAAAGGACAGGTCAAAGTTTATGCCAACGCCACCGCACCCACCGGCCACACCCGACCGGTGATCTTGGCCGAAGCCGCCGTGCAGACTGCCGACAACGCTCCCATCACACAGATGATCGAGGTCACCCTGCGACGACGCTCCTACTTTGGCAACGGCCTCACCGCGCTTCGCTCGCTGGTTTTTCGCGGCAGCCGCACGTCTTTCGACAGCTGGCACTCCGACCCTGATCGCAACCCCGCCACCCCGCCGGTGAACTACAGCACGGCCATCGCCAGCGACCGCGGAGGCATCGCCAGCGCGGCCCGGGACGACTCCGCCCTCCTCGTAACCAATGCTAAAATCTACGGCTATGTCGCCACCGCCGGCGCCGAACCCCAAGTCGGTCCGAACGGCCTGATCGGACCGTTCAACACCGCCGACGGCGTGGTTGATGCGACGCGAGTGGCCACCGATTTCAACGCCACGTTTCCGATCATCGCCGCACCCACCGGCGGCACGTGGGTTTCTCCGCTGGGTGCTACCTTGGGCGTCACCGGACAAACCACTCGCTGGCGCACGGCTCAGATCAACCTCTCCGGCAAAAAGACCCTCACTATTCTCGGACACGTGACGCTGGTGCTCACCGCACCGGCCGGGACCAAAGCGATTGATATCACCGGCGCCGCCGCCATTCTCATCCCGGAAGGTTCGAGCCTTACACTTTACGCGGAAGGCGATGTCCACATCGCCGGACAAGGGCTGGGCAATACCAACATCCAACCGGGCACGTTCAAGCTCTGGGGCGGCAACACCACCGGCATTGGCCAGGCGATCAGCATCACCGGTCGCGGCGCGCTGCGCGCCGTCGTGTATGCACCGAACGGCGACGTCACGATCCACGGCAACGGCGATATGATGGGGTCCATTGTTGCACGGGATATCACGCTCACGGGCAACGCGGCCTTTCACTACGACGCGTCGCTCGCCGACCTGGTCGATCACGCGCCCTATGGCCCCGGATCTTGGAGACTCATCACCGCCCCCGCCGAACGCCGGGCGCTGGCTGAGCTGCTGGACACAAAGTAAACGGCCCTGACCTGCCCATACCCAGTAGGTCCATTTGGGCCCCCGGGAATCAGGCCCGTAAACGGGCCCATTGGCCTCTGCCAAAAAACGAGGCTTTCGAGTAAAGTCATCGCATGGACTTCACGCCCCTGCTGAACACCACCGGGTGCAACCGCCAAACGCGTCGCCGGCGAGCCGGTTTCACGATCGTGGAAGTCGCCATGGCCGCGACCATCATGGCACTGGTCATCTCCAGCTCCATTCTCGTGCTCCAATCCGGCTTTAAGGCGCTGGACAATGCCCGCAAAACCACCCTCGCCGCCCAGATCATTCAGAGCGAAATGGAGCGCATTCGCATGCTGAGCTGGACTCGTGTTCAAGCCCTCATGGCCGAGCCGCCGCAGATAGACCTGGCAACGATTTTCCCGCAAACCACCGAGACCGAGCGGAAGGTTCTTGCCCAAATGCAGGGCACCAACGGCTTCACCGCAACTCGCACCATCACCCCTCTGGGCGACTTCGCCAACGAGGTCATCCAAATCACCATTTTCATCACGTGGAGAGGTCTCGATGGCATCACCCACGAACGCAGCAGCAGCACGCGTTACTGCAAAGACGGTCTCTATGCATATTATTACACCATCGGCTCGTAAGGCACGCGGCATTCGGGGCTTCACCCTCGTGGAGCTGATTGTTTCCGCCACGATGTCCGGCATCGTCCTCGTCGGCGTTTTCGCCTCCGTGATCATGATCGCTCATAGCGGGTATCGCCTCAGCCACTACATCGAGATGGAAAACGAGGCCCGCACCGCCCTCGAGACCATCGCCGTCGACGCCCGCGTGACGAAGACCATCGCCTGGCACCGCCCTTCTGAAACGGCCGCCCTGACAGGCATCACGCTCACCGCTCCCGACGGGCTTTCCGTCCGCTACGATTACGACAGCGCAAACCAGCGTCTCAGGCGCACCGCGCCCGATGGCAGCGTTCGCAACCTTATAACCGGCGTCCAGTCGTTGACCTTCACCGCCTACCAATACGCCGATGCCCCTGGCATCGAGCTGGTGAACCCCGCCACCACCAGCACCGCCGACCTGAACGATCTGACCAAGATGCTGCAGATCTCCCTCTCCTCCGTTCGCAGTCGCTCCTCCTTGGCCGACGCCACCAACAACGTCGTCTCAGCCCGCTACGTCCTGCGTAACAAGATTCAAAGCAACTGAGCCCGCCCCCGCCATGAACTTACACCCCCGCTCCCGCCTCGTCCGCGCCTCCGATCCTCGCCGCGGCTCCGTCCTCATCGTCGCCCTCCTTTTCAGCCTCGGCCTCGCGATTTCCATCGGCTCGTTCCTGCAGCTCACCACCACGGCTTCAAAGTTATCCTACCGCACCCATAACCTCGGCGTGGCCATGAACCTCGCCGAGACCGGTCTCGAACAGGCCATGTGGGAGATGAATAGCGCATCAGCTACGTGGTCGGGTTGGGACACGCCGAGCGGCGCGACCACCGCCCGCCGGCGCACCTTTAACCTCGGCACAGTCGAGGGCGGCGCCACGGCTCAAGTCAAAGTCTACGCGCAGGACAAAGTCGGCACCGCTGCGGCCTACATCATCGCCCGCGCCATCGTGACCCCTCCCAGCGGTTCCCCGCTTGAGAAATGGGTGAAAGTCACCCTGAACAAGCGCTCATCGCTTAAAATCGGGGGCCTCGGCAAAGACGGCATCCGGGCCAACGGCAACAACGTCGTCATGGGTAGCTGGAACTCCGACCCGGATGGCGACCCATCAACCCCCCCGATCACCTTCAGCGCATCCGTGGTGGACGACAACATGTCGCTTGCGACCACGGCGATCGACTCCACCCTCAACTCCGGCAACGCCGACATCAACGGCAAGGCTGCTGTCGGCGCCTCGACGACCAGCGCCATCAATGTCGGCAGCCAAGGTTACATCGGCCCCTTTGGCACGCCCAACGGCACCAAAGATCCCAACAGCATTAGCGCCAATTTTTCAGCCGATATTCCCGTGGAGGAAGCCCCTTCTGGCACCTACACCAGTCTCGGCACAGTGAACAGCAGCCTCACCCTGCCTCGCGGCGGCGACACCCCCAACGCCGACGGCATCTATTACTACACGGCCAATGAGATCAACCTAACCGGCTCCGTTCTCGCCGTCTCCGCCGGATACGAAGTCGTGCTGAATGTCCCCAACAGCGGCAACGCCGTATCCATCGGTGGCAACGGAGGCGCGCTCCAGGTGAATGCCTCCTTGGTCACCAACACCGCAACCGGTGCCCAAACCTACACCACCGGAAAACTGAAACTCTACACCGACGGCAACCTTTCCATTACCGGTCAGGGCTCCGCCACCAACGTGATCACCACGCAGACCTATACTCCGCCCACCACCGTCACCACCAACACGACCACCACCACCACCGTCTCCAATGTCACGCCGGTCTATGGCAAGGGTGCGCAAAGGACCACCGTCATCGGCTGGAATTACAACCAAGCGATCACCAATGTCGTCGCCCAAGGCACTACGACCACCTCCAACTCCTCGAGCAGCACTTTCCAAATACTCAAAGCCTCCGGCGGCACCCAGCCCACCGCCAATACCAGCAGCAACACCGTCACCACCACGAGCACGACACCCGCCAGCTACACCGACACGGGCACGCATGTCGGCCAAGCCAACAACCTGCACATCTACGGCACCCGCAGTAATGAAGACGCCAATACCGACGACGCCGATAAAACCAACGATAGCGCCCAAACCTTCAAAGTCTCGGGCAACGGCAGTCTCAGCGCCGTCGTCTACGCCCCCAACGCCGACATCGAAGCCAAGGGCGGCGGCAACTCCGGGTTTGTCTACGGATCACTCATCGGCAAAAGCCTCCTGTTCACCGGCAACGACTGCTTTTATTACGATGAATCCCTCGGAGCCGGCGATACCGGTGGCCGCCTCGGCATCGAAGACTGGGACGAAATGGTCGGCTACGTTGACCGGACCGCTTACAGCTCCCTGATGACATTCTAATCAAAGCTGGGCTGGAGTCGCGGTGACGTCCGGTCCACATTCGGTCCTATCGAAGGATTTCGAGCAGGGGCAGCCGTGAAGATTGGTTTTGGGGCCTGTAAGCCGGATTCTGTCCCCCGCCTTGCGGCGGGTGGACCGTCATTTCTCTCAAGCCCGCCTCACAGCGGACCTGTCGCGCCCAAGCGCCGCTTGCGCGGCACCAGGGCGAAATGCGGCATACCCGTGGCTATAGGACGAGCCGCCCAGCCACCTATTTTGCCTTGCACCGGAAGGGGTTTGTCCTGCCGCCGTCATTGCTGCCGGCGCGGTGGGCTCTTACCCCACCTTTTCACCCTTACCCTTATCCACGCGAGCAATCGGCAAGCCGATCCTCACCTCGTGGTAGCGGGCGGTATATTCTCTGTGACACTATCCGTCAGAGCGCCTTGAAACGCTCTGCCCGCACTTGCGGTGAAGCTCGTGCGGCATCCTGCCCTACGGTGTCCGGACTTTCCTCTCCATTGATCAAAGAACGATGGAGCGACGATCCAGCCCCAAAACCAACCGCGAACCTACGGTCGCGGAATGACCAATGTCCAGTGACCAATATCCAATTCCAGAAAAGACCTCCGCCGGTCCTTCGTCATTGGTCATTGGTCATTGGTCATTGGTCGTTGGTCATTGGTCATTGGTCATTGGTCATTGGTCATTGGTCATTGGTCATTGGTCATTGGTCATTGGTCATTGGTCATTGGTCATTGGTCATTGGTCATTCCGCTTAACGCGCCGCGCGTTAAGCGGCGGCGTCCCACCACACAATGCGTCCACATTGGTCGCAGGTCGCGAGCTTGCCCGTGACATCGCCTTTGCCGCGCACGGCTGACTCGACTTCTGCCGACACCTTCAAATGGCAACCTCCACAAGTATTGCCGCGCACGGACACGCACGCCGGCTGCTGACGCGCCGCGATGCGATCATACACCCGCAACGCCGGCTCCTCGAGCGGCGTGCGCGCACCCGCGACCTCCGCCTGCGCCGCTTTGAGTTCTGCACACAGATTGATTTCACGCTCCCGCAAGTTGCGGATACGCGTCTCGTGCCCCGCGATGTTTTGCTTTAAAACAGCCTCCGCCGCCGAGAACTTCTTCTTCGCCTCATCGATCGCATACATCACCTCCAACTCCTGGCCTTCGAGCACCGCAATCGCCGCCTCGGTGTGCTCAATTTCTAAACCAAGCGCCCTAAATTCGTCGTTCTTCCGCACCTGCACCTGCTGGGTTTTGTATTTGCCCAGTTTCGTCTCAGCGGAGCCGATCTCGTTCTCGAACATTTTCTTCTTCGATTCGAGGGACATCAACTCGGCTTTGGCCGTCTCAATCGCAGCCTTTTCCGAAGCGATTTTCTGTTCCACCCCAGCAATCTCAGAAGGCACCGCCTTCAGCTGCTTTTCCAAGCCCAACCGCTTCGTATCGCGATCTTGGAGAACGAGCAGCCTTTCAAGCGTAGGAGTAAGCATCTCCGCCGACACTGCCCCGCACCTCAACCCGGTCAAATCCGTTCTCCGCCGGTTTGCTACTCCGATTCCGCCTACTCCGACTCCGAACCTACTCGCTACCCTCTTCCCGCTACTCGCTACTTCTCATCTGAAGCGGCTCCGCCGCTTCAGATGTAATACATCTCATCCTCGCTCTTCGCCGCGAACATATCGAGCGAGTAGCTCTTGCACTTCGCCTCCAGCGCCGCGCGCACATCGCGCCAGATCGCGTTTACGCGCCGTCCCGAGTGCCCTTCTCCGGTGCCGTTCAACTCCAGCAAATCCCCCTCAATCAGCTTCACAATATCGTAAAGCGTGATCTCGGTCGGCGGCCTCGCCAACGCATACCCGCCCTGCTTGCCGCGACGGCTGTTAATCAACCCGCCGTTCCGCAGTTCGCTCAGGATTTGAACCAGGTAGTTTGCCGGCACCGCCTCGATCGCCGCGAGCTGCTCGATATGCGCCAATTCATCGGTTCCGTAATACTTGGCCATCTGAGCCAGCACACGACAGGCGTAATCAACTTTGACAGAAAGCTTCACTCGCACGGCACGCTACTTCCGAATCTTAGGTCCGCAACCTTAAATACTTTTAAAGACCCTCGAAAATAGGGCCTCAAACGAGCAAAAAAGGGGTTGTCGCCCCCACCCTTTTACGATGAGATTTTACCTTTAGATTTCATAACGTTCTTCCTCCATAAATGTCCGACCCATCCGACTCCTCAATTCCCACCCACAACGCCGCCGGTGAGGAAAACTACGACGCTTCCAAACTGAGCCAGCTCAAGGGTCTCGAAGCCGTCCGCAAGAAGCCCGGCATGTATATCGGCGGCACCGACGAACGCGCCCTCCACCACTGCGTTTCCGAGGTCTTGGACAACTCCGTGGACGAACATCTCGCCGGCCATTGCAAGCGCATCGAGGTCAACATCCACGTCGATGGCTCGATCTCCATCCGCGACGACGGCCGCGGAATCCCCGTCGATATCAACAAGGATTCCGGCCTCCCCGGCGTTGAGCTCGTTCTCACGACCCTCCACTCCGGCGGCAAATACGGCCAGGGCGGCTATAAATTCTCCGGCGGCACCCACGGCGTCGGCGCCAAGTGCGTCAACGCCGTCTCCGAATGGTTCGAGGTCGAGGTCTCGCGCAACGGCCAGGTCCACCACATGCGTTTCGAACAGGGCAAAACCATCAAGAAGCTCGAGGTCATCGGCAAAGCCACGCGCACCGGCACCTACGTGACCTTCAAGCCCGACGCCGAGATCTTCAAAGAAACCACCGTCTTCGTCACCGCGCGCATCGCCCAGCGCCTGCGCGAACTCGCCTTCCTCAACTCCGGCCTCGAGATCGTCTTCACCGACGAACGCCCCGCCGAGCCGAAGGTTGAAACCTACCTCTACAAAGACGGCGTCTCCGAGTTCGTAAAGCAGCTCAACCAGGGCAAGAACGCCGTTCATCCGCACCCTGTGCGCATGACCAAAGAGACCAAACTCATGCTCGATGACAAACCCATCGAGATCCATTGCGAGGTCGTTTTCCAATACAACGACTCCTACAACGACCAGGTCCTCTGCTACACCAACACGATCAACAATCCCGACGGCGGCACCCACCTGTCCGGTTTCCGCAGCGCCCTCACCCGCGCCATCAACCAGTTCGCCAAGTCCAACAATCTCCTCAAGGACAAGGACCCGCAGATCACCGGTGACGACGTCCGCGAAGGCCTCGCCGCCGTCATCTCCATCAAGCACAGCGACCCCAAGTTCGAGTCGCAGACCAAGGTCAAACTCCTCTCCCCCGAGGTCGAAAGCGTCGTCGGTTCCTCCACCTACGAGGGCCTCATGATGTATTTCGAGACCAACCCGTCCCTCGGCAAACGCATCATCGACAAGGGCCTCAACGCCGCCCGCGCCCGCGAAGCCGCCCGCAAAGCCCGCGAGACCGTCCGCAAAGGCGCCCTC
>JANODO010000166.1:0-8364 GCA_031412735.1 Rariglobus sp. | reverse complement strand
TCGTTGTCGGCCGAGATCTCGCGGATGGTGGTCGAGATGTATTTGATGACGGAGCCGTAGCCGGGGCAGTGGTCGGTGACGGGCAGGTCGTTGTCGATGGTCTTCGGAATGCCGATGACGCGGAGGGCGTAGCCTTGGGCTTGGGCGAGCTTGGAGATCTTGTCGGCGGTGTCTTGGGAGTCGTTGCCGCCGGCGTAGAAGAAGTAGCGGATGTTGTGGGCTTTGAAGACCTCGAGGACGCGCTCGAAATCGGCCTGTTTCTTGAGCTTGTAGCGGCAGGTGCCGAGAGCGGCGCCGGGGGAGTGCTTGAGAGCGCGGATGGTCTGCTGGGACTCGGAGGCGAGATCGACGAAGTCTTCTTGAAGGATACCGAGCACGCCATTGAGGGTGCCGTAGATCTCTTCGATTTCGTTGTTGTTGAGCGCTTCGGCGATAACGCCCGCAACGCTGGCATTGATGACGGCGGTGGGGCCACCGGACTGGCCCACCAGTGCATTACCTACAAGATCTTCGGCCATGGTTGTGTGTGTTGGTTAAAAAGTAAGGGGAAACGGAGAACGTGAACGGGCAGGGTGTCGGCGGGTGGCGTGAGTGGCAAACTCAAAGTTGGGCGCGGACGGAGGATCGGGAATTTAAGGGAGGGACGACCTCTGTGTCGTCCGGGTTGGGAATCGTGGGGTGGGAGTTTTGGGCGGGGTGCGGGGGGTTGTTTTCGAGCCGGACGACACGGAGGTCGTCCCTCCCTCGATCGCAATACGCTCAATCGTGCCACGACAACGGGTTCAGTTCGCCTTGGTAGGGCCACTCGTCGGCGTTCGCGACCAGGCCGGCTCTAACCGGATTTTCGCGCACGTAACTCCACTTGGCGCTGTAATGGTCGGTGGCGCGGAGTTGTGTGTCCCACGAGTCGCGTTGCCAGAGTTTGCCGATGGTCAGGTCGGGCCAGTGACGGGCGGCGTGCGATTTCCAGAGGTTGATCCACTTCATCAGACTCTCAGGTGGATTTGTGGCGGGTGCGCAGAAAAGGTGGATGTGGTCGGGCATGATCACGTAACGACCAACCCGATACCACGTCGCCGCTTCCCACGCCGCGATGAGAATGGCGTGAGCCGAGTCGGTGGCGAGGAGGGGGCGGCGTCCTTGCGTGCATACGGTGACAAACTGGATGATCGAGCGGTTGGAGTGCTCGAACGCGGGTAGATGCGCGGGGCGTTTGCGCTGAGGCGGAGGGTTTTCGCCGGGGGAAGGATCGGGCATTGGCGTCGCTGCGAGCATGCAGCGCGCCAAGGGAGGGACGACCTCTGTGTCGTCCGGGGTTGTGAGATTGTGGGTCGGGTGTTTGCCGGGCGATATTTCGAGCCGGACGACACGGAGGTCGTCCCTCCCTTCGCGAGGCGACCTTACAGCAGCTTGCCTGGTTCGTAGGTTGCGGCGCCTTTTACGTTCTTGGCCAGCGGGGCGACGGTCTTCACAAACGCGTCCACTTGCTGCGGGGCGGCGCCGACGAAGCGTTTGGCGTCGGCCAAGATCGCGCGGAGCGACTTCTCGGAGAGACCTAAGCGGGCGTCGGCGGCGAGCAACGCCACGAGGTCGGACGAACCTTCGCCGGTGCGGATCGACTTCGCGGCGGCGAGGGCGTTTTCTTTGATGGCGAGGTGCGCGGTTTCGCGGCCGATGCCAGCTTTGACGGCTTCCATGAGGATCGTCGTGGTGGCGAGGAAGGGGAGCTGGCGCTGGTTCTCGGCGCCGATGGCGGCCTCGAAGACGTCCATCTGGTTGAGCACGGCGAGGAGCGTTTCGAGCAGGCCGTCGATGGCGTAGAAGGCGTCGGGCAACGCCACCCGGCGCACGACTGAGCAGGAGACGTCGCCTTCGTTCCACTGGTGGCCGGAGAGCGCGCCGGTCATCGTCACGTAGCCGGAAAGAATCGTCGAAAAACCGCAGATGCGCTCGCAGTTGCGGGCGTTGACCTTGTGCGGCATCGCGGACGAGCCGACTTGGCCTTTTTGGAAACCCTCGGTGAGCAAACCCTGGCCGGCCATGAGGCGCAGCGTGGTGGCGAAACTCGCGGCGGCGGCGCCGACCTGGTGCAACGCCGACACGACTTCGAAGTCGAGCGAGCGCGGGTAAACCTGGCCCACGGCGAAGAGCGTGGATTTGAAGCCGAGGTGTTTGATGATGCCGGCTTCGAGGCGGGCGACTTTCTTCGGATCGTTGAAGAGCGTGAGCTGGTCGAGCTGCGTGCCGACCGCGCCCTTAAGCCCGCGCACGGGGTAACGCGCGGCGAGTTCGTCGAGGCCGGTGAACGCGGCGAGCAACTCCTGGCCGAACATGGCGAAGCGTTTGCCGAGGGTCGTCGGCTGGGCGGGCACGTTGTGCGTGCGGCCGGTGAGCATCAGCGTGCGGTATTGCTTGGAGCGCTTCGACAGCTTCAGCAACGCGGCGGCGGCTTTCATGCGCACGACGTCGAGCGAGCGGGCGATCTGGAGTTGTTCGACGTTTTCGGTGAGGTCGCGCGAGGTGAGGCCGAGGTGGATGGATTCGCGGCCGGCGAGGGCGTTGAACGCCTCGATGCGGGCCTTCACGTCGTGGAGGGTGACGCGTTCGCGGGCGTCGATGTCGGCGAGGTCGATCTGCGTTTTGACCTTCTCGTAGGCGGCGATGGCGGCGGCAGGGATGTCGAGGCCGAGGTCGCGCTGGGCCTTCATGACGGCGATCCAGTAATCGCGCTCGATGGCGATGCGTCCGGTGGGCGACCAGATGTCTTTGATGAGGGGCGAGGCGTAGCGTTCGGCGAGGACGTTGGGAATGGCGGTGGCGGACATGGTGAAAAGGGGAGGCAAGCGGGTGCCTAGAGCCGGCGCAATGCCGGGATTAAAGTAGACGCGGCGTCTCGCCGCGTTTTTGACGCCGCACCCCGATGAAGGCTCAACGCGGCAAGATGCCGCGTCTACTTTGGCTTGGTCAGCGCGCGATCAAGGGCGAACTGGAAGGCTTTTTGTAGCGCGAGCATCGCGACCAGAAAGAGGGCACCCCAGCGAACCTCGGTCTTCATGAGGTATTCGCCTTCCACGAGGAAGATCGCGAGGGCGAGGCCGAAGACGTCCAACATGCTCCAGCGGCGCATAAGCTTGGCTTGGGCGTGGCTGGAGGGGGCGGGCAAGTCGGCGCGCCGGCACCACCACCAGCGCGCGGAGGCGAACCACGCGAGGACGGGGGTGACGATGAGGAAGAGCGAGACGATCACGGCGGAGACGTGGGATGCTTCTTTCCAGAGCGTGGGCACGAGGGTGACGACGCTGTAGGTGTGGTCGGAGAGCTTCCAATCGTCGATGCGGAGAAAGGGAAAACCGAGCGTGCCGGCGAGGGCGAGTGCGCTGAGTAACAACCAGCAGCCGGCGCTCAGCGGTGGTTTGGCGTGGGCTTCGGCGTCTTCGTGCGGAAGGCTGGCGGTGAGGAGTTCGCCGCTGATCATGCTGAGGAGGATGGCGAGGACGAAGAGAGGCATGCCGATGAGCGGCTCGGAGCCGACCATGAGTTGTCCGGAAGTGAGAGTGAGAATTAAGCACACCAAAAACACATCGAGCATCGACCATTTGCCGAGGCGTTCGACGAAGGTGAGGGCGCGTTGGCGGGCGGGGCCGAGGCTGGTGCCGGAAGCGACGCAGAGGAGCGTAGCGAGTTTGGCGAAGGGGAAGACGACGGAAAAAGCGATGACGAGCGCGGCGAGGACGTAGAGACCTTTGTTCCACATCATCGTTGCGGAGCTGAGGAGAGAATAGGGCTCGGTCTTGAACGCGATGCGCAGGTTCATAAACGGCAGGAGCAGTGCTGCGACATTGCACGCGAGGGACAGGCCGAGGAGGAAAAGCACCAGCCGGCGGCGGAAGGGAGGGAGAATGGAAGGATCGATAGACATGGCAGACCTTTAGCTGTCGCTCGGAGTGAACAGCTCTTGGACGCCGAGGCGCGAGCGTCAAAGGGTGACGCTGAAGTCTATGCGTTGCCCCTTTCCTGTATCGGACCTCGCGTCGGCCGCGTAGGTTTCGCCGAGCGGTTGGCTCATTCCCAATCAAAGAGCAAGGGCTGCGAAAGGATGGCGTCTGCGTCTGCAACGAGGGTCTTGTAGGCGTCGTGATCGAGGTCCTCGCGGTCGCTTTTGGAATAGGTTTCGAGAAAGACGATGTAGATCGCCTGATCCATTTCCTGGGCGCGGTAGATCAGGCGATAACCACCGCTTTTCCCGACATTGTAGCGGGGGATGCGCATGCGCATTTTACGCAGGTCATGAAACCGGGGGATGGAAACGCCGTGGTGCGGATTGAGCCTCAGGACGTCGCACACCGTTTTGCAGGCGGCGAAGACCTCATGTCTGGCCTTTTTGCCGGAATGGCGGATGCGCTTCGAGCAGTGGAAGCGAACGTCCATCGCTTACAAGCCTTCGGAGTCTTCCGTGTGACCGTAGGCGATGAGTTCAGGCGAAAGCTTGTCCATGAACCGGGCATAGTGCCAGGACGGCTCCTTGTGGCTGAGGTCGGAAAGAACGGCGGCGGATTTACGGCCGAGGTCTACGCACACGGAATCGATCAGTTGGCGTTCCTCGAAGGAGAAGGCGGTCAGGTCGGCGGGGCGGGTGGCTTTGACCTCGTTGAGGATCTTTCCGCCGACGGTGCGCTGGGTGGAGATGACGTTGCCGGCTTTGACGAGCTTTTTTAGGAATTTATCGCCTCGGCTGGGCACAGGACCGTGCTCGTATTTGATGAATTCGGAGCCGGTTACGGGTTCGCCTAGGTCGCGCAGGGCTTTGGCGTCGATGAAGAAAATGAGCTTCCACAATTTGGTCAGGCCGAGGTTGCCCACCCCGGGGTGTTGCCCGAGGTAGACGATGAGTTCGGAAAGTTTGCGGTCGCTGACCATGGCGGAAAACTCGTCCGGACTTGGTGGAAGGGCAAGCCCGTGGTGGGCAGGAGGGCGTAGGAACTGCGTCAGTCCTTGGGTTTGCGGACTCGTTTCGCCTTTGGCTCGGCAGTAGCGACGGCGAGGGGGGCGGTGAGGTGTTCGTAGAGGGCGAAGAGGTGTTCGACGCGTTCGCGGTCGCTGGCGAAGGGTTTGGCGCGGTAACAACGGTCAACAGCGCGGTCGAGGTCGGCGTGGGCCTTTCGAAGGTCGGTCGGCATACCCACCGGGTCGTAGAGGTCAGCCAGCGTGGCGCGGGGGGCGTTGATCGCGCGCGGTCCAAGAAAACCGAGGCGGCCGTCGCCGCGTTCGATGCGCAGCTCCAGAATACGATCCGCCGCCTCGCGCACCGCGTCCTGTTGTTTTTCGGTGGCGCCGTCCGGCCACGGGAAGGTGTTGTAAACCATCGAGGCGGAATATTGGAAATCGCTCTTCAATCGGCCGCTCACCACTTTGACCCACGCCATGTGCATGAGGGAGCTGAGCACGCCGAAGAGGTAGGTGTCGCGACTGTGGATAACGTAGAGTTTGTTACTCGGCACCACGTTGGCGGGCAGGATGGCCACCGGGATGTAGCGCCGGCGCTCCGAGGAGACCTCGGGCATGGCGATGTAGGGCGCGGTGGGCGCGTTGAGGAAAAAAAATTGCGCGGGAGAGACGGCTGCTTTGCGGGTCGGCGCGGCGGTGCTTTTGAGGCGGAACTGCTGCACGGCCTCTACCCGCTTGCGAATCTCGGCAAGGTGGCGCCAGTCGGCCGGGTTGGCGTCGGCCAGCCAAAGGCACCAGCGTTCGTAGCCGTTGATGAGATCGTCGGAGCCGACAAAGCGGCGGAGCAGGTCCCGTGCCTCGGGGTGGGCTTCGAGGAGTTGGTCGCGCCGCACGCTATCGAGCAGCAGGTGGCCGCCGTCGCTGGGCTTGCAGCCGCAGCCCATCTCGGGGACGGGACAGAGTGGCTTGCGTTGTTTGGTCACGAAGGTATCGGGGCCGGGCGTGAGGTAGGGGCTGATGTTGTCCACCTCGATCACGGTGGCCTCGTCGGAGCTGTCGGCGTAGTCGTAGATACGTTTGACGCGAGGATTGCGCAGGCCGAAGCCGACGATGACGACGTGGACGTGGGCCTTGCCCTTGGCCTCGGATATCCAGCCGAAGGTGCGGTGGGCGAATTGAATCTTGAGGTGGTAACGCTGAAAGAGCAGGCCCCAAAGCACAGGCACCTGTTCGCCTTGACATATCGAGTTTGTGGATACAAAGGCGCAGCGCAGGTTGGCGTGGCCCTGAATGTATTCGCCGGCTTTCACATACCACGCGGTCACGTAGTCGAGGTCGCCGACATTCCCGAAATCACCGAAGACGAGGCGAAGGTCGGCTTTTTGTTCGGCGGATTGATAGTGTTTGCCGACGAACGGCGGGTTGCCGCCGACGAGGACGTCGTCGGTCGGCGGGAGGACTTCGCGCCAGTCGGTGCGGAGGGCGTTGGCGACGCGGATGGTGGGCGTGGCGCGGAGGGGCAGGCGGCGGTAGGCGCGGCCGAGGGCCTCGGCCAGCTCGACGTTGCACTGGTGGTCTTGCAGCCACAGACCGACCTCGGCGATGCGGGCGGGCCATTCGCCGATCTCGATGCCGTAGAATTGATCGACGTCCACGAGGGCGAGGGCACGCACGTCGAGCTCGCTCTGCACCAGGCCGTCGCGGGTGTGAAGCGTGATGAGGGCCTCGGTTTCGAGGCGGCGGAGTTCGCGGTAGCCGAGGATGAGGAAGTTGCCGCAACCACAGGCGGGATCGAAGACGCGGAGGCGGCGGAGTTTTTGTTGAAACTCGCGCAGGCGGGCGGCGCGGCCGGTGGAGCGGTCGGCTTTGGCGGAGTCGAGCTCGGCGCGGAGGTCGTCCAAGAAGAGGGAGCGGAGCTGTTTTAAAATGTCGCGCTCGGTGGTGTAGTGCGCGCCGAGCTGGCGGCGGGCCTTGCCATCCATGACGCCTTGAAAGAGCGAGCCGAAGACGGCGGGCGAAATGCGGGCCCAGTGAAAGCGGGTGCAGGCGACGAGGGCTTCGCGGAGGGCGGTGTTGTAGGCGCAGGTGGGGAGGTTTTCGGCGAAGAGGCCGCCGTTGACGTAGGGGAAGGAGGCGAGGTCTTCGTCGAGGGTGCGCTGGCGGTGATCGTCGGCGGTGTTGAGCACGCCCCAGAGTTCGTTGAGGAGGGGGCCGAGGTCGCGGCCGTCGGCACGGGTGCGCTCGACGAGGGCGGTGAACGCACCCGGCTCAAAGATGCCGGAGTCTTCGGCAAAAAGGCAGAAGAGGAGGCGCACCAAGGTGCGTTCGAGGGCGTGGCCCGTGTAGCCGGTGGCTTCGAGTTCGTCGTGGAGGTCGGCGAGGAGTTGAGTGGCCTTGAGGTTGGCGGGATCCTCGGGGTCAATGCGGACGGATTTTTCGCCCTTGATGAAGGCGAAGTCGCGGGCGCGGCGGTGGAGATCCGCGAGAGGGAACTCGGTGAGTCGGTAGGCGCGACCATCATCAAGGAAGGGCAGGCCGGCTTTGTCTTCGGGTTCGAGATCGTAGAGTGCGAAGCGGGCGAAATCGCAGAGCACGATGTAGCGCGGCACGGCGTCGTGGCGGCCCTGGCGCATGAGGTCGTGGAGGTAGGCGAATGCCTGAGACTCGGCCTTGGCGAGGGAAGCGCCGCGGGACTTGTGTTCGACGAGGACGACGCCGGGCCAGAAGAGGTCGAGAAAACCGTAGGAGCCGCGGGCGTTGGCGACGGCGTGCTCGAAGGTGGCGACGGAGCGGCGGGGAACGCCGAAGACATCGAAGAAGGCGTTCCAGAACGTTTGTTTGTCGCGTTCTTCGTCGGTGGAGGTCGCCCACTCGCGGGCAAAGCGGATGGCACGGTCGCGGACTTCGTTCCAGCTGAGGGACATGGTTTTGAAAGAGAGGTGGGTGCCTTGCTATTGGCAAGGCATGAGTCGGAGCGGCCGACACGGAGGTCGTCCCTCGTGTGCCCGGCATGGGCGTGAACCAAACATATGAAACGAGATGTTCGGAAACAGTGACAACAACCGTAGCCAAGACCAAGGCGGGCCTCGCGAGGGGCTCAGCACGAAAGAAGGTGGAGGCAAAGACACGGCCGTAGGAACACGAACAGGCAGCGAGGCCGCGATGCGGGCGATGAGCGTGCTGGCAAACGCGAAATCCAAGAGTCACCGAAAGACGCATCGGGTAGAGCCTGACGGCACGGGTCGAGAGTTCACGCACCTTACCCGGGGAGGCCTGCCGCGCGAGAGCGCGGCAGGAGTCAGCAGAGGCCGTAGTAGCGAAGAGGTCCGGGGAAACCCGGGAGGAGCGAAGGGCCGAAGAGAGGAAGAAAGGCGAAATCGCCGGACGCCTTCGTGGGCGAGGGCGGGCAGGCCTCCGAAA
>JANODO010000165.1:0-38591 GCA_031412735.1 Rariglobus sp. | reverse complement strand
TGCTGGGCATCTCGCCGTTCTTTCATTCACTCGATGCACTATTCAGTGCACCTCGGAACTCACTCACGACTATCTGCTCCAGCACCTTACCCCATCTCATCAACGCCGACTCAGGAGTTCGGGCTTAGGTGGATGGCGATCTCCGAGCGCCGTCTGGACCATCAGCACGCAGACCGCGCCCGGAGGTCACGGTCCACCCAGGATGCCACACCCGTAAACCGTAAACCGCGGCATCAGCCGCGCCTCCGCTGAATTGCCGGAGCCCTTGGCGAGAGGCAGCTCTCTGAGAATCGGCCCGTTGGCCGATTCCATCAGTAGTTACCCCCTCCGAATCCGATGATCGAAATCCATCGTTAAACACGCGGATGCCATTCCGATTGGAGACGGGGTCTCCCGACCCCGTTGCCCTTATGAAACCGGGACCGGAACGCCGCCCGCCCAAGGCACTCGTATGGAGTTGAACGCCGCCCCACAGCCACTCCGTTTGCGTAGAGAAAGATTCAACCTGCCAACCCGTTGAATTGCCCGCGTTGGACCACGCCTTGCTTAGCACGAAACGTCCCAGCTCATCTTCAACTCCGTTCGTTTCGCGCATGCATTCCACCCGCCTCACCCGCTCACTCTTGGCAGCAGTTCTCGGCTCGGTCGCTGTCTCGCTCACCACCGTTTCCTCCCTCCGCGCCGCTGAGTTCGACTTGGCCACCGCGACGGTCGCCGACATCAACGCCGCCTTCAAAGCGGGTGGCCTCACCTCCGAAAAGCTGGTCGCGCTCTACTTGAAGCGCATCGACGCCTACGAGCCCACGCTCAACGCGATCATCACGCTCAACCCCAACGCCCTCGCCGAGGCCAAGACCCTCGACGCCGAGCGCAAGGCCGGTAAAATCCGCGGCCCCCTCCACGGCGTTCCGGTCGTCCTCAAGGACAATTTCGACACCACCGACCTGCCCACCACCGGTGGTTTTTTTGGTCTTAAGGATTCTCTGCCACCCACTGACGCGACCCTCGTCACGCAGCTCCGCGCGTCGGGCGCGATCATCCTCGCCAAGCTCAACCTCTCCGAATTCGCCTCGGGCGGTGCCACCAGTTCACTCGGTGGCATCTCGCTTAACCCGCACGACTACGAGCGCACCCCCGCCGGCTCCTCAGGCGGCACCGGCGTCGCGGTCGCGGCCTACTACGCGCCCCTCGGCTACGGCACTGATACCGGCGGCTCCATTCGCGGACCGTCCACCGCCAACGGCGTCGTCGGCCTGAAGCCCACTCACGGCCTTCTCTCCCGCGCCGGTATCATCCCGCTCGCGCTCGCCTTCGACACCGGTGGCCCCATGGCCCGCTCGGTCTATGACATCGCCCTCTCGTTGAACGCCACCGTCGCCACCAAGGCCGACCCGCGCGACGACGCCACGTTGAAAGCCACCGGTAAAACCATCGCCGATTACACGGCGGTGCTGGATAAAAACGCCCTCAAGGGCGCACGCATCGGCGTAGCCCGCGATTTCTTCGGCCAAGACGCCGAGGTCGATGCCATCATCGAGTCCGCCCTCTCCGCCCTGAAAGCCCAGGGCGCCACGCTCGTCGATGTGCGTTACCCCGCCACCGTCCTCAAGATCCGTGGCGACCTCTACAACGCGATCCGCCGCCCCGAGTTCAAGGCTCAGATCCAGGACTATCTCGCGACCTTGAAACCCGGTTTCCCCAAGACACACGCCGAGATCCTCGCGATGTCAGAGAAGGTGACCTCACCCACCGCCGAGGGTTTCTCGCCCAATCTCGGTCGCCTCGCCCTCTACCGCACCGAGGCCAAGTCACCCGCGCTCACGGACTCCAGCTACCTCGCCGCGCTCAACTACGGCCTGCCCTTCGTGCGCGCGTCCATCGAGGCCGTCTTCGCCGCCGATAAGCTCGACGCGATTGTTTACCCCACGAGCCCGCGTCGCCCCGCTTTGATCGGTCAGGAACCGCCTTCGCCCGTGGCCGCTGGTGCCGCCGGGGCCGCGCCCGAGCCGCAATCCCCCACCAACTTCGCCAACCTCACCGGCTTCCCCGACTTGATCGTCCCCGCCGGCTTCACCACCTACGGGCTGCCGGTGGGCATCAGCTTCTTCGGCCCGGCTTGGAGCGAGCCCAAGCTCCTCGCCCTCGGCTACGCCTACGAGCAATCCACCAAGGCCCTCCGCGTTCCCGTCCACGCTCCCGCACTCCCGGGCGAGAAGTTCTCTTACTGACCCTGCGCTCACTCCCAGTCCCTCACGCATTTCATGAAAATCAAACAACACCTCCTTGTTGCCCTCGCCCTCTCCTCCCCGATTGCCGCCTCTGCTGCGGAATTCGACCTACGTTCCGCCGGCGTTCCTGAAATCCAAGCCGCCATCGATGCCGGTGCCCTCACCTACGAAAAACTCGTCACGCTCTACCTGGCGCGCATCTCCGCCTACGACGATGCCGGTCCCGGGCTCAACACGATCATCACCCTCAACGCAAAGGCCCTCGAAACCGCCCGCGCCCTCGACGCGGAGTTCAAGGCCAAAGGCCGCCGTTCCGCCCTCCACGGCATTCCGATCCTGGCCAAGGACAACTTCGACACCGCCGACCTGCCCACCAGCGGCGGCTGCTTCGTTCTCGCCTCATCCATCCCCTACGCTGACGCCCCCACGATCAAACAACTGCGCGACGCCGGCGCCATCATCATCGCCAAGACGAACCTCGATGAATTCGCCCACGGCGGCATCGGATTCAGCTCCGCCGGCGGACAAACCTTGAACCCCCACGATCCCCGCCGCCACCCCGCCGGCTCCTCCGGCGGCACCGGCGCCGGTCTCGCCGCTTGGTTCTCCCCCATCGGCCTCGGCTCCGACACCGGCGGCTCGATCCGCGGCCCCGCCTCTGCCAACGGCGTGGTCGGCATTAAGCCCACCAACGGCTTGGTCTCCCGCACCGGTATCATGCCCTGTGTTCTCACCTTCGATACGGGTGGTCCGATGGCCCGCACCGTCTACGACGCCGCCCTCGCCCTCGGCTTCCTCACCGGCGTCGATCCCAAGGACCCGCTCACCCGCACCAGCCGCGGCCTCTACCACACCGACTACACCCAGTTCCTCAAAAAGGACGCGCTCAAGGGCGTGCGCCTAGGCGTTATCCGTGACTTCGCCGGCACCGATCCCGAGGTTGACCGCGTCTTCGAAGCCGCCCTCGCCGAGCTGAAGGCCCAAGGTGCCATCCTTGTTGACCCGCTCAAGTTCCCCGGCATCGCCATCGAAAATCGCTCAGCTGTCATGGAACCGATTCGCACCATTGAGGTGAAGCAAAACTACGCCGACTACCTCGCCGGCCTCCGCCCCGGTTTCCCCCGCACGATCGGCGACCTCGCCGACGCCGGTGCCAAGTTAACGGCTCCCCGCGACGGCTTCCTGCCGCACCCGAGCGTTTACACCCGCTTCAAGGCCTTAGCCACTCCGACCCCGCTCACCTCGCTCACCTACACCTCAGCCAAAGAGCACGGCATGCCCGCCGTCCAGGGTGCCGTCTTGGGCCTCATGGAGGACAAGCAACTCGACGCGCTCGTCTACCCGACGCGTTCCCGCCGCCCCGAGTTGATCGATCCGCAGACGCCCAACATCGTCGACCGCCCCCGCACGCCTTCGCTCACCAGCATCGCCAACGTCACCCAGTTCCCCGACGTGCAGGTTCCCGCCGGCCTCACGTCCGACAAGCTCCCGGTCACGATCAGCTTCCTCGGCACCGCCTACAGCGAGCCCCGCCTCCTCGGCTACGCCTACTCCTATGAGCAGGCCACGAAACACATCGCCCTGCCCGCCACTACGCCCGCCCTGCCCGGCGAGTCCTTCACTTACTAATTCCCTATACTCTCCACATGAGTTCCCTTCGTCCCATCCGTCCCCTTCTCGCGACCCTCGCCCTCGCGACCACCCTCCCGCTCAGCGCCGCCGAGCTGAACCTGACCACCTCGACGATCGCCGACGTCCAGGCCGCCTACGCCGCCGGCCTTACCTCGGAGAAACTCACCGCCGCTTACCTGGCCCGCATCGAGGCCTATGACCAAAAGGGCCCGACCATCGATAGCATCATCACGCTCAATCCCCGCGCCCTCGCCGAGGCCAAGGCCCTCGATGCCGAGCGCAAGGCCGGGAAAATTCGCGGCCCCCTCCACGGCATACCCGTCGCATTGAAGGACAACGTCGATACCTACGACCTGCCCACCACCGGCGGCTCCCAATTCCTCGAAGGCTCCCTCCCGCCCGACGACGCCTTCATCACCAAAAAACTCCGCGAGTCCGGCGCGATCATCATCGCCAAGGTCAACCTCTCCGAATGGGCCGGCTCCGGTGGCTCCGCCAGCGGTGCCCCGCCCGAGATCGTCAAAGCCGGCTTCATCCCCGGTGGCTACAGCTCCGCCGGCGGGCAGACCCGCAACCCGCATGACCTCACCCGCAGCCCGTCCGGTTCCTCCGGCGGCACCGGAGCCGCGCTCGCCGCCGGCTTCGCCCAGCTCGGCATCGGCTCCGACACCGGCGGCTCCATCCGCGGCCCCGCCTCCTTCAACGGCATCGCCGGCCTTAAGCCCACGCGCGGCCTCATGTCCCGCGACGGCGTTATCCCACTCGGCCTCTCCTTCGACACCGCCGGCCCGATGGCCCGCAGCGTGTATGACGTTGCCGCCATGCTCGGCAGCATGACCGGCATCGATGCAGCCGACGCCGCCACGCTCCCCAGCGGCGGTCACTACCACACCGACTACACTCAATTCCTCAAAGTAGGCTCGCTCAAAGGCGCCCGCATCGGCGTCAACCGCGACTACCTCGGACAAGACGCCGAGGTGGACCGCATCTTCGAAGAATCCATCGTCAAGCTCCGCTCCCTCGGTGCCATCATCGTCGATCCGGTCAGCATTCCCGAATACCTCCGCAAGGCCCGTCAGGATATCTACAACGTCGTCGTCCGCGCCGAGTTCAAAGCCGACCTCACGACCTACTTGAAGACCACCAAGCCCGGCTTCCCGAAGAGCTTCGACGAAATCGTCGCACTCTCCAACGACCCGTCCAAAAACTACCGCTCACCCGGTAAGGCCGTCGGTCTCAAATGGGGCCAGCCGTCCACCATCTCGTTTGACCTCACCGACCCGGTCTACCTCGCCACCAAGAACGAAATCTTGCCCGCCCTGAAAGCCACCATCGACGCGCTCATGGCGAAGCACCAGCTCGACGCGATGATCTACCCGACCATGCCGCGCCCCGCCATGCCGATCAACCCGACTGACGGCATCGGCTGGCCCGACTCGCCTTCGGCCTTCGCCAACTTCACCGGCTACCCCGACGTGATCGTCCCCGCTGGCGTCACCAAGGATGGCTTGCCCGTCACGCTCTCCTTCTTCGGACGCGCCTGGACCGAGCCCAAGCTTCTCGCCTACGGCTACGACTTCGAGCAAGCGACCCAAGCCCGTATTCTTCCAAAAACTACGCCCGCACTTCCCAGCGACATGGTGTCCTACTGATTCAAATAACCTCATCACCGTGTTCCCGTAGGCTGCGAGCTTGCTCGCGCTCCGAAACGCGCCTGCAAGCAGGCGGCCTACCCCGGGACAGCTGATACGCGCCCACACAAACACCATGAGTTCTCTCCGTCCCATCCTCGCCGCTCTCACGCTCGCCCTCGCCGCGTCGCTGCCCGCGCACGCCGCCACGCTCAAATTGGAAACCGCCACCATCGCCGACCTCCAGGCCGCTTTGGCCAAGGGTGCCCTCACCTCGGAGAAACTCGTGCAGCTCTCCCTCGCGCGCGCCTCGGCCTACGACGACGTCGGCCCGAACCTCAACGCCCTGATCCTCATCAACCCGCAGGCCTTGGCCGACGCCAAGGCTCTCGATGCCGAACGCGCCTCCGGCAAGGTGCGCGGCCCTCTCCACGGCATCCCCGTCCTCCTCAAGGACAATCACGACACGTTCGACCTGCCGACCACCGGCGGCTCTGTCTTCCTCGAAGGCTCCGTCGCCCCCGACGATGCGTTCATCGTCAAAAAACTGCGCGACGCCGGTGCGATTATTTTGGCCAAGGCCAACCTCAGCGAATTCGCCTCCAGCGCCCGCACCAACGGCTTCAGCTCCCTCGGCGGACAAACCCTCAACCCGCACGATCTCACCCGAGGCCCCGGCGGTTCAAGCGGTGGATCGGGCTCCGCCGTCGCCGCGTGGTATGCACCGGTTGCCCTCGGCACCGATACCGGCGGTTCTATCCGCAATCCTTGCGCCGCCACCGGCATTGCCGGCATCAAGCCCACGCGCGGTTTGCTCTCCCGCGATGGCATCATCCCGCTCGGCCTCACGTTCGACACCAGCGGTCCCATGGCTCGCTCCATCTATGACGTCGCCGTCGCCCTCGGCGTGATGACCGGCTTGGACCCCGCCGATCCCGCCACCGCAGCGTCAGCCGGCAAATTCCACACCGACTACACGCGCTTCCTCGACGCCGGCGCGTTGCGCGGTGCCCGCCTCGGCGTGTTTGTTGACTACGCAGGCGAAGATGCCGGCGTAAAGGCTGTCTTCGCCGCCACTCGCACACGCCTTGAGTCACTCGGTGCGACGCTCGTCGAAATCCCGTTGCCCAAGTTCATACTCGATCGCCAGCCCATCATGGAAACGATGCGCCCCGGCGAATTCAAAGCCCAGGTCGCCGATTACTTCGCCACGCTCAAGCCCGGCTACCCGCGCACGCTGGCCGAGATGATCGCGCGGGCCGACACGTTCAAGCCGAAACCCGGCCAGCTGACCAACCCGTCGCGCTGGGAGGCCTTTAAAAACGAACAGGCCGGCCTCGATCTCACCGATCCGGTTTACCTCGCGGTCCAGGCCCACGCCCCCGCCCTGCTTGCCAGCTACCTCGATGCGTTGCTCTACAAACACCGCCTCGACGCGTTCATCTATCCGACCAACCCGACGCCCGCCCAGCGTCTCGATATTGATTACTCGAAACCGCGCCCACTCAACGCCACAAGCATCGCCAACATCACCGGCTTCCCCGACGTGATCGTCCCCGCCGGCCTCACTCCCGATAAGCTACCCGTCACGTTGTCCTTCCTTGGCTCCAGCTTCAGCGAGCCCCGCCTGCTGGCCCTCGCCTACGCCTTCGAGCAAGCCACCCACGCCCGCGTCGCTCCGGCCACCACGCCCGCGCTGCCCGGCGAGACCATCACCTACTAAGTCGCCATGCACCGCCTCCGACTCCTCCTCGCATTGGTCATTGGTCATTGCTCATTGGTCATTGCCGCGAACGCGGCCGATCTTCCTCTCGTCGCCCTGTTCACCACAGGCGGCACCATTCAGAGCAAGGGCATTCACCGGTTGTCCTTGGCCGAATACAACGAGAGCCGGGTCACCCCCGCTGAACTCCTCGCGGATCTCCCCGAGTTAAAGTCACTCGCGCGTATTGAAGTCACCGAGATTGCCAACGTCGGCTCCGGCAACATCGACGCCGCCCTGCTCCTGAAACTCTCCAAGTCGATCACCGCCGCGCTCGCGCGACCCGAGGTTGCCGGTGCGGTGGTCACTCACGGCACGGGCACGTTGGAGGAGACTGCTTTCTTCCTTCACCTCACCGTCAAATCCACCAAGCCCGTCGTCGTGGTCGGCGCTATGCGGCCGTTCACGGCCATCAGCCGCGACGGTCCGTATAATCTCTACAACGCCATTCGCGTCGCGGCCGCGCCCGACGCCGTCGGCAAGGGCGCGCTCGTCGTCCTCAACGATACCATCCACTCCGCCCGCTACGTCACCAAGGGCCACACTTACCACGTAGAGACCTTCGTCTCCCGTGAACTCGGCCCCCTCGGCTTCGTCGATTCCGACCGCGTGGTCTTCTACCGCAACCCGCTCACCAAGCACACCGCCACGAGCGAGTTTGATGTCTCCACGCTGGAGACGTTGCCGATGGTCGACGTCGTCTACGGCTACCAGGAAGCCAGCGCCGCCCCGATCACTGCGCTCACCGAAGCGGGCGCCAAGGGCATCGTCTATGCCGACTCCAGCCCTGCCTTCAGCAAGGCCTTCCTCGCCGCCCAGTCCAAGGGCGTGGTCATCGTGATGAGCGACCGCAAGGGCGCCGGCCGCGTCACCCTTAGCGACCGCGTCGCCGCCCGCAACACGATCACGGCCGATAACCTCAACGCCCAAAAAGCCCGCATCCTCCTGCGCCTCGCCCTTACCAAGACCACTGAGACCCGCCAGCTCCAGCGCATCTTCAACGAGTATTGATTAAACCAATACCCATTCACGCCTCCGCGCACACCGACACGCCATCATGAACGCCGCCCTTCCCCTTCTTCGCCCGCCGGCCTTGTCATTGGTCATTGGACATTGGTCATTGGTCATTCGGCGGTTCGCCGCCGCATTCGTCATCGGTCATTCGTCATTGGTCATTTCCGGTATCTCGGCCGCCGAGATACCGGACCGCCTTCCTCCCGAAATCCGGCCCAAGCCCCACGTCCTCCTGCTCTCACTAGGCGGCACCATTTCCGGAACCGCCAAGGAGCGCACCAACGTCACCGACTACGGCGCACCTCGCGTCGGCCCCGACAAATGGATCGCCGACTTACCCGATCTCGCCCTCTACGCGCGGGTCACACCCGAGGACCTGCGCCCCACCGGCGAACCCCCGTCAATGACCACCGAGCACTGGCTCAAAGTCGCCCGCCGCCTCCAAGAGATCGCGGCCGACGATTCCATCGACGGCGTCGTCATCACCCATGGCACCAACATCATGGTCGAGACCGGCTACTTCCTGAGCCTCGTCGTCAATATCAAGAAACCTGTCGTGATGGTCGGCTCCCAGCGTCCCTGGACCGCCCTCAGCGGCGACGGCCCGCTCAACATGGTAAACGCCGTCCGCGTCGCCGCCACCCCCGCCGCATCCGGCATGGGTGTCCTCCACGCGATGAACCAAAACATCTTCCCCATTCGCGACGTCACCAAGGCCAGCGCCTATCGCATGCACACCTTCCAGGGCGTAGACCTAGGCGTGGTGGGCGTGGCCGATCCCGACATCGTGAAATTTTACTCCGAACCCCTCCGCCGCCATACGCACAAGTCGGAGTTCAACATCGCCCGACTTCCCGCGACGTTGCCCGCCGTCGAGGTGATTTACGGTTACCATGAAACGCCCGGCTACATCGTCGATGCCATGGTGGCCAATGGCGTGAAGGGCATCGTGGTCGACGGCACCGGCGCCGGTTCGATCCCCAACACCATGACCGACGCCATCAAAAAAGCCCAGGCCGCCGGCGTGGTCATCGTAGCCACCGCCCGCACCCGCGGCGGTCGCGTGCAGGAAACCCCGAAGCGCACCGAATCCAAGGTCGTCCCCGGCGATAATCTCCCGCCCGAAAAAGCCCGTATCCTTCTCCAAATCGCCCTCACCCAGACCACCGACGTCGGCGCCATCAAGCGCATGTTCGACGAGTATTAATCCGTCCCGTCCTCCCTTTTCCCCACCCACCTTATTCCTTCCATGCTCCAGATTCGTCCCGCCTTAACCGCCCTCGTCCTCGCCGCGCTCGCCGCCCTCCCGCTCAGCTCCGCGCCGCTTGACCTCACCAAGGCCACCATCGCCGACCTGCAAGCCGCCTACTCAGCCGGCTCGCTGACCTCCGAAAAGGTCACCGCCGCCTACCTCGCCCGCATCGCCGCCTACGACCAAAAAGGCCCCGCTCTCAACTCCGTCATCACGCTCAACCCCGCCGCCCTCGCCGAGGCCAAGGCCCTCGACGCCGAGCGCGCCGCCGGGAAGGTCCGCGGACCCCTCCACGGCGTGCCCATCGTCCTCAAGGACAACATCGACACCTTCGACCTGCCCACCACCGCCGGATCGCAACTCCTCGCCGGCTCCATCGCCCCCGACGACGCCTTCGTCACCAAGAAGCTCCGCGCCGCCGGCGCCATCATCATCGCCAAGGTTAACCTCTCCGAATGGGCCGGCGGCGGTGGCTCCATCTCCGACGCACCCGATCCTGCCACCCGCAAGGCCGGCGAGGTCCCCAACGGCTTCTCCAGCGCCGGCGGTCAGACCAAAAATCCCCACGTCCTCGAGCGTGGCCCCGCCGGCTCCTCCGGCGGCACCGGCGTCGCCATCGCCGCCGTTTTTGGCCAATTCGGCCTCGGCACCGACACCGCCGCCTCCGTCCGCGGCCCCGCCAACGCCAGCGGCGTCTTCGGACTCAAGACGACCCACGGCCTCGTTTCCCGTGACGGCGTGGTTCCACTCGCCTTGTCCTTCGACACGGTCGGGCCGCTCGCCCGCAACGTGACCGACATCGCCGCCGCGCTTAACGTCCTCGCCGGTATCGACCCGGACGACGACTCCACGCTCAAGTCAGTCGGCCGCGTTCCCGCTGACTACACGGCCTACCTCAAGACGGGTTCGCTCAAGGGTGCCCGCATCGGCATCGCCCGCGACTTCTTCGGCCGTGACGCCGGGATCGACGCCGTCCTCACCGAGGCCATCGCCAAGCTCCGCTCACTGGGTGCCATCATCGTGGAAGACGTCCGCATCCCCGCTCCCGTGCAGGCCGCCCGGGGTCCCCTTTACAACACGATCCGCTCCGCCGAGTTCGTCTCACAGGTCAACGACTACCTCGCCACCACCGCCCCGCAGTATCCGAAAACCAACCGCGACGTCGTGCGCCTTTCCAACGATCCGGCCACCGGCTACCGCAGCCCCGGCAAAGCCTTCGGCCTAAAATACCAGGCCGAGACCGCCCTCTCGCTCCACGACCCCGTTTACATTGCCGCCAAGACCACCGGTCTCGCCTACGTCCACGAGGCGATGGAAGGCCTCTTCGCCAAGCACCAGCTCCACGCCCTGCTGTATCCGACTTCCCCTACGCCGGTCTCGCTCATTGCCCCGCCCGCCGACGCCCCCGCCCCCGCTCCCGGCGCCGCCAACTCCAATCCCCTCAACATCGCCAACCTGACCGGCTTCCCCGACATCGTCGTCCCCGCCGGCATGGCCCCCAACGGCCTCCCGGTCACGTTCTCCCTCATGGGTCGCGCCTTCACCGAGGGCCGCTTGATCAGCTACGCCTACGATTACGAGCAAGCCACCCAAGCCGTCCGCCTCCCGGTCACCACCCCGTCCCTCCCCAGCGACAAACTCGTCCCCTGATCGCCCACACCATGAACGTAACCCGCCACCTTCGGCTCCTCCTCTGCTCATTCGTCATTAGTCATTCGTCATTCGTCATTCCCCGCGCGTCCGCGCTGGCGGTCGAGGAAGCCACCATCGCCGATCTCCACGCCTCTTACCTCAGCGGACAATCCTCCGCCCGCGAGGTCACCGCCGCTTACCTTGATCGCATCGAGGCCTACGACAAAAAGGGGCCTTATCTCAACACGGTCATCAACCTCAACCCGAAGGCGCTCGACGAAGCCGCCGCGCTCGACGCCCAGCTCGCCGCCACCGGCAAGCCCGTCGGTCCGCTCCACGGCATTCCGGTCGTCATCAAAGACAATCTCGACGCCGTCGGCATGCCCATGACCAACGGTTTCCAGGGCTGGAAAAACTACTACCCGCCCACCGACGCACCCGTCGTCGCCAAGATCAAGGCCGCCGGCGGTATCATCATCGCCAAGGTCTCGCTCTCCGAATTCGCCATGGGCGGCGGTGACAACATCAACTCCGTCCTCGGCGGTTTTGCCCGCAATCCCTACCACACCGCTTACGCGACCGGTGGCTCTTCCGGCGGCACCGGCGCCGCGCTCGCCGCCAACTTCGCGGTCGTCGGCATCGGCACCGACACCGGCGGCTCCGTGCGCATGCCTGCCGCCCACAACGCCCTCGCCGGTCTCCGCCCTACAGTCGGGGTCGTTTCCCGCACCGGCGTCGTCCCCCTCGACGGACACCGCGACACCGCCGGCCCAATGGCCCGCACCGTCCGCGACATGGCCATCCTGCTCGATGTCATCGCTGGCCCCGACCCCGAAGACCCCGCCACCGCCCCCAGCCCGAAACACATCCCTCCGAGTTACACGGCGCTCCTCAAAAAAGACGGTCTCAAGGGCGTTCGCCTTGGCGTCCTCCGTCAGGCCTTCAAACCCGCCGTCACCGACCCGCTCATCCTGGCTAACTTCGAAAAAACCATCGCCGAGCTCAAAGCCGCCGGTGCCGAAGTGATCGACCCGTTCCTCGTCCCCGAACTCGAAACCATCCCGCGCCCACCCCAAACGCGTTCCAGCTTCAAAGCCGATCTCACCGCCTGGATCGCCAAGCATCCCGGTGTTCCTTACCCGTCCGTAAAAGAACTCGCCGAAGCCCGGCTCGTGCACCCGTTGCACCAGGCCGCCTTCGACGAAGCCGTGGTCGCGTTGCCCGTCGCCGAGGACGCCCGCACCCTCAAGGGCCGCAAGGATGAGCAGAGCTTCCGCGACGCGTTCAACCGCGAGATGGACGCCGCCAAGATCGACGCGTTGGTCTTCCCGACCTGGGCCCAGCTCCCCGCCGTCAACGGCGACCGCAACACCCAGCGCACCGACGATCCCAAGCCCGCACCCAACAACGGCCCGACCCGCCTCGGCTCCAGCCTTACGTTTGTTGGCAGCATGCTCCAATGGCCCGCCATCTCCGTCCCCAGCGGCTACGCCGGCGAGGGCCTCCCTCTCGGCCTCCAGATCGTCGGTCGCGCCTGGGACGATGCGAAGGTCACGACCTACGCTTACGCCTACGAACAAGCCACCCGCTACCGCCGCCCCCCCGCCTCCGTCCCCCCGCTCGTCCCCGGTCAGAAATAAGTCCCATGCGTCCGCTCCTTCGCCTGCCCACATTGGTCATTGGACATTGGTCATTGGTAATTCGGCGCCTCGCGGCCGCATTCGTTATTAGTCATTCGGCATTCGTCATTCCGCGCGCGAGTGCGTCCGCAGTCGAGGAAGCAACCATTGCCGATCTCCATGGAGCCTACTTGAGCGGACAAACCTCTTCGCGCGCGGTCACCGCCGCCTATCTCGCCCGCATCGACGCCTACGACCAGCGGGGTCCGCTCATCAACTCCATCATCAACCTCAACCCCAAGGCCCTCGAAGAAGCCGCCGCTCTCGACGCCAAGCTCGCCGCCACCGGTAAGCTCGTCGGCCCGCTCCATGGGATTCCGATCCTCGTGAAGGACTGCATCGACTCCCTCGACATGCCGATGACCGGCGGCTTCCAGGGCTGGAAAAACTATTACCCGCCAACCGACGCCCCGCTGGTCGCCCGGCTCCGCGCCGCCGGCGGCATCATCCTCGGCAAAGCCTCGCTCTCCGAGTTCACGCGCGGCGGCGGCGACAACATCAACTCCGTCCTCGGCGGCTTCTCCCGCAATCCCTACAACACCGCCTACGCCACCGGCGGCTCCTCCGGCGGCACCGGTGCCGCCATCGCCGCCAACTTTGCCGTCCTCGGGGTCGGCACCGATACCGGCGGCTCCATCCGCATGCCCGCCGCCCATAACGCCCTCGCCGGTCTGCGCCCGACGGTCGGCCTCGTCTCCCGGACCGGTATCGTCCCCAATAACTCGATACGCGACACCGCCGGCCCGATGACGCGCACCGTGACCGACCTCGCCGTCATGATGGACTCCCTCGCCGGCCTCGACCCACTCGATCCCGCCACCGCCCGCACCGCCGGAAAAATTCCCGCGACCTACACAACGTCCCTCAAAAAAGATGCCCTCAAAGGCGCCCGCCTCGCAGTCCTCCGCCAAGCGTTCACGCCGAAAGTCACCGACCCGCGAATCCTTGCCCACTTTGAAAACACCCTCGCCGAACTCCGCGCCGCCGGTGCCGAGATCATCGACGATTTCAAGGTTCCCGCCCTCGACGACTTGCCCCGCGCGCCGCAGACCTCCGCCCGTCGCAAGGACGACATGGTTAAATTCCTCGCCGCCCACCCCGGCATCCCGTTCGCGTCCCCGCAGGCCATCGCCGACTCGAAACTCGCCCACCCGCTCCATCAAGCCGGTCTCGATGCCGACGCCGCCGCCGGCCCCGTTGCCACCGACCCCGCCACCCTTAAAGGTCTGGAGGTCGAGGAAGCCTACCGCGTCGCCTTCACCGCTGCCATGGACGCCGGCCGCATTGATGCCGTCATTTTCCCCGTCTGGTCCCAGCTCCCGGTCATCAACGGCGACCGCAACACCCAACTCATGACCACCGAGCCCAACCCCAAGGGTGGCGTCACCGGTCTCAGCTCCAGCCTCACGTTCGTCGGCAGCACGCTCCAATGGCCCGCCCTGTCCGTGCCCAGTGGCTACCTCGGCGAAGGCCTCCCCCAAGGCCTGCAAATCCTCGGCCGCGCCTGGGACGACGCCAAAATCATCGGCTACGCTTACGCCTACGAACAAGCGACCCAACACCGCCGCCCACCCGCCTCCGTCCCCCCTCTCGTCCCCGGCCAGAAATAAGAACACCGTCCTCCTTCGCGCCCCTTCGCGACCTTCGCTGTTAAAAAAATCTGCCACCATGCCTCGCCTCCTGCTGCTCGCCCTCGTGCTCAACGCACTCTGCCTCCCAAGCAGCCAAGGCTACGACGCATCCCCCGAGCCCAACACCCTCCTGCGCCGTGTCGCTTTCGGCTCCTGCAACTCCCCGCTCGACGAGACCCCCTTCTGGACCTCCGTCAACAAACTCGCCCCCGATCTCTGGCTCTGGCTCGGCGACACCGTTTACGCCGATAGCCCCCGCCCCACCGGCCCCACCCCGGAAGCCCGCGCTCGCGAAGTGCTCGACCGCCTGCCCGACCTCTACGCCCGCCAAAACGCCCTGCCCGCCTACGCCGACCTCCGTGCCCGCACCCGCATCCTCGGCATCTGGGACGACCACGACTACGGCATCAACGACGCCGGAGCCGATTTCGTCGGCCGCGAAGAAGCCCAGCGCCACTTCCTTGATTTCTACGGTGAGCCCGCCGACTCCCCCCGCCGCACCCGCCCCGGCACCTACGCCTCCTACCGCTTCGGCCCCGCCGGTCGCGTTGTGCAGCTCATCCTGCTCGACACCCGCTACTTCCGCTCCCCGCTCAAACGCGGCGACTTCCCCCGCCCCGGCTGGATCGAAGGCCGCCCCGGCAACTACCTCCCCGAAACCGATCCCGCCTCCACCCTGCTCGGCCCCGACCAGTGGCGCTGGCTCGAAACCTGCCTCCGCCAACCCGCCGACCTCCGCATCATCGCCAGCTCCATCCAAGTCATCGCCGACGACCATCGTTTTGAAAAATGGGGCAACTTCCCCCACGAACGCCGCCGCCTCTTCGAACTTCTCCGCCGCACCGGTGCCGAGGGCGTAGTTTTTATCTCCGGCGACCGCCACACCGGCGAGCTGAGCCTGCTCGACCCCGCCCGCGAGCCAGACGGTGCCGCGCTCGACCCGGGTTACCCGCTCTATGATTTGACCAGTTCCTCCCTCACCAAATCCGCTCCCACTAGCCTGGCCGCACTCACCGCCCGCGCCGCCGCCAGCCCCAACGCCAGCCCCGTCTTCTTCGGCCAGGAACTCAACCGCCACCGCCTCGGCACCCGCCTGCCCTACAACCACTTCGGCCTCCTCGAAATCGACTGGGACGCCCCCTCCGGCCCCCAGCTCACCCTCTCCCTCCGCCTCGACCTAGGCGATGAAGTGCTCCGCCAGCGCCTCTCCCTCGCCACCCTCCACCGCCCACCCGCCTCCGTCCTTAGCCAAAAATAAGCCCCATGCACCTCCCTCGTTTTCCTAGTGGTATCCGCCCGTCATTGATCATTGGACATTGGTCATTGGTCATTCGGCGCGCCGCCGCCGCCTTGGTCATTGGACATTGGTCATTGGTCATTTCCTCCCCCGCCTCCCCCTTCCCAGTCGAGGAAGCCACCATCGAGCAACTCCATGCCGCCTACCTCGGCGGCCAAGCCACCGCCCGCGAAGTCACCCAAGCCCACCTTGATCGCATTGCCGCGTTTGACCCGAAGCTCGGTGCCGTCATCGCCCTCAACCCCAACGCCCTCGCCGACGCCGACAAGCTCGACGCTTCGTTGAAATCCACCGGTAAACCCGTTGGCCCGCTCCACGGCATTCCCGTCCTCGTCAAAGACAATTACGATGTCGCCGGCCTGCCCACCACCGGCGGCTCCGCCACGTTGATCGGTTGGGTGCCGACCAAGGACTCCACCGCCGTCTCCAAGCTGCGCGCCGCCGGAGCCATCATCCTCGCCAAAACCTCCATGACGGAGTGGGCCCGCGGAGGACTCGATAACATCAACTCGGTCCTCCCCGGCTTCGCCCGGAATCCCTACAACCTGCCCTACGGCACCGGCGGCTCCTCGGGCGGCACCGGCTCCGGCATCGCCGCCAGCTTCGGTGTCGTCGGCCTCGGCTCCGACACCTGGGGATCCATCCGCAATCCGTCTTCCAACAACGCCCTCGTCGGCCTCCGCCCCAGTTGGGCGCTCGTCTCCCGCGCCGGCATGATCGGCCTCTACGACGCCCGCGACACCGCCGGCCCGATGACCCGCACCGTCACCGACCTCGCCAAACTCCTCGACGTCATCGCCGGAGTCGACGCCGCCGATCCCGCCACCACCGGTGCGGCTGGAAACATCCCCGCCACCTACACCGCTTCTCTCAAAAAAGACGGCCTCCGCAGCAAACGCCTCGGCGTCCTCCGCCAGGCCTTTCCTGCCGAAAAATCCGACCCTCAAGTCCTCGCTTTGATCGACCGCGCCATCACCGACCTCAAAGCCGCCGGTGCCGAAATAATCGATCCGTTCAAGATCCCCGAGTTCGACCAATTCCCCGCCCAGTCGCACCCCCAGAGCGAGGTCCGCGCCGCGATTGATCGTTACCTCGCAACCACCGGCCCCGGCTTCCCCAAAACCTTAGCCGAAGTCGTCGCCTCCAAAAAATACCATGCTCTGCACGAGGTCGGTTTGATCAACGCAGCCAAAGCCCCGGACCCGGCGACCGACCCGCTTGTCGCCAAGCTGCTCGCCTCCGAAGAAGGCATGCGCGCCGCCTACTTGAAGGCAATGGCCACCGCCAACCTCGACGCGCTCATCCTGCCCGTCGCCAGTCACCCGCCCAAGCTCAACGGCGACCGCAACACCACGCCCACCGGTGCCACCACGTGGATCGCCTCCGGCCTCCACTGGCCCGCCGCCTCCGTGCCCATGGGCTACACTTACGATCACCTGCCGTCCGGCCTGCAAATCATCGGTCGTCCTTGGAGCGACGCCACGCTCCTGGAAATCGCCTACGCCTACGAACAGGCCACCCATCATCGCATCGCTCCGCCGACCACGCCTCCGCTGGCCGGAACGTTGGCCGACCGCCTGATCGGCACGTGGAAAATGGTCGGCATCCGCGACCGTGACGTCGCCACCGGAGTCGAGACTCCCGCCGCCCGCGGCCCCGAAGAAGGCCAGCTCCTCTACGCCGCCAACGGACGCATGTCGGTGCAGATCATCCGCACCGGCCGCGATCCGAAGCTCGGCAAGGCCGACGCCGACGGTTTCTCCAGCTACCTCGGCCGCTGGGAACTTCTCCCCGCCGAGGGCTGCGTCGTGCACCACCAAGCCGCTCAGCTCAACCAGTCGCAGGTCGGCGTGTCCGTGAAACGCTACTTCAGCTTCGACGAAAAAGGCTGGCTCTCCCTCGCCACCCCGCCCCGCAAACGCGAAGGCGAAACCAAAGAGACCCAATCCGTCTTCGTCTGGGAAAAGTATCCGTAGCCGTCACCTCGCCCAGCACTACGCCGGAAGGTATCGCCGCAAAAAGTCACAAAAAAAAGAAGCGTATGAACCGTCAAAGGCGCCTATAGGCGCGCGGGAGACCAACGCTCAAAACATGGACAATTTTTGCGCCTCTTTGCGGCCAAACTCCCGGCTGTATTGATCAACGCACTACTCGTCCCTCCCGCCACCCGACCACCACCCATCAATCCCATGAACCCACCCGCAACCCTTCGTCATCTTATTCTGGCTGCGGGCACCTTCCTGGCTGCACAGTTGCCCGCTCACTCCGCCACGTTTACGTTGCACGAGGCCGGCATCGCCGAGCTCACCGCCGCGATGGACGCCGGGGTCATCTCCAGCGCCGAACTCACCGCCCTCTACGTCAATCGCTACCTTGCCTACGACCGCCACGGGCCACGGTTGAACGCGATCCCGGTGTTTAACCCCGCCGTGTTTACCGAAGCCGCCGCCGCCGATGCCGCTCGAGCCCGAGGTCAGTTCGCTCCGCTGCTGGGCGTCCCCTACACCGTCAAAGACAGTTACAAAGTCCAAGGCCTCACGGTCGCCTCCGGCTCGCCCGCCTTCGCCAGCTTAGTGGCCAACGAGGATGCGTTTGTGGTCGGTCGCCTCCGCGCTGCCGGAGCCATCGTCCTCGGCAAAACCAACATGCCGCCCATGGCCGCCGGCGGCATGCAGCCCGGCGTCTACGGTCGCGCCGAAAGCCCCTACAATCCGCTCTACCTCGCCTCGGCGCGTAGCAGCGGTTCGTCCAATGGCGCCGGCGTCGCCACCACCGTCAACCTAGGCGCGTTCGGTATGGGCGAGGAGACTGTTTCCTCCGGTCGCGCACCCACGTCCTACAACAGCCTGGTGGGCTACACGCCTTCCCGAGGAGTTCTTTCGATTCGCGGCAACTGGCCTCTCTTCGCCGACCGCGATGTGGTCGTGCCCATGACGCGTTCCATGGGCGACCTGCTACACGTTCTCGATGTCATCATGGTGACCGATCCCGTGCGCACCGGTGATCTCTGGCTTGAACAGACCGTGGTCAAAATCCCCGCGCCCGAATCCATCCGTCCGGCCAGCCTCCTGAAACTCGCACCGGCCTCGCTCAAAGGCCGTCGTTTCGCCGCGCCGACGAGTTTCATCGGCAAGGACCCCACGAGTAATTTTTTCAATTATCAGCTTCGGCCGTCGGTCGCCGCGCTGTGGGAAAAAACCGTCGCCGATCTCCGCGCCGCCGGTGCCGAGGTCGTTGAGGTCGAGCTCCCGCTCATCGCGAATTATTTCGAGGACCGCCCCGGGGTGAAGACCTTCGTCGAGCGCGGGATCATGCCCGCCGCGTGGTGGAACTCCACCGACCGCTCCAAGCAGCTCGACAGCACCCACCTTTGGAACATCTACCTCGAGCAATTCCTTCAAGCCTGCAAAGACCCGCGCTTTCCCTCGTTTGCCGCCGTGGATGCCACGTTGATTTTCCCCGCGCCCCCCGGGTCGGTCGAAGAGAAGCGCAACGGTCCCTACTCCAAGTCGTGGATCACCCGCCGCGAAACCATCGTCAAAGGACTCCCGCCCGCCGCCGAGTTGCCCGACTACGCCGCCTACCTCCAAGGCCTCGAAACCATCCGCAAGCTGGAATTCGAGGACTGGCTCAAAGCGAACCGCTTCGACGCTGTGATTTTCCCTGCCGTCGCCGACTTGGGTAAAGCCGATCTCGATTACAACGAAGCCTCCTACGTGCACTCGATTTCCCCCGGCGTGGGTCGCGGACAAACCGAGCGCATGATGCGCCACCTCGGCATCCCCAGCATCACGTTGCCCATGGGCATCCTCACTGACATCGGCATGCCGGTGGGCGTGACTCTGATGGGACCGGCCTACGCCGACATCGACCTGCTGAAGCTAGGTCTCTCAATCGAAGCGACCGCGAAACGTCGCCAACCACCCGCGCTCGCCATCCCGTTGGCCGACGAGACGATCACCTACGATCCCGCCACGGTGTTGCCGCCGTCGCGCCGCTCCGAGACTGCTCCGCCACTCATCTCCATCGACCCTGTTCGCCTCGCCAACGGCAACGCGGTCGGAGTCGAATACACGCTCCGCGGCCAAGTAACGGACGCCTCCGCGCTTCGCGATGTCCGCGTCTACGTCAACGGACACAAAACGCGCGTCCAATTCACCGCCACCACCTGGACCGCCCGCCTCACCGGTGAAGACTGGCTGCGTTGGGGCGCCACCCACAGCGCCACGGTCGTCGTTGTAGCCGTCGATGCGCACGGCAACGCGGGTGTGGCCCACACCCTGCTACCCAGTCTTTAGATCTCTCATAACCGAACACTCACGCACCTCTCCCTCTTTTAAACATGAACCGCCGCTCCTTCCTCCGTAACGCCAGTCTCGCCGCCGCCGGTGCAGGCCTCGCTCTACCCCGCATCCACGCCCAGTCCTCCCCGGCTCCCACCGCCATCACCCCGACGCCCGCTGCCCCTGCCGCCCCCACCGCACCCGCCACGCCGCCCGCACCGGTCACGACGACCTTCGTCCCGCTCCGGCGCGGAGTCGGCTTTTTCAGCGGTCGCGGCGGCACCATTGGCTGGCTCGTCAATTCCGATGCGGTCGCCGCCGTCGACGCCCAATTTCCCGAAACCGCCACGCGCTTCCTCGCTGACCTCCCCGGCCGCACCGGCCGCAACATTGATGTGCTCATCAATACCCACCACCACGGCGACCACACGGCGGGTAACATCGTCCTCAAACCCGTGACCACCGCCATCGTCGCCCACGAGAACGTCCCCGAACTCCAACGCGGACGCGCCGAGCAGGCCAAGACCCTCGACCAACAGGTCTACGCCGACACCCTCTTCGCCGAGTCCTGGCGCAAGGATCTCGGCGACGAAACCGTCAGCGCCCGCTACTTCGGCCCCGCTCATACTAAGGGCGACATCATCGTCACGTTCGAAAAAGCGAACGTCGTCCACATGGGCGACCTCATGTTCAACCGCGTTTATCCCGTCATCGACCGCCCCGGCGGCGCGAAAATCGCCCTCTGGATAAAACTCCTCGAAAAGGTCGCCTCCGAATACCCAGCGGACGCGCTCTACATCTTCGGCCACGGCAGCGCGCGCTACGGCGTGGTCGGCACCCGCTCCGATCTCCTCGTGCTCCGCGACTACCTCACCGGCCTGCTTGACTATACCGCCAAACAAATCGCCGCCGGTCGCCCCAAGACCGAGATCGTCACCCTCGAAAACCTCCCCGGTTTCCCTGAGTTCAAGCAACCGCTCCCCAACCGCCTGGGCGTAAACCTTGGCGTGGCCTACGACGAACTGACCGCTTGATCGTCCGTAACAGGTGTCGCCTGCGCAACCGGAGCCAGAAACGCGTCAATCGAATCCAAGCCGCTTCATCGCCCCGCGACGGCCGTTGAAATCTTTTCGCGCATCGGCCCTAAGCGTTCGCGCAAACCACCTCGGGCACATCGCCTGCTCACGCCGCTCCATGTTCAGCCGCCTTCCCGCTTTCACCAACCTGCTCCTCGCCGTCGTCCTATCGGCGTCCTGCGCCCTCCGCGCCGAGTTTAAACTTGAGGAGGCCTCCATCGCCTCCATCCAAAGCGCCATCCTCGCCAAGGAACTCACCGCGACCGACCTGGTGAAGGCCTACCTCACCCGCATCAAGACCTACAACGGCCCCGGCGTGAAGGAGCCCAACGGCATTCTCGGCGTCATCGAGACCATCCCCAACGCCCGTCAGATCAACGCCCTCGGCACGCTCAATCTCCGTCCGGCCACGCTCAAGGCCTGGGGCTTCCCGCCGAAAATGGCGCGCTCCCTCACCGACTCCGTGGACGCCGACCCAACGATGCTCGACGCCCTTGAGGTTGCCGCCGCTCAAGACGCCCACTTTGCCAAAACCGGCAAACTCATCGGTCCTCTCCACGGCGTGGTCATGGCCATCAAAGACCAATACGACACCGTTGACATGCGCACGACCGCCGGAGCCGACGTGCCCTACGCCAACGACCGCCCGCCGGTGGACGCCAGTTTCGTGAAACGTCTCCGCGACGCCGGTGCCATCCTTCTCGCGAAGTCGCAGATGGGTGAATACGCCTCGGGCGTTCCCCGCAGCGCCTGGGGCGGCACGTTCAACAACCCCTACGACACCGAGCGCAGCCCGATGGGCTCCTCCTCCGGATCGGGCTCAGCCGTCGCCGCCAACCTGGTTACCGTTTCCATCGGTGAAGAAAGCGGCACGTCCATCCGCGGTCCCGCCGTCTACAACAACTTGGTCGGCATCGCCGCCACCCAGGAACTCGTCAGCCGCCACGGCATGATTGAAGGCGGCATCAACACCCGCACCGGTCCCATCGCCCGCAGCGTCGACGACGCCGCCCGCATCCTTGATATCATCGCCGGCTACGATCCGCTCGACCCGATGACCGCCGCCAGCGCCCGCCGCCTCCCGCCCAAGCCCTACCACACCTACACAGGCACGAAACGACTCGACGGCATCCGCATCGGCGTCATGCGCGAATACACCCACCGCAAGCTCTTCACCGAGGAAGACACCCAGGCTCTCGATCTTTTCGAGAAGGCTCTCGGCGACTTGAAAGCTCTCGGCGCCACCCTCGTCGATCCGGGCGAAGGCGATCTGCTGACTCCCTACGTCCGCAAAAACTTCTACGTTCTCTACAGCCCGGCGATGGCCAAAAAGTTCCCCGAGCTCTTCCCCGTCGACGCCGCCGGCAAGCCGACCACCGACCGCGCCGCCACCGTCTTGGATCTGACGATGGACCCCGCCAAAGTCCCGCCCGCGCTCACCATTCGCGAGTTCCCCACCGTGCAGGCCACCGGCCAGAGCAAACACATGCTCGGCTACTACCTCCGCATGCGCGACGACCCGAAAATCAAGACCATCAAAGATCTCTCCGAGCAGGCCGTGTTCTTCAAAGACGAGCGCTTCGGCGACCGCCGCGCCGGCCTCCTCCGCAAGGACCGCGACACCGAGGTCGACAACGCCGCCCGCGTTCACCTGCGCTACGCGGTCCAATACATCGTGCTCAACGCCATGGCCGATCTGAATCTCGATGTGATCGTCTCGCCGACGAACAACATCCCCGCCCCCAAACTCGGCTCGCCCCGCGTGCCCACCAAGAACGGTCGCCCGCTCGTCTGGAGTTTCATCGGTGCCCAAGGCATGCCCAACATGACCGTGCCCGCCGGCTTCACCACGGAAGTTTACGACCGTGTCGTCGATCCCGACAAACCACGCATCCCGCTCACCACACCCAACGCCGAGCCCGGCGAGACGGAGCCCCAGTCAAAACTGGTCGGACCGATCCCCGCCAAGCTGCCCGTCGGCATCGATTTCCTCGGACGCCCCTTTGACGAGCCCCTGTTGCTCACCGTCGCCGCCGCCTACGAGGCCGCCACCAAGCATCGCATGCCGCCCCCTGACTTCGGGCCGGTCAAGTAAGCCGCCTTGTCGAGCTGCCGCGCGTCACGCGTTTTTCACACCGCGCGGTTTGCACTTTTATCCCGCCCAACACACTTGCTCCCACCTATTCCAATCCATCCCATGATCATTCGTTGCCTTCGTCCTGCCCTGTTCGCCTCCGCCGCTCTTTTCACCGCAATCTCCGCCACCGCGCAGACGCCCGCGCCCAAGGTTGAGTTTCCCGCCCCCAGCCCCGCCGCAATCGTCAAACAACGCGTGGGTCTCACCGACATCGAAATCACCTACTCCCGCCCAAGCGTGAAGGGCCGCACGATCTACGGCGGACTCGTCGCCTACGGCCAAGTCTGGCGCACCGGCGCCAACTCCGCCACCAAGGTCAAATTCTCCACCGAGGTAAAACTCGGCGGCGCCACCATCCCCGCAGGCACCTACGAGCTGTTCACCATCCCCGGCCCGACCGAGTGGACCGTCATCATTCACAAGGATTCCTCGCAATGGGGTGCCTACAAATACGACGAGAAAAACGACGTCGCTCGCCTGACCGCCACCCCCGTCGCTTTGGCCACCCCCGTCGAGACGTTCACCATCGAACTCGGCGATCTCCGCGATACCTCCGCCACGCTCTCCCTTAACTGGGACAAGGTGTCCGTGCCCCTGAAACTCACCGTCGACGTAGTCACCCCGCTCGTCCCGCAGATCGAGGCACTCATGTCGTCCGACGCCGAGAAAAAGCCCTTCGCCAACGCCGCCATGTTCTACCTGGATCATGGTCTTGATCTCAAGAAAGCCGCCGCCTGGATCGACGCTGCCATTGCAGCCCAGCCGACCGCCACCCACCTGATCTTTCGCAAGGCCCGCATCCTCGCCGCCGCCGGTGACAAAGCCGGCGCCATCGCCGCCGCCGAAGCCTCCCTCGCCGCCGCCAAAAAAGCCGGTGGCTCCATCGGCGCCGAATACACCAAGCTCAACGAAGACCTGATCGCCTCGTTGAAGTAAGCCCGCGTCTTCTTTCCGCGACCCTCAAGCCCCGGCATTTTTGCCGGGGCTTTTGTTAGGGCAAAAAACCATAGTCAAAAAAGATCGATGTAGCCCGATTGATGTAGCCGGGGTCGCTGACCCCGGTTCGGAGAAAGCATCAAGAAACCGTGGCGTAGACACTCGATCAATTGACCACAAAGACACGGAGACACAAAGGCTGCACAAAGGACCGTCAGCCCACTTCTTTGTGAGAACTTCGTGTCTTTGTGTCTCCGTGGTGAATGCCGGTCCCTAACAATCAATCGTTCCCGTGAATCCATCCTCCCTCCTATCCTGCCTTCAGCGCCCGTTCACCTTCGCACTCGCCCTCGCGCTCACCCCTTCCTTCGCGTCTGCCGCCACCGAGCCCGCCACCGAGCCCGCCGCCGCGCCGCCCACCGCCCCCGCCCCGGCGCTCCGCTCTTCCATCGAGCAGGATTTGCGCGCCTTTCGCGAACTCACCTCCGTGCTCCACGTCGCCGCCCATCCGGACGACGAAAACACCCACCTCATCACCTACCTCGCCCGTGGTCGCGGCTATCGCACCGCCTACCTGTCGCTCACCCGCGGCGACGGCGGACAAAACGAAAGCGGCCCCGAGTTCGGCGAAAAACTCGGGCTCGCCCGCACGCACGAGCTGCTCGTCGCCCGCCAGCTCGACGGCGGACACCAATTCTTCACCCGCGCCCTCGACTTCGGTTTCTCCAAAGACGTCAACGAAACCCTCCGCATCTGGGACCGCCAACAGGTGCTCGCCGATGTGGTCCGCGTATTCCGCACCTTCCGGCCCGACGTCGTCATCGCCCGTTTTTCCCCCGAACCGAGCAGAACCCACGGCCACCACACCGCATCCACCGTTCTCGCGCTCGAAGCGTTTAAACTCTCCGGCGACCCCGCCGCTTTCCCCGAGCAACTCGGTGCCGGCGGCCTGACTCCCTGGCAACCCAAGCGTATCCTCCACAACAATACGCCGTTCCGCCCCGTTCCCAACGCGTCCGCCACGCTCGCTCCCGGAAACGTCGCCCTCGAAGTCGGCGGTCTCGACCCCGTCACCAACGAAAGCTTCGGCTCCATCGCCGCCCGCAGTCGCGCGATGCACATCACCCAAGGCTTTGCCAACTTCGCCAGCGGCGCGGCCGCCACCGCCGTCTCCCGCCGCGAAACCTTCGCCCCGCTCGCCGGCGAACCCATGACCTCTGAAAATATCTTCGACGGCATCGACGGCACGTGGGCCCGTTACCCGGTCGGTGGCGCAGAGATCGCCGCGCTCACCGACACCGCCCTCGCCGCGTTTAACCCCGCCAATCCCGCCGCCAGTGTGCCCGCGCTACTGGCCATCCGACTCAAACTCGCCGACCTTCCCGCCGACCCCGTCATCGCCGCCAAACGCGAGCAACTCGACCGCCTCCTGCAAGCCTGCCTCGGCCTCTCGGTCGAAACACTCATTCCCGAGGCCGAGGTCGTCCCCGGCGAAGTCCTTGATCTCTCCCACAAAGCCATCGTCCGTTCCGCCGTGCCCGTGCGCTGGGTCGGCCTGCGCTACCCGTCTCTCGCCTTCTCCCGGTCCCTCGCCGTCGCCCTCCCCGTCGGCGTGACCATCGCCCGCACCGCCACGCCCACGCTTCCCGCCACCACGCCGCCGAGCCAGCCGTATTGGTTGCGCGCCGAGGGCACCCCGGGCCTGAGCCAGGTTAATGATCCCCGTCTGATCGGCCTCTCCGAAAACCCGCCCGTATTCCCCGTCGAATTCGTCTTCGAGGTCGGCGGACAAACCGTGGTCGTCCGCGACGAGCCCGTGCAGGTCGTCGCCAACGCGTCCCCCGCGCAAACCCGCCGCCGCCTCGACGTGATCGCCCCCGTCGCGCTGGCCTTCGCCTCCGAGGTCGAGCTGTTCGCCCCCGGTTCGACCAAGCGCATCGTCGTCGAGGTCACCGCCGCCCGCGCCAACACCGCCGGCACGCTCCGCCTCGATGTGCCCGCCGAGTGGTCAGTCGCCCCCGCCAAGGAATCATTCCAACTCAAAACCGCCGGCGAAAAAACCCAGCTCACTTTCACGCTCACCGCACCGCCTCGCGCCGCGTCCGCCTTCGTCCGCGCCGTCGCCGACTTGGGCGGCGCGACCTTTGACCACCAACGTTTCGCCATCCGCTACCCGCATCTGCCCGTTCTCCTGCTCCAGCCAGCCGCCCGCCTGCGCACCGTTTCCCTCGAACTCGCCACCCGCGGCCAACGCGTCGGCTACCTGCCCGGTGCCGGCGACAACACCGTCGAGGCGCTCCAGCAGATGGGCTACACCGTCACCTCGCTGACCGATGCGGACCTCACGCCCCAAAAACTTCAGGGCCTCGACGCCGTCGTGATCGGCGTGCGCGCCTTCAATGAACGCACCGGCCTCGCCGCCGCCCTCCCCGGGCTCTTCGCCTACGCCGAAGCCGGCGGCACGGTCATCGCCCAATACAACCGCCCCAACAACCTCAAGGCCGAGACCCTCGCGCCTTACGCCCTCTCCATCGCCGGACCCGCGCCCGACTTCCGTGTCACCGACGAACGCGCAGCCGTCACCTTTCTCGCGCCTGACCATCCCGCCCTGACGACGCCGAACCGTCTCGGTCCCGCCGATTTTGACGGCTGGGTCCAGGAGCGCGGTGCGTATTTCCCCAGCAAGTGGGACGAGGCGCGATTCGTTCCACTCCTCGCCATGAACGACCCCGGCGAGAAACCGCTCAACGGCAGCGTGCTCGTCGCCCGCCACGGCCAGGGTCACTTCGTTTACGCGTCCCTCGCGTTTTTTCGTCAACTTCCCGCCGGCGTTCCCGGAGCTTACCGGCTCTTCGCCAACCTCGTTTCGCTGGCACCGGTCGCTCCACTCGCCCCATGAACGTGGCCCCACCCAAGGCAACGCCGCCGCCCGCCGCACGCCCGTCGCCTGACGACTCGCCCGGCGTGCCCGGCTTTCGCACCTGGCGCGGGGTTTACATCTTCGTGTTCGCCGCCTTCGTTCTCGGGATCGTCGCGCTCACGTGGTTCTCGCGTGTCTTCGCATGAACGCCCTCGATTGGATTGTGCTCCTCGTGACCATGCTCGGCATCGCCGGCTACGGAGCGTGGCGCACGCGTCACACCAACCAACTCGACACCTACCTGAAGGGCGACCAAACCGCCCGCTGGGGCACGATCGGTATCTCCGTGATGGCCACCCAGGCCAGCGCCATCACCTTCCTCTCCATCCCCGGCCAGGGCTTCGAAAGCGGCATCGGTTTTGTCCAAAACTACTTCGGACTCCCGCTCGCACTCATCATCATCTGCGTGGTCTTTTTGCCCATCTACCGCCGTCTCGGCGTCTACACCGCCTACGAATTTCTCGGCAAACGCTTCGACGCCAAAACCCGCCTGCTTGGCGCTAGTTTGTTTTTGATGCAACGCGGGCTCGCCGCCGGCGTCACCATCTACGCCCCCGCCATCATCCTCGCGACCGTCCTCGGCTGGCGACTCGACCTCACCATCATCTGCACCGGTTTACTCGTGATTGTTTACACCGTGACAGGCGGCAGCGTCGCCGTGAGCCTCACCCAGAAATGGCAGATGGGCGTCATCTTCGGCGGCATGGTCACGGCGTTTGTCATCCTGCTCTTTCGCCTGCCCGACGGACTCGGCTTCAACGGAGCCGCCCACGTCGCCGGCGCGTTGGGCAAACTCGAAGCCGTCGATTTCTCCCTCGACCCGAGCAAACGCTACACGCTCTGGTCGGGGCTCTTCGGCGGGCTCTTCCTGTCGCTCTCCTACTTCGGCACCGATCAATCGCAGGTGCAGCGCTACATCGGCGGAGCCTCGCTGCGCGAAAGCCGGCTCGGTTTGATGTTCAACGCGCTCCTTAAAATCCCGATGCAGTTTTTCATCCTCCTCCTCGGCGCGCTGGTCTTCGTTTTCTACCAATTCCAACCCGCCCCGATTTTCTACAACCAGGTTGAATGGGCGCGCTACTCCGCCGGCCCGGACGGTGCCACGTTCCGCGCCTTGGAAGCCAAACACACCGCGCTCCACGCCGCGAAACAGGAAAAACTCACCGCCTGGCTCGATGCCCGCGAACACGCTGATTCCGCCGCCGAACAGGTCACCCGCGCCGACTTGGTCGCCGCCCACGCCGCCACCGACGCCGTGCGCCGCGAAGCCAAGACCGCGCTCACCGCCGCCGATCCCCGCGCCAAAACGAAAGACTCCGACTACGTCTTCATCGGCTTCATCCTCGCGCAACTTCCTCGCGGTGCCATCGGCCTGCTCATCGCGGTCATGATCGCCGCCGCCCTCGGCTCAAAGGCTGGCGAGCTCAACGCGCTCGGCACGACCTCCACGATGGACCTCTGGCGTCAGTTCCGGCCGCTCACTGCGCACGACGAAACCAGAAACGTGCGCGTCGCCAAGTGGTTCACCGCCATTTGGGGTCTCGTCGCCATCGCCTTCGCGCTCTTCGCCGGCTTTTCGGAAAACCTGATCGAAGCCATCAACATCATTGGCTCGCTCTTCTACGGAGTCGTGCTCGGCCTCTTTCTCGTCGCCTTCTTCCTAAAATGGGTGGGCGGCACGGCGGTATTCTGGGCGGCGCTGGCCGCGCAGACACTCGTCATCGTGCTCTACAACACGCTCTCGATTTCCTACCTGTGGTATAACCTCATCGGCTGCGCCGCCTGCATGCTTTTCAGCGTGCTGATCCAGCTCTTCCGCCCCGCCTCCGTGCGCCCCATTTAATGACTTCAGCCCGACAACATCTCTCCGAGGGAGGGACCACCTCCGTGTGGTCCGTGCCGTTGATTGCGTTTTCCCTGCACCGCCACCGAGCCGGACGAGACGGAGCTCGTCCCTCCCTCAATCCATTCCTGAGATGAGCAGCACGCCCGTCATCTGTTTCGGACAACAACCCTGCGGCTTCTTCCCGCGCCGGTTTCTCTACGCCAAATTCGTCACCGCCCGCCGCCTCCAAGCCAAACTCGGCGGCGAGATCGTCTTCTTCTACCACGACAGCGACCACGACCCCCGCGAAACCCAGACCACGTTGCGTCACCGGAAAGCCGATACCCCGCTCACGCTCAACTTCGCCTTCGCCAACAAAACCCAGCGCAAGTTCTCGCCTCTCTACGCCAAAAAAATCTCTCCCGGCTGGCGCGAGCAGACCGCCCGCCAACTCCCCGCCTACGTCGATCCGCGCTGGGTCGCCGCCTTCAAAACAATTCCCACCTCCGCCGAAACGGTCGCCGATTTCTGCCTAGAGCTCTATCGCGCCATGGGCCTCCTCGACGGCATCCGCGTTGTCCGCTCCGGCGACCCCGCATTTCGCACCGCCGCCTGTGCCATCGACGATTGTTTTGTCGATGTGCCCTACGACGGCGAACTTGTGCGAGCCCGTCGCTCCGCAACCGGCTCGCTCCAACTCCACGAAGGCGGCAACTCGTTTATCACGCTTCCCGAAACGCCCTACACCGCCGCGCAAATCAGCCCTTCGCGCGACAGCCGTCTCCGCTGGATGCAGTCGGTGATTCATTGCACCCACTACATCGCCGGGGCGGGCGAACAAGCCTACCTGAACCCCGCCGACGCCCCCGAAATCACGTTCGTTGCCCGCGATCCGATTGATCGCTCCGATGAAGCCTACACCGATGCCTGACCTCACCCCGCTCCTCGCCTTCGGCGCCCACCCCGACGACCTCGAATTCGGAGTCGGCGGCGTCATCGCCCTCGAAACCGCCGCCGGTCGCCCCGTGCATTGCATCGTCTGCTCGCGCGGCGAAGCCGGCACCCACGGCACGCCCGCCGAACGAACCGCCGAGGCCGAACGCGCCGCCGCACTCCTCGGAGCGACCCTCGAATTCATCGAACTCGACGGCGATGCCCGCTTGGAAATCCGCACCGCCCACGCGCTCACGTTGGCCCGTCTCATTCGCCGTCATCGCCCCGGCATCCTCCTCGCGCCCAGCCTCGTCGAAAACCAGCATCCCGACCACTACCGCCTCGGCCGTCTCGTGCGCGATGCCGCCCGCCTCGCGCGCTACGGTGGTCTCGCCGAACTCAAAGCCGACACCGCCCACGCCTGCGATCAACTTCTCTACTACGCACTCTCCACCGATGCCGAGCCCCGCGACCTCGCGCCCGTATTGATCGATGTATCCGCTCCCGCCGTCCTGACTGCGTGGACCTCAGCAATGCGGGCTCACGCGTCGCAGCTGAAGACCCGCGACTACCCCGCGCTCCAACTCGCCCGCGCCCACGTCAACGGTGCCCGCTGCGGAGTCGCCGCCGCCATCGCGCTCTACCCCAACGACCCGCTGGTCTTCGCCTCGCTCGCCCCGCTCTCGCGCTCGGCAAGACACTTCTGATGAGATCGATCATCCGTAATTCTGAGGGAGGGACCGCCTCCGTGCGGTCCGTTCGAACCGGACGACACGGAGGTCGTCCCTCCCTCGCTTAACCATGCCGCCCGACCGTCCGCTCAAAATCGGCATCACCTGCTACCCCAGCGTCGGCGGCAGCGGCATCCTCGCCACCAGCCTCGGACTGGAACTCGCGGCGCGCGGACACGAAATCCACTTCGTCAGCTACGACCGTCCGTTTCGTTTGCCGACTGGCTCGCCACGCCTGTTTTTTCACCCGGTCGAAATCAACACCTACGGTCTCTTCAAGTATCCCGATTACACGTTGCCCCTCTCGGTCAAACTCGCCGAGACCTCCCGCGATTTCGGCCTCGATATTATTCACGCGCACTACGCCGTGCCCCACGCCACTGCCGCCTTGCTCGCGCGCGACATGCTCCCGGCGCACCGGCGCCCCAAGGTCATCACCACCTTGCATGGCACCGATACCACCCTGCTCGGACGCGACCCCGGCTACGGTCCGGCGATCCGCCACGCCCTCGACGCCGCCGATGGAATCACCGCCGTGTCGGAATTTCTTCGCGCTGAAACGCAGCGCCTGATCACCGTCAAACGTCCCATCGAGGTCATCCATAATTTCTTCACTCCGCAGACACCGACCCGCTCCCGCGCGGACGTCCGCCGCGAGCTCGGCATTACCGATGACGAGGTGTTGCTCTTCCATTCGTCGAATCTCCGCCCAGTAAAACGCTTCGACACTTTGCTGGAGGCCTTCGCCCGCGTGCAGTCACACGCACCCTGCAAACTCCTGGTGCTCGCCGGCGGTGACTTTAACGCCTTCTCAGAAGAAATCGCCCGCCTCGGTATCCGTGACCGCATCATCGTGCGCGAAAATGTGACCGCCATCGAAGATTACCTCCAGGCGGCCGACCTCGGTTTTTTCACTTCAGAGAGCGAAAGCTTCTGTCTCGGTATTCTCGAAGCCATGGCGTTCGGTTGCCCGAGCGTATCGACCCGCGTCGGCGGTATTCCCGAAGTCACGCTCGACGGTGAGACCGGACTGTTGGTGAAGGCGGGCGATGTCACCGGTTTGGTGGGCGCGCTGGTCGCGCTCATCCTCGATCCGGTCACGCGGGCCCGCCTCGGCGCCGCCGCCCGCCGCCGCGCCGAGACCCACTTCACCGCTCCGGTCATCGTCGAGCACTACCTCCGCTATTACCGCGCAGTCAGCGGTGCCGACACGTTCCACGACGGCGGCGGGATGTGAGCGCGCACCGCTTGCATTTTTTTATGCAGAGCGGTCCGTCGATATCGAATCGTTCAAGGTGATCACCTCCGGGGCCCCGTGGCATGTAAGCGGCTCCTTGGCGCGCAAATCTCGCTCTGTTCCCGGTCGCTTCATTTCCGCATGCCCACCACGCCCATCGCCTCCCGCCGTCACTTTCTCAGCACGTTAACCGGTCTCGGCGTAGGTGCCACGCTCCTTCCCGGCGTGCTCTTGGCCAAAATGGATGCAGCCGGCGTGTCCACGGTTTCCCCGGCCTTGCTCAAGGAAGCCGCCACCCTCGCCGGCCTCGTCTTCACCGAGGAGGAGTGCGCCGGCATCGTCGATTCGCTGAATCAAAACACGGCGCGCTATCAGGCACTGCACACCGTCAAGATCCCCAACGACGTCGCACCTCCGTTTTACTTCAGCCCCATCGTCGCCGGCATGGAGGTGGATTCCAAACCCGCCCCGCTGCGCTTCAGCAAGCCCGCCAAACGCGCCGTCCCCGCTAACCTCGAAGACGTCGCCTTCTGGTCGGTCGCCGATCTCGCGCAGCTCCTCAAAACCCGCGCCGCCACCTCGGAGGCGCTCACGCGAATGTTTCTCGCGCGCCTCCGCCGGCTCAACCCCAAGCTCAACTGCGTCGTCACTTTCCTCGACGAGTTGGCGATTGCCCAAGCCAAGCAGGCCGACTCGGAAATCGCGGCCGGCAACTATAAAGGCCCGCTTCACGGCATGCCGTGGGGCGCCAAGGACATCATCGCCGTCAAAGGCTACAAGACCACCTGGGGCTCCGGTGCCTACAAGGACCAGGTCATCGACGAGGATGCCACGGTCGTGACGCTGCTGGCGGAAGCGGGCGCGGTGCTCATCGCCAAGCTCACCACCGGCGAACTCGCCGGCGGCGACGTCTGGTTCGGTGGCCGCACCAACAACCCTTGGAACCTTGAGGTCGGCGCGAGCGGCTCCTCCGCCGGCCCCGGCTCGGCGGTCGGCGGCGGGTGTGTGCCGTTTGCCATCGGCACGGAAACCGGCGGGTCCATCCTCGGCCCGTCCGCCCGCTGCGGCGTCACCGGGCTGCGCCCGACGTTCGGCCGAGTCAGTCGCTACAGCGTGATGGCGCTCTCCTGGACCCAGGACCGCCTCGGCCCCATGTGCCGCCGGGTCGAGGATTGCGCGCTCGTCATGAGCGTGATCGCCCGCCCCGACGGCATCGACCTCGGCATGTCGCCGATCCCGTTCAAGTGGGATGCCCGCCGCGATTTCAAAAAACTCCGCGTCGGCTATCTCCCGCAGGCTTTCAGCGACACCGACCGCAATCCCGAGTGGATCAAAAACGACGCCGCCACCCTCGCCACGTTGCGCGGCATGGGCGTCGAACTCATCCCGCTGACGTTGCCCGACATCCCGCAACTCGACGTGTTGTCGATCAGCGTGGAATCGGCCGTCTTTTTTGACGACCTGCTGCGCTCCGGCCGCGATAAACTACTCACCGTAAAAACCCGCGGCCCGCGTCTCCGCGCCGCGCGTTACATCCCGGCGGTCGAGTATCTGCAATCCCAGCGGTTCCGCTCGATGATGATGAGCCAGCTCGCCGCCGCCACGGCCGGCGTGGATGTTTATGTCGCGCCCTATTCCAGCGGACGCATCGATCCACCCACGCCGCCCGGAGCGCCCACGCCGAAGCAAAACTTCACCCAACAGCACAACCAGATGGCCAACCTCGCGTGTTACCCCGCCATCGCGTTGCCCAACGGCTTCGCCGCCAACGGTGCGCCCACCAGCATCACGTTTCTCGCCCGCCCGTTTGGCGAAGCCGCCTTGCTCACGATCGCCAAAGCCTACCAGGACTCCACTGAGTTCCACCTGAAGACACCGACGCTATAACCGCTGTTTGATAGCAAACCGTCTTCGTAGGCCGCGAGCTTGCTCGCGCTCCGAACCGGCCCCACGCACAGCGGGTGGCCACGTCGTTTATATTCAACCAGCGGCCCACCTCCCCCAAGTTGAATTAAATCCGAAGCCATCGGACCCCGGATTGAATTCGATTCTAGTCACGCCGGTATCCACCCGAAGCACATCCCGAGGCATATCGACTGCTATCACGATAACTCTGTCGGCCGAGAAGCCCACCCTCCGCGTGAGCCTATCACCAGCCGATTCCCATCGTTTTACCATGCGTTCATTCCTCCTCACTTCACTCGCCCTGAGCTGCGGGGCAGCCACGTGGCTGCCCGCCGCTCAACTCGACATCAACACCGCCACGGTCGCCGAAATCCAGGCTGCCTACGCAAAGGGCCTGACCTCCGAAAAGGTCGTCGCCGCCTACCTCGCACGCGTCGAGGCCTACGATAAAAAAGGTCCGACCATCAACGCCATCATCACGTTGAACCCGAAGGCCCTCGCTGAGGCCAAGGCCCTCGATGCCGAACTGAAGGCCAAGGGTCCTCGCTCCCCCATGCATGGCATCCCGGTTCTTCTTAAGGACAACGTGGACACCTACGACCTGCCCACCACCGGTGGCTCCCAACTTCTCGAGGGTTCTATTGCACCCGATGACGCCTTCATCACCAAGAAACTGCGTGACGCCGGCGCGATCATCATCGCCAAGGTTAACCTCTCCGAGTGGGCCGGCTCCGGTGGCAGCACCAGCGGCGCTCCCGCCGATATCGCCAAGGCCGGTCGCGTGCCCAACGGCTTCTCTTCCGCCGGCGGCCAGACCCTCAATCCGCACGATCTCACCAAGGGTCCGTCCGGTTCCTCCGGCGGCACCGGTGCCGCCGTTGCCGCCAGCTTCGGCCACCTCGGTATCGGCACCGACACCGGTGGCTCGATCCGCGGTCCTTCCTCCGCCAACGGCATCGCTGGCCTCAAGCCCACGCGTGGTCTTATGTCCCGCGATGGCGTGATCCCGCTCGGCCTTTCCTACGACACCGCCGGACCCATGGCCCGCACCGTGTATGACGTTGCCGCGATGCTCGGCAGCATGACCGGCATCGATCCCGCCGACGCCGCCACCTTCCCGAGCGGCGGTCACTACCACACCGACTACACCCAGTTCTTGAAACGTGGCTCGCTCAAGGGCGCCCGTATCGGCGTCGCCCGCGACTTCCTCGGCCAAGATTCCGAGGTCGACCGTATCATTGGCGAAACCATCAAGACCCTCGAAAGCCTCGGAGCCGTTATCATCGACCCCATCAGCGTTCCCGAATACCTCCGCCGCGCCCGCCAGGACATCTACAACGTCGTCGTTCGCGCCGAGTTCAAAGCCGACCTCACGACCTACCTGAAGACCACCAAGCCCGGCTTCCCCAAGAGCTTCGACGAGGTCGTCGCCCTCTCCAACGATCCCGCCACCAAATACCGTTCCCCGGGCAAAGCCGTCGGCCTGAAATGGGGCCAGCCGTCCACCATCTCGTTTGACCTCACCGACCCGGTCTACCTCGCGACGAAGAACGAGATTCTCCCCGCTGTTCGCGCGACGTTCGAGGCTCTGTTCGCCAAGCACCAGCTCGACGCGGTCATCTACCCGACCTCCGTCCGCCCGGCCTCCCCGATCATCCCGCCCGACCCGGCTCCTCCGATGCCCGACTCACCCACCAGCTTCGCCAACTTCACCGGCTGGCCTGACGTGATCGTTCCCGCCGGCATGACCAAGGACGGTCTCCCCGTGACCGTGTCGTTCTTCGGTCGCGCTTGGACCGAGCCCGCCTTGCTCGCCTACGCCTACGACTACGAGCAGGCCACCAAAGCCCGCGTCTTGCCCAAGACCACTCCGGCGCTTCCGACCGACGTGATCACTTACTAATCCGCCTCCAGTGAAGGCCGAGCATCACGCTCGGCCTTATTCTTTTTCCCAACCTCCCACCCTCCCGATTCCATGCACTTCCGCCCTCTCCTCGCCGCCACCCTTTTCTCCGCGATTTCCGCCGCCCTCAACGCCGCCGAACTCGACATCACCAAGGCCACCATCGCCGACCTCCAGGCCGCCTACACCAAGGGCCTCACCTCCGAAAAGGTCACCGCAGCTTACCTCGCCCGCATCGCCGCCTACGATCAGCAGGGCCCGACCCTCGACTCGATCATCACGCTCAACCCCAAGGCTCTCGCCGAGGCCAAGGCCCTCGATGCCGAGCGCAAGGCCGGCAAAGTCCGCGGTCCCTTCCACGGCGTGCCGATCCTCCTCAAGGACAACGTCGATACCTTCGACTTGCCCACCACGGGCGGCTCGCAGCTCCTGGAAGGCTCCATCCCGCCCGACGATGCTTACATCACCAAAAAGCTCCGTGATGGCGGCGCCATCATCCTAGCCAAGACCAATCTTTCCGAATGGGCCGGCGGCGGCGGCTCCACTGGTGGTGCCACCGACCCGGCGATCATCGTGAAGGGCCGCGCGCCCAACGGCTTTTCTTCGGCGGGCGGACAGACTCGCAACCCGCACGACCTCACGCGCGGCCCCGCCGGTTCGTCGGGCGGCACGGGTGCCGCCGTGGCGGCCGCCTTCAGTCCGTTTGGCATCGGCACCGACACCGGTGGCTCCGTCCGCGGCCCGTCCTCGGTCAACGGCCTCGCCGGCCTCAAGCCCACCATCGGCCTGCTGTCCCGCGACGGCATCATCCCGCTGGCGCTATCGCTCGACACCGCCGGACCCATGGCCCGCTCGGTTTATGATGTAGCCATCTCGCTCAACGTGATGACTGGCGTGGACAAAGCCGACGCCGCCACCAAGCCGTCGAAGAAACACCTCCTCAAGGATTACTCCGCAGTCCTTAAAACCGGTTCGCTCAAAGGCGCCCGCATCGGCGTCGCTCGCGACTTCTTCGGTGTGAACCCCGAGGTTGACCGCGTCATGGAGGAGTCGATCGCGACCCTGAAAAAACTCGGAGCCGAGGTGATCGACCCCGTTCCGCTTCCCACCTACTTCATGCAATCGCGCGCCTCGCTTCTCTGGGCCGTGATGGGGGCCGAGTTCAAGTCGCAGATCACCGACTACCTGAAGACCACCAAGCCTGGTTACCCCAAGAGCTTCGCCGATATCGTGCGCCTCTCCAACGATCCCGCGACGAAATACCGCTCACCCGAAAGAGCCTTCGGGTTGACCTGGCAGGCGGAAAATCTACCCGCGCTCACCGATCCCGTCTTCCTCGCCGCTCGCGACCAAGGCCTCGCCCTCGCACGCGCCACCATCTCCGGTGTGCTTGCCAAGCATAAGCTCGACGCCCTCGTCTACCCCACCAACTCGGTGCCTGCTCAGCCCATCGTGCTGCCCGCCGGCTACATGGCACCGGGCTCCCCCTCCGGCATGGCCAACCTCACCGGCTTCCCCGATCTGATCGTGCCCGCCGGCATGACCAAAGAGGGCTTGCCCGTCACGATCAGCTTCTTCGGCCCCGCCTGGAGCGAGCCCAAGCTGCTCGCCTACGGTTACGACTTCGAGCAGGCGACCAAGGCCATTGTGCTGCCCAAGCACACGCCCGCCCTCCCGGCCGACGTCGTTACTTACTGACCTCATTTTCCCGAACATCCGATCAACCCTTAATCGCACTCGTAAACAAACATGCGCCCGCATTCAGCACTCCTCGCCTCCGCTGTCCTCTCCATCCTGGCAGTATCCGTTCCCGGCCTACAGGCTCAAACGCCCTCCCGCCTCGAAAACTGGTCGCCGTCCAAGATCCAGCCGCCCCGGATCGACCACCACATCCGCTCCACACCCGAAAACCTTGCGTGGGGCTGGCTCGGTTCCGACACCCCGCCGGTTTACCGCCTCAAATCCGGCGACATCGCCAAGATCGACACCATCAGCATGGGCGGCATGCGTGACGAGACCTACCAGGAGTTCCTCAAGAAGCTGGACATCCCCCTCGACCACCCGGTCGTGAAGGAAATGATCGCCGCGCGCCTTCAGGTGCAGCCCTCCGGCCTCCCCGCCGGCACCGGCGGCCACATGCTGACCGGCCCGATCTACATCGAAGAAGCCGAACCCGGCGACGTGCTCGAAATCCGTATCTGGGACAACCAGCTCCGCGTGCCCTACGGCAACAACGGCGCCGGTCCCGGCAGCGGCGGCCTCCCCGAGCTGCTCACCAAGCGCGAGCAGAAGATCTACACCTACGATTATTCCAAAGGTTGGGCCAATTTTAACGACGACATCAAAGTCCCCCTCGAACCGTTCATGGGCGTGATGGGCGTGGCTCCCTCCAAGGCCCAGGCCAACCGCGTCGGCTCCCGTGCTCCCGGCAATTTCGGTGGCAACATCGACCTCCGCGACCTCACTGCCGGAGCCCGCATGTTTGTCCCCGTTCACGTCAAGGGTGCCTTCTACTTCACCGGTGACGCCCACGCCGCCCAAGGCGACGGCGAGATCACCGGTCCCGCCATCGAGACCTGCGTGACGACCGTCCAGCAGTTCATCGTCCACAAAAACAAGAAACTAAAAACCCCCTACTTCGAGACGCCCACGCACTACATCGTCATGGGCATGAACCAAGACCTCGACCTCGCCATGAAGATGGCGATGCAGGAAACCAACGACTGGCTCGTCGAGAACAAGGGTCTTACCCCGTTCGAGGCCTACTCCCTGTCATCCGTCGCCGTGAGCTACCGCAACACCGTGATTGTCAACGGAAACCTCGGCATGCACGGCATGATCCCGAAGAGCCTTTGGATCAAAGACAAGTCCCCCTACTGGTATACGACCGAGGGACTCTGATTCCAGAAGGTAGGCCGCCTGCTTGCAGGCGCGGTTCGGAGCGCGA
>JANODO010000164.1:0-12847 GCA_031412735.1 Rariglobus sp. | reverse complement strand
GTCACACGACGGTGGTGTCGCGAAGTCGGAGAAACTGGGCGCGCTGAGCTGGTCGGCCCATAACTCGCAGCGCAGCGCCCGCAAGAGGTCGGCCGTTGAGGTGCTCGGCGCGGCACCGTCGCGGCCGGCCGTGCGCCATTTTGGTGGCTGCAACTGCGGGGGCGCGTGTCCTTGGGCCTTCATCTTGAGCACGGCGACCCATAAGAATGCATAAGCGGCGACCGTCACGGCCGGCTGGTTGCGGTTGGACCTTGCATCGCGCACTTGCGCTTCGCCGGTGCCGAGCAGCGTCTTCTCGTCGCGAAAGTTCACCTCAATTCCCCAGCGCCACAGGTATTCCTGGAGCACTTCCTCCAGCGGCTTGTCCGGATCGGTGCAGATCAGAAAAGCCGGCTGCCGATACAATAATCGCGAGCCTTTGCGAAGGCGGTAGCCGACGGGAGCGATGACGATCACGCGCTGGGGACACTTCGCGCCGCTTTTGCGCCAGAGCAGCGGCGGGGCGAGCGTCTTCACTTTGAAGCCGTGGCGTTTTCCGGCCGCGAAGGCCTCGATGGTTTGCCAAGGCACGGTGTCGTCGGTGCGCAGTTGTTCCGGGGTTTGGACCTGCTCGCCATAGCTGGGTCGGCGGCCGGTGGCGGGAGGCGGCCCGGGCAGGGAGTGCAGCACGGCGTCTTTGCGTATCCGGCCGATGTAGACGGTGTTTTCCGGCAGGCCCTTGAGGATGTCGGCGTTGGTGTAGCTGCCGTCACCCGCGACGACGAGTCGGCGCGAGGCCGGCAGGGTCTGGCGCAAATGTTTGATACGTTCGAGGGCCACGGCGTTGAGGCGCTGTTGTTTTTGCTTTTCCTTATACAGGTCGCACTCGGCGATGGAGGCGCGTTTGCCGGGTTTGGGCGGGGTGGGAGCGTGGGCGAAGTCAACGGGGATCAAGCGCGCTTGTCCGTCGGGGCCGGGCCAGGCGGCACTCAGTTGCACGAAGCGCTGGCCGCGCACCAGGTTGGTTTGAAAAGCGGGGCCAAGGGGATCGCGTTTCCAGCCCACTCCATCGATCTTCGGCCCGCTCTTGCGCACGAGGGTGTCGTCGATGGCGGCCACCAGCGCGACTTCGGGCGGCAGATGCGAGTGGACTTCGAGCAGGGAGTGCCGAAACAGCAACTGCGGCTCGACGCGCTCTTGTGAATACAGCCGGTAGTCGGCGCTCCAGTCGCGGTGGGCGCGTCCGCAAAGGCAGATGAGGTTGGTCAGAGTGCCCCGGCACGGCGAGAGAAGCGTGGCGAGCATATGCCCGTAGAGCCGGCGCGCGCACGCAGGAGTCGAGGTGGCCGCGGCGGTGGCGCTGATGAGCAAGCCGTGCAGCCGTGACATCAATTGGGGCGGAGCTTTTTTTTTACGTCCACCGGGTCGGGCGGCACGACGGTGCGCGAGAGGATGAGGTGTTGTTTGTCCACGACAGTCCACTCGACGAGTTCGCCCTTGGAAAACTCCATCGCCTGGGCGATGGGCGCGGGAAAGTTGATGTAGAACTGCTGGCTGTCTTTGCGCTCGATGAGCTGAACTTTGGTTGGATAACCCATGCTTGACATATAGTCTTATAACTAGATAAAAAGCCAGCGAAAAATGCACCATCCCAAAACACTTCTTTCGCGCTCAACGGGCGACCTCTAGTCACGGGCCAAACTCTAGCGCCCGTAAACGGGCTCCTACCTTTCGGAATTATTTCCGGATCTGATAGCCCGTCGCTTTCACCAGCTCGTCCTGGATCTTGGTGAAGACCGCGTTAACTTCGTCGTCCGTCAGCGTGCGATCAGGGGCGCGGAAGACTAGACTGTAGGCGAGGCTCTTGGTGCCTTCGGGCAGGCCCTTGCCTTTGTAAACGTCGAAGACGTTCACGGCCTCCAGAGCGAAGGAGGTTCCCACAGCGGCGCGGGCAGTTTTGGCGAGAGCCTTCTGGACTTCTGCGGACGACGTGGTTTCAGGCACGACCAGCGCGAGGTCGCGGAGCGCGGCAGGTTGCAAGCCGAAGGGCTTGTAGCTGCGGCGGTCGGCGGCGGCGGTGACTTTCTCCGACACGATCGCGAAGAACCCGGCGTAAACTTTGCCGGTGATGCCGAGCGACTTGAGGTGCGCGAGGCTCACGAGGCCGAAGGTCGAGGTCCAACCGTGCTGGATGTTGCCGGCGGTGGCCGCGTGACCTTCCTGCCAGCCGAGCGCGGGCGCGGCGACGAGGGTCGTGGGCTGGCGTTCCAGCTCGATCCCGGCAAAAGACGCGACGGTGGCGGTGTGGCGTTTCGCGGTGTAGAAATCGGCGGCTTCGCGCGTGCGCCAGCTGCGTTCGCCTGTGTCCTCGGCGATGATGAAGGCGGCGGCGACGCACTCGGAGAGCGATCCGTTGCGCTCGATGAAAACGCGGCCGGTCTCGAAAAAGTGCGAGGCGGCGACTCCGCGGGATTGGTTGAGCTTCAGCGACTCCAGCAGACCGGAGACGAGGTTGTTGCGCAGGTGCGATTGGTCTTCGACGAACGGGTTGGCCAGCGCGAGGTCGGCGATGGCGGCGGGCGTGGCCCAGGCGGCGAGTTCCTTGGCGGGACGCAGCGTGTAGTTGACGCACTCGTTAAAACCTTGGCCGACGAGCGCGGAGGATACGGCCCGGTTAAAGAGCACGATAGGATCGTCGTTGCCGACCAGACCGGGCGCACTGACGACCGACGACGGGATTTTCTCGGCGCCGTAGAGGCGCACGACTTCCTCGACCAAGTCGATGGGTCGGTCAAGGTCGTCGCGCCAGCTGGGCACGGAGAACGTCCAGGCGGGTCCGCGATTCTCGGTTTCTTCTTCGCGAACGACCACGAGTTCCAGGGATTCGAGCGCGGCACGTTGGTCGGCGGCGAGGATTTCGAAGCCGAGCTTTTCGTTGATGTAGGCGGGCGTGACGGTGATCTCGCGCTCCCACGGAATATCGGCGCCGGCGCGGTGTATCGGTCCGGCGACTACACCGCCGGCGTGGGCGAGAATCAGGTCGATGAAGCGGTGAGCCGCCTCGTCGAGCGAATGGACATCAACACCCCGTTCGTAGCGGTAGGACGAGTCGGAGCCGAGGCCAAGGCGCTTGACGGTGGCGCGCACGGACTGGCGTTTGAAATAGGCGACTTCCAAGACGAGATTGGTTGTATCAGCAGAAACAGCTGAGTCGGCCCCACCCATAATCCCAGCGATAGCGATGGCATTCTTCGCATCGGTGATGATCAGTGTGGATGCATCTAGCGTCCGAATTTTACCGTCGAGAGTAAGGACCTCCTCCCCGGGTTGCGCTCGCATCACCACAATCTCGGGATGCGCGAGTTTCCCGGCGTCGAAGGCGTGCACGGGCTGTCCGTATTCGAGCATCACGTAGTTGCCGATATCGACCACGTTGTTGATCGGGCGGAGGCCGACAGCGGTGAGGCGGGCCTGCATCCAATCGGGCGACGGACCGACTTTGACGCCGGTGACGACGGTGGCGGTGTAGAGCGGGCAGTCGGTAGGCGCATCGACACGGACGGATTTGAGCAAGTCGGTGCGCGAGTTGGCGGTGATGGCGGCGGGCGTGAAGCTGACCGTCGGATAGGTGAGGTCTTTCTTGAACCAAGCGGCGAGTTCGCGAGCGACGCCGAGGTGGGACAAGGCGTCGGGGCGGTTGGGCGTGATCTCGATGTCGAACACCGTGTCGCCGGCGGGGAGGATGTCGTTGATCGGCGTGCCGACGGCCGGTTCGCCGGTGAGGAGGAGCAGGCCCTGCGCGTCTTCGGCGAGGGTAAGTTCCTTGGCGGAGCACATCATGCCGGAGGAGGGCTGTCCGCGGACCTTGGCTTCTTTGATGACGAAGTCACCGGGAAGGACGGCGCCGGGGAGCGCGACGGGCACGCGGTTGCCGATGTCGCAGTTGGGCGCGCCGCAGACGATGGTGCGGATGCCACCGTGGGCGGAGCCGACGTCCACGGTGCAGACGGAGAGTTTGTCGGCATTGGGGTGTTTGTCGCGCGTAAGGATGTGGCCGACGACGACGCTGTTGAACGTGGGGGCGCCGGTGCGGATGACCTGCTCGACCTCGAAGCCGAGGAAGGTGATCGCGCGCGAAATATCATCGGCGGTGATGCCGGTGAGATCGACGTAGGACTGGAGCCAGGAGAGGGAAACTTTCATCGGAGGGATCAGATTCAGAAGTTGCCCACGAAACACACAAAAAGACACGAAAGTCGGAAATAACGGCATGCCGACTTGGTTCTTATTTCGTGTCGTTTCGTGTGTTTCGTGGGCCAAAAAAGATTTAGGCGAATTGGCGGAGGAAGCGGACGTCGTTTTGGTAGAAGTAGCGGATGTCATCGATGCCGTAGAGGAGCATCGCGAGGCGTTCGAGGCCCATGCCGAAGGCGTAGCCGCTCCAGACTTCGGGGTCGTAACCGACGTCTTTAAAGACAATCGGATCAACCATGCCGCAGCCACCGATTTCGATCCACGGTTTGTTGACCTTGGGGAGATGCGTGGCGCTGAGATCCACCTCGAAGCTAGGCTCGGTGTAGCCGAAATAATGCGGGCGGAAACGGGTCTTGGTGTCTTTGCCGAGGAGCGAAGCGAAGATGTAATCAAGGAGCGCCTTGAGGTCGCAGACGGTGACGTTTTTGTCTACGTAGAGACACTCGAGCTGGTGGAAGTTGGCGGAGTGCGTGGCGTCGGTCGTGTCGCGACGATAGACGCGGCCCGGCGAAACGATGCGGATGGGCGGCTCGCCCTTGAGCATGGTGCGAATCTGCACGGAGGACGTGTGCGTGCGGAGGAGGTATTTCTCGTTCGGGTTTTTCTTTGAGACGTTGCCGAAGCGGGCGGACTCGGGGAGGTAGAAGGTGTCTTGGGCGTCGCGGGCCGGGTGGTCGGACGGGGTGTTGAGCGCATCGAAGCAGTAATACTCGGTCTCGACCTCGGGGCCTTCGACGACGGTGAAACCGACTTTGCGAAGGATGCGGGTCATCTCCTCCCGGACGAGGGTGAGCGGGTGATGCGTGCCGAGGGAGCGGTCGGGGGACGGGAGCGTGGGATCGACGGCGGGCCCGAGTTGGGCGGCGAGCGCGGCGGCTTCGATGCGGGCGAGCGCGGCGTCGAGGTGGGCTTGCAAGGCGGTCTTAGCCTCGTTGACGAGTTTGCCTACGACGGGCTTCTGCTCCTTGGGGACGGAGCCCATCTGCTTCATGAGCGCGGTGAGTTCGCCGTTGGGGCCGACGAAGCGGGCCTTGGCGGCCTCAAAGTCGGGGCGCGTGGTGATGGCCGGGAATTCGGCGGCGGCTTTGGCGAGAAGGGCGGAGAGCTGGTCTTGCATGAGAGAAAAAAGAGGGTTGCCCACGAAACACACGAAAGGACACGAAAAACGGAACGGGAATCCGTAGCGCCGCCTGGGTGTATGCAGAAAGGAAAAACTTCGCGTAGGCCGCGAGCTTGCTCGCGCTGCGTGGCGCGCCTGCAAGCAGGCGGCCTACCTCAAAGAAACGAAGAGCTGATTTATTGAAAACAGCGCTTAAGTGGTTCGGGGCAAAAAAAGAGGACGGTATCCCGCGATGCGGGACCCGTCCTCCAAAAGACATTGACCGGAGGCGGGCCAAGCGGCCCGCGTTTATAAGAGTTAGGCTTTCGCAGCAGCAGCAGCGGCGCCCTTGGTCTTCAACGCGTCCTTGACCTGGTTAACGACAGCGGTGAAGGCGACTTCGTCACGGATCGCGAGGTCAGACAGAACCTTACGGTCAAGGCTGATGTTGGCGGCGTGGAGGCCTTCGATGAAGCGGCTGTAGCTCAGGTCGTGAAGACGCACGGCGGCGTTCAGACGGATGATCCACAGGCTGCGACGGTCGCCCTTTTTCTTTTTGCGGGCGGCGTAAGCATACTGCCAGGCGTGCTGGACAGCGTCTTTGGCGTAACGGAACAGCTTCGACTTGTTGCCGAAGTAACCGCGGGCGTATTTGAGGACCTTCTTGTGCCGCTTACGGGAAGCGGGTGAGTTTGTTGCACGAGGCATGTTGTTTTATATGTGTTTTGGGCCGTCAGGTCGTCTCGTTAGGAATCACCTGACTGGCAGTTGTGGTTGTCGCCTGGTTTTTAGAGGCCGAACGGCAAGCAGCGTTTAAGCGGCTTGGCGTGGCCGGGAGCCACGAGCTTGTCCTTGGAGGCACGACGCTTTTGCTTCGTGCTCTTCGCGGACAGCAAGTGACGGAAACCGGGCGTGCGGCGCATAAGCTTACCAGTGGCGGTGAGCTTGAAGCGCTTGGCGACGGACTTTTTGGTCTTTTGCATGGAGGGAGCGGAAGAAAACAGGGAGTGCGCGCGGGGTTGGCAAGGTGAAACTTAAACTGCGCAAAGACGAAATGCCAAAATCGCCTCTTTTTCGCAGGCTGGCCGCGTCGCTGAGGGCTCGACTGCGATTCCAACAAATCGGGGGGAAATTCAAAAAGACCGTTGACAAAACTGGCCGCGTTTTGAGTTTGTCACCCTTCGTTTTTTGGTTTCCTAGCTCAATGGTAGAGCAGTTGACTCTTAATCAATTGGTTCCGGGTTCGAGTCCCGGGGGAACCACCAAATTTTCTTTGCCCTCCGTGTAGGCGAAGGGTTTAGATAGATGCTGGCGTTCTTTAAATACTGTTTCATCGTGTCGGAAGTTCTCTACGCCGGCGTAGCTCAATGGTAGAGCACCTGTTTTGTAAACAGGCGGTTGCGGGTTCGAATCCCATCGCCGGCTCCAGCCTTCGCTCTTTGAGCTTCGGGTTGCAGACCAGTCGTTCACCTCCCCTTAATCTGTCACGATAACTTTCACTGCTCGATGGTGTAATGGTAGCACAAGCGACTCTGACTCGCTTAGTCTAGGTTCGATCCCTAGTCGGGCAGCCAATCTTTAAACCCGCAATCTTCGTAAGTTTGCGGGTTTTTTGGGTATTTTTCGATGTTTTTGGCGGCCGCACCGCTAAGGATTGTGCCGTCGAAGCACGCTTAAGACATCCAAGGCGGAGCTTTAAACCGGCAGCCCTTCTATCAAGTGCGAGGATTTGCACGTGGTCGTCGCTCCGATGCGCAAACCTACGAAGCCGGGCACGCTCGCCGGTCAGATCACAAAAAGTCGGGGGTGAGCGTCCCACGTTCTGCGAGAGTTGTCTGCCCGCAACGCCGCGCCCCACACCGCAAGAGGCCTTGCCCATTCTTCATTCGTCATTCGACATTCTCCCATGCCCGCCCTCGCCGACACTTTGCTCAAACGCCTATCCTGGGACGATCTCGACCTCGGTTCGCTGCGCAAACTCATCGAACTGGCCCACGACGAAGATCTCACCGGGCTCGGGCTTCGCGTGAAACCTCGTGTCACTGGCGACCGCTCGACCGCCGCCCTCGCAACCGCCCCCCGCCAAAGCTCTGCCGATATCGTCGCCCGCGAGCCACTTACCGCCTGCGGACTTCCCTTAATCGCACTCATCCTGTCGTGCTACGGCGGCACCGCCTCCGCGCAACTGCGCGCCCGCGACGGCCGCTCTTTAAAAAAGGGCGACATCCTCGCCACGCTCTCCGGCGACCCGCGCACTTTGCTCACCGCCGAGCGCGTGATCCTCAATTTCATCCAGCGGCTCTCCGGCATCGCCACCCAGACCCGCACTTACGCCGATGCGCTGGGCGAGGGCCGCACCCGCCTCCTCGATACGCGCAAAACCACGCCCGGCTGGCGCATGCTGGAGAAATACGCCGTCGCCTGCGGTGGTGGCTGGAATCACCGCCTCGGCCTCTTCGACCGCGTGATGCTGAAGGACAACCACCTCGCCCTCCTCGGCTCCACCGACGACCTAAGCACAGCCGTAGCCCGAGCGAAAAAAGCCGCGCCCGACCTGCCCGTCGAGGTCGAGGTTGACGAACTCACGCAGATTCCCCCTGTGATCGCGGCCGGTGCCGACGTCATCCTCCTGGATAACTTCACGCCGGCTCGTATTAAGAAAGCGGTTACACTCATCGCCGGCCGCGCCTTCACCGAGGCCAGCGGCGGCATCACATTAAAAAGTCTGCCGCGCTTCGCGGACCTCGGCCTGGACTTCGTCTCCACCGGCGCGCTCGTCCACCAAAGCGTGTGGGTCGACATCGGCCTCGATTGGCGCGCATGAAAAAAACTTCTTCACCCTCCGCCCCACCCGAAACGGTCATCCTCGCCGAGTTGCTCGCCGCCGAACCTGCGTTCGTTTCCGGCAGCGCCCTCGCCAAGAAGCTCGGCATCAGCCGCGTCGCGATCTGGCAATACATGGAGAAACTTCGCGAGCAGGGCTTCGCGTTCGAAGCCATCCGCGCCCGCGGCTACCGCCTCACGGGCCGGCCCGCCTCGCTGAATGCCGCGCTGGTGCAGACCTACCGCCGCGACCACGCGGGCGATTTTCCCCTGCAACTACTAACCGAGATCGACAGCACCAACGACGAGGCCGCCCGCCAGCTCGCCGCCGGCAAGACCGCGCCGTTCGCGATCATCGCGCAACGCCAGACCAAGGGCCGCGGGCGCTTTGGCCGCGTCTGGCACAGCGAAGACAACGGCAACCTCTACGCCAGCTTCGCTTTCCGTCCGCGCCTCGAGCCCGCCCGCATGCAGATGTTTACCCTCTGGATGGGCGCCAACATCTGCGAGCTCGTGGCCAACTTCTGCCGCACCGCCCCCGGCTTGAAATGGCCCAACGACCTCCTCTTCGACGGGCGCAAAGCCGGCGGCATGCTGACCGAGGCGCGCATGGACGCCGACCAGATCCGCGATCTCGTCTTCGGCCTCGGGCTTAACATCAACAGCCCGGCCGGCGGCTGGCCGACCGACTTGGCCGACCGCGCGGTGTCGCTCGCCGAGCACACCCGTCACCCGCTGGATTTGAACAAATTCACCGCCGCCTTGATCGGCCGGGTGTTGCAGGCCTACGACCGCTTTGTCGATGGCAGCTATGCGTCGAGTTTCGCCGATTTGTGGAACCGTTACGACGTGTTGCGCAACCGTCCCGTGGCTGTGCTCACGCCCACGTTGCGCATCACCGGCACGGCTCTCGGTATCGACGACGAGGGTAGTTTTCTGGTGCGCACCGACAAGAATCGCACCGAGCGTTTCCGCGCCGGCGAGGTCACGTTGGAGAAACCCGCCCGCTAAGTCCCCCGCCCCGTCTCTCCGCGCTTGCCCATAGGAGATTGGTCGTTGGACATTGTTAATCGGACATCGGTCATTTCCCCTCATGGCTCTTCTTTGCATCGATATCGGCAACACCCACACCCACTACGGCGTGGTGGGTCGCGGCGTGACGACCCAACAAGGCGAGGTTAAAACCGCCACCCTCGACGATCCGGTGGAGGGTCTGGCCGCACGTCTTCCCCACCTTATCGATGCGCGGTTTGGAGTTGAACGCATCGCCTTCTGTTCCGTCGTTCCGTCGATCAACAGCCGTCTGCGTAACGTGCTCGCCGCCGCCTCGAAACTCCCGGTGTTTCAACTCACCCATGAGTGCGCGCTAGGTATCCCCATCACCTACCCCAAGCCCGCCGAGATCGGCCAGGACCGCCTCGCCAACGCCGCCGCCGCGCACGCACTCGGCGGCAGTCCCGCCGTGGTCATCGACTCCGGGACGGCGGTCACCTTCGACATCGTCACGGGCAAAGGCGGCTACGAGGGCGGCATCATTGCGCCGGGACTCGAAGTCACCCGGCGTTACCTGCATGAACGCACCGCGCAGCTCCCGTTGCTCGACGATTCCATGGAAATCAAGGGCATGGTCGGCAAATCCACCGCCGAAGCCATGCGCATCGGCACGGTCGTTGGCTTTCCGGGACTTATCCAAGCACTGCTCGACGGCGTGCTCGCCGAGTTGGTTGATCGGGGCGAACCGGCGCCGCACCTGTTCATTACGGGGGGCAACGCCACGTTCCTCGAAAGCCGCCTGCGCCAAAAACTGCAGGTGGTGCCCGACCTCACGTTGCTCGGGCTCGCCGCCGCCAGCCGGCTAAATCCTTCCTGAACTCGGCTCTACCGGGCACTGTGTTCACTCCCAGTGCCCATGAGGGCTCAAAGGCCCGTCTTAATGCTTTTTTAATACGTTAGCGTCTTGGCTTAATTAGGCAGGTCACGGTGGGTGCGGCATACTGGTGCGCACTTCCTCATGACACCGCACGACTGGCTTCTCGTCGCCCTCTTCCTCGGAACTCTCACCGCGCTCACTCCGCTTCTCGGCGGCTGGATGGCGCGCGTCTTCACCGGGCAACGCCACTTACTCCAACGCTCGCTCGGCCCCGTCGAGCGGCTCGTTTACCGCGTCGCCGGCATCAAGCCCGACGCCGAGATGTCCTGGAAACACTACGCCGCCGCCCTGCTCATCTTTGACGCCATCGGCCTCCTCTTCGTCTTCGGTCTCCAGCTCGCGCAATCCGCCCTCCCGCTCAACCCCGCCGGCCTGGCCAACGTCCCGTGGCCGCTCGCGCTCAACACCGCCGTCAGCTTCGCCACCAACACCAACTGGCAGGCCTACTCCGGCGAGGCCACGATGAGCTACCTCACGCAGATGCTCGGCCTCGGCGTGCTCAACTTCCTCAGCGCCGCCACCGGCATCGCCGGCGTCCTCGCCCTCATCCGCGGCCTCACCCGACGCAGCGCTTCGACACTAGGCAACGCTTGGTCCGACCTCACGCGCGCCGTGCTCTATGTGCTCGTGCCGCTCGCCTTCGTCCTCGCCGTTATCCTCGTGTCGCAAGGCACGCCGCAAACCCTCTCACCCTACGCCACCGCCACCACGCTCGAAGGTGCGCAACAGGTCATCCCGCTCGGACCCGCCGCGTCGCAGATCGCCATCAAACAGCTCGGCACCAACGGCGGCGGTTTCTTCGGCGTCAACTCCGCCCACCCCTTCGAAAACCCCACCCCGCTCTCCAACTTCCTCCAACTCCTCGCCATCCTCGCGCTACCCGCCGCGCTCACGTTCACCTTCGGCCGCTTGGCCGGTAACGCGCGCCAGGGCTGGGCGCTCTTCGCCACCATGATCGTGCTCTACAGCGCCAGCCTCGGCGTGTCCTTGTGGTCTGAATACACGCCCAACCCCGTCTTCGCCGGAGCCACGCCGCTTGAGGGCAAAGAAGTCCGCCTCGGCGTGACCAACTCCATTCTCTGGTCCACCGCCACCACCGCCGCCTCCAACGGCTCCGTCAACGCCATGCACGGCTCGCTCTCCCCCGGCTCCGGCGGCGTCGCGCTCGTCAACATACTCTTCGGCGAGGTCGTCTTCGGCGGCATCGGCTCGGGTCTCTACGGCATTCTCCTCTTCGCGATCATCACCGTCTTCCTCGCCGGCCTCATGGTGGGCCGCACGCCCGAATACCTCGGTAAAAAAATCGAGGCCCGCGAGATCCGCCTCGCGATGATCGCCCTCCTCGCCCCCGCCTCCGTCGTCCTCGCGTTCACCGCGCTCGGCGTCGCCACCGAGGCCGGACGCGCCGCCAACTCGCACACCGGCGCCCACGGTCTCACCGAGATTTTCTACGGCTTCGCCTCGATGGGTAACAACAACGGCAGCGCCTTCGGCAGTCTCTCCGCCAACTCCAACTTCTACAATCTCCTCGGTGCCTTCGCCATGCTCGTCGGCCGCTACGCCGTGCTTGTCCCGGTCCTCGCCATCGCCGGCGGACTCGCCGCAAAAAAAATTGCCCCGCCTTCCCCCGGCACTTTCCCGACCACCGGCCCGCTCTTCGTAGGTTTGCTCGCCACGATCATCGTTATCGAGACCGCCCTCACATTCTTCCCAGCGCTCTCCCTCGGCCCACTCCTCGAACAAGGCCTCATGCTCGCCTCCCGCGCATTCTGATCAACCGAGCCATCCTGACGCCTCTCCGATCCTCGCCGTGACCTCTGTGCCTCCTCTCGTGCCCTCTGTGTAACTTCTCCTGTTGAAATCACGGCGCCACGGTTTCGAGGTAGGCGAACTTGCCGTCTTTGATGGTCAGGATGGCGGCGGGTTTGCTGGCGTTGCGGTTTTTGTCCATGGCGATGAGGCCGGTGATGCCTTCGAACCCTTGAGTCGCGGCTAAGGCGTCGCGGAGTTTGGCGGGTTCGGTGGAGCCGGCGCGACGGATGGCGTCGACCATGATGTAGGCCGCGTCGTAACCGAGGGCGGCCATGCCGTCGGGCGTGCGGTTGTAGAAACGGGCGCGGTATTTTTTGACGAAGGCCTGGACTTTTTCGTCGGTGGAATCGGCGGAATAATGGGTTGAATAATAGCAGCCTTCGAAGGCGTCGCCGGCGATCTCCAGCAGCTCGGGTGCTTCCCAGCCGTCGCCGCCGATCAAGGGAACGGTGATGCCAAGTTCGCGGGCCTGTTTGGCGATGAGCGCGGCCTCGGTGTAGTAGGCGGGCACAAAAATCAGTTCGGGGTGGGCGGCCTTGATGGCGGTGAGCTGGGCTTTGAAGTCCTTGTCGCCCTCGGCGAACTTCTGGTCGGAGACGATGGTGGCGCCATTTGTCGGAAAGCGGGCGCGGAAGACCTCGCCCAAGCCGGTGCTGTAGGCCGAGGAAATCGAGGTGAGCATGGCGGCGCGTTTCACGTTGAGCTTTTCGCGGGCGAAGGTGGCGAGAACCACGCCTTGAAACGGATCGATGAAGCAGGCGCGAAAAATGTAGTCGCCGGTGGCGGTCACCGCCGGGTTGGTGGCGGACGGGCTGAGCATGGGGATTTTGAAGGCTTGGGCGACGCCGGCGCCCTCGAGGGAGCGGCTCGACGTGACCTCGCCGATCAGGGCGACCACGCGGTCGCGGGTGAGCAGTTTTTTGACGACCGTTGCGGCCTCGCCGGGTTTG
>JANODO010000163.1:0-8406 GCA_031412735.1 Rariglobus sp. | reverse complement strand
TATCCGGCTGCGCATTTAAATTAGACGCGGCGTCCCGCCGCGTTTTTTGGCGGTTCTTTTAACCCAACGCGGCGGGACGCCGCGTCTACTTTTTCTTCGGATTTTCGCGGATGTAGCGTGTGAAATGGTCGAGTGCCGCCGCGCTGCGGACGATGTGGTCGAACGACTCTTTTTGCCAAAATGAGCCGGTCTGGCCGAGGACGCGGTTGATCTGATGCGCCGTGTAGGACTTCCATGTGTGAAGGATCTCGGACAACGCCCAAGGTGCGAGGGGCATCACCAGCGCGTGGACGTGATTGGGCATCACGACGAACTCGCCGAGGTGATAACGGGTCCCGTCGAAATGCATCAATGCGCTTTCAACGAGCTGCTTGATGTCGGGCCGGGCCAACACGCAGGCACCGTGGCATTCGTCCAGCCATTGCTCGAGGCGCGCTGGGAAGCGGTCTTGGTAATCTCCGCGGGTGGTCTCGTCGTGCGGTTCGGGATGCGCGGCGAGCCAAAGGACGCGTTCTTCTTCCCAGTGGAGAAGCTTTTCGCGTGGGATGGAGTCCGCGGTGCGGAAGGTGACGAAGTAGGTCACCTCTCCCTGCCGCCAATGTGGCAGATTGCCGGATGCGTTTTCGATCGGTGCCGACGGATCGAAAAAGCAGAACTGCGTCGGCATCGGGAGAAAGTAGACGCGGCGTCCCGCCGCGTTGGTTTGGTATCTGTAGGTTAGACGATTAACTTTTCGGAAACGCGGCGGGACGCCGCGTCTACTTTGCTTACCGGGCGATCAGCTTGAGGAACTCTTCGTTGGTCTTCGTCTTCGATAGACGCGCGATCATGGTGTCGGTCGCTTCTTCAATCTTTTGGGCGACCAGCGCGCGACGGAAGAAGTGGATCGCGTCGAGTTTCTTGGCTTCGATGAGCAACTCTTCTTTGCGCGTGCCGGACGACTGGATGTTCATCGCGGGCCAGAGGCGCATTTCGGCGCATTTGCGGTCGAGAACCAGGTCGCTGTTGCCAGTGCCTTTGAACTCCTGGAAGATCACGTCGTCCATGCGGCTGCCGGTCTCGACGAGCACGGATGCCACGATCGTGAGCGAGCCGCCTTCTTCGATGTTACGGGCGGCGGCGAAGAGCTGACGGGGTTTTTCGAGGGCGCGGACATCGAGACCGCCGGAGCCGGTGCGGCCGGAGTTTTTCAAGGTGTTGTGGGCGCGGGCGAGGCGGGTGATCGAGTCGATGAAAAGGACGACATGGCGACCGGTTTCGACGAGGCGTTTGGCGCGTTCGATGGCCATGTCGGCAATGCGCACGTGGCTATCCACGTTTTCGTCGTTGGACGACGCCCAGATTTCGGCGGGCACGCTGCGGCGGAAGTCGGTGACCTCCTCGGGGCGTTCGTCCACAAGGAGAATCATCGCGTGACACTCGGGGTGGTTCTGGAGGACGCCCAATGCCATGTCGCGGAGCAGCGTGGTTTTACCGGTGCGGGGCGGGGCTACGATGAGGCCGCGGGTGCCTTTACCGATCGGGCAGAAGAGATCCACGGCGCGGGTGGTCATGCGGCCGTCCTTGAGCTCCATCTTGAGCTGTTGGTCGGGCGACATGCTGGTGAGCGCGGTGAACTCGGGCAGTGCCTTGCGATCGTCGATGGAGAGCCCGTCGACCGTCTCGACGAACTTCATCTTGGGATTAGGGAAACGCCCCTCGGCCGGCCAGGCGGTTCCGGTGATGTGGCTGCCTTGGCGGAGCTTGAAACGGCGGATGAGCTCCTTGGGGACAAACGTATCGGCGGGGCGGCGTTTGCCGTAGCGCGTGAGGTCGAGCAGCTGGCCGTTGCCGCCCTTTTGGATGTCGATGTCAAGGACGCCGGCGACTTGGACCACATTTTCCGGGCGCTCCACGAATGCGGGAGCAGCGGCGGCGGTGGCGTCGGGCGCGGAATTGGCGGCGGGAGCGGTCTCCGGAGGAGAGATCTCGGAGGGCGATTGGGCAGGGTTGTTAGCCATGAATTTAAATTGATTGAGTGAGACCGACGCCGACGCTTGACGCTACAAACACAGGGCGGAATAAGGGCTTGAGTGTCATGCACGCGAATAACCGCGCGCTTACGAAAATCCCCTAAAAAGCCCCTAACGTGTCAGACCAAAAGATTACTTCAGCATCCCGTGAAAAACGGGTTTTTAAGCCTTCGGCCGAGTTCCAACGTCAAGCCAATCTCGGGAGTCTTGCGTCGTATAAGAAGCTGTATGCGGAGTCTGTCAACACCCCAGAAAAGTTCTGGGGACGGCAAGCCAAGGAGTTACTTCTCTGGCGCAAGCCGTTCACGAGCGTTCTTACGTGGAAGGCACCCCACGCCAAGTGGTTTGGCGGCGGCAAACTGAACGTCGCCGAAAATTGCCTCGACGTGCATCTCGGCACCGCGCGCGAGAACAAGGCCGCAATCATCTTTGAAGGTGAGCCGGGCGATGTGCGCACGATCACCTACAAGCAGCTCTCCATGCACGTCGCCCGCCTGTCGCACGTGTTTGAAAACATGGGCATCAACGCGGGCGACCGCGTGGTGATCTACATGCCCATGGTGCCCGAGGCGGTCGTCGCGATGCTGGCCTGCGCGCGTATTGGCGCGGTGCATACCGTGATCTTCGGCGGCTTCAGCTCCGAGGCCATCAAGGACCGCATCAACGACTGCAAGGCCAAGCTCGTCATCACGGCCGACGGCGGCTGGCGTCGCGGCAAGGTCGTCGAGCTCAAGTCCGCCGTGGACCGCGCGCTCGAAGGCGCGCCCAGCGTGCAATCGGTCATCGTGCTCAAACGCACCGACTCGCCCGTCAACATGGTCGAAGGTCGCGATGTATGGTGGCACGACGCCTGGAAGGGCGGCCCGAATCAGCACAAGGCCAAGGCCTTCGACAGCGAGCACCCGCTGTTCATTCTCTACACCAGCGGCTCCACCGGAAAACCCAAGGGCGTGCTGCACACCAGCGCCGGCTATCTGCTCGGTGCGAAGATGACCTCGCACTACGTTTTCGACCTTAAGGACAACGACCGCTACTTCTGCTCCGCCGACATCGGCTGGATCACCGGTCACAGCTACGTGGTCTACGGACTCCTCTCCAACGGCTCCACGGTGTTCCTCTACGAAGGCGCGCCCAACCAGCCCGAGCCGGACCGTTTCTGGCAGATGATTGATCGCCACGCGATTACCATCCTCTACACCGCGCCGACCGCGATTCGCGCGTTCATGCGCTGGGGCGATAACTACGTGCTCAAGCACCGCCTTGATTCGTTGCGCCTGCTTGGCTCCGTGGGTGAACCGATCAGCCCGGAGGCGTGGCGTTGGTATCACAAATTGATTGGCAAGGGGAAGTGCCCCATCGTGGACACCTGGTGGCAGACCGAGACCGGCTCGATCATGATCGCGCCATTGCCCGGTGCTGTGGACCTCAAGCCCGGTTCGGCCAGCCTGCCGTTCTTCGGCGTGGTCCCTAAGATCGTCGATGAAAAGGGCAAGGAAGTGCCGCGCGGCACCGACGGTAAGATGGTCATTACCAAGCCTTGGCCCTCCATGCTCCGCACGCTGTGGGGCGACGACGAGCGTTTTCAAAAAACCTACTTTGGCGACTACCCGGGGATCTACTTCACGGGCGATGGTGCTAAGCAGGACAAAGACGGCTATTTCTGGATCTCGGGCCGTGTCGATGACGTGCTCAACATCTCCGGCCACCGCATCGGCACCGCCGAAGTCGAGGCCGCGCTGGCAACCCATCCCTCCGTGGCCGAAGCTGCGGCTGTGGGCCGCCCCGACGACCTCAAGGGTCAGGCGCTCGTGGTGTTCGTTTCGCTCAAGTCGGGCGTGGCGACCAGCGATGCGCTCAAAGAAGAGCTGCGCCTGCACATCGGCCGCGAGATCGGCGCGTTTGCCAAGCCGGACGCGGTTCGTATTGCGGCGGGTCTGCCGAAGACGCGTTCCGGCAAAATCATGCGTCGCATCCTCAAGGAAATCGCCGCCGGTCGCGAAGTGAAGGGCGACACGACGACCTTGGAGGACTTCTCCGTGATCGCCGCGTTGCAGGCGGAGGATTGAGATCGCCGCCTTGGTTTAGCCGCAAAGCCCGCCGGTAGACCCCGGCTCCATTGCCGAGGCGGAATCGGCGGTGGGCGGCGACCTCCGGGCGCCGGCTCCGAATTACTACTGAATTCGTCAGCCCGCCACCGCGCCCGGAGGTCACGGTCCACCCCGGTCTCCCGACCCCGGCTCCATTTTATTGGTGTGGCGGCGCCGTCGTCGGGCGTGCCTACACTTTCGCCGACCGCAGCCTGGGCGATTTAGCTCCTTTGCCAAAGGCACCCCTTGGCAAGCGCTCCGCTTTGTGCACCATGGCACCCTATGTTCGTCGATGAGTGTGTAATCAAAGTTCAAGCTGGTGAAGGCGGTCGTGGAGCCGTGAGCTTCCGCCGCGAAAAATATGAGCCGTGGGGCGGCCCGAATGGCGGCGATGGCGGTCGCGGAGGCGACGTCATCCTGCTGGGTGACGATGACACCAACAACCTGATCGACTATAAGTATAAGCCGCACTGGAACGCGCAGGCCGGCGAACCCGGACGTGGCTCCGACCAGTTTGGCAAGGAGGGCGAACACTGCATTCTCCGCCTCCCGCTCGGCACCGTGGTGATCGACGAGGAAACCAACAAAGCCGTCGCCGAGATTGTCGAAGACGGGCAGCAGATTGTCCTCTGCAAGGGCGGCAACGGTGGCTGGGGCAACACCCACTTCAAGACACCCACCAACCGCGCGCCCAAGCGGGCCAACTCAGGCCAGCCAGGAGAGATCGGCAAGTTCCGCCTCGTCCTCAAGAGCATCGCGGACATCGGCCTCGTGGGCTTCCCCAACGCCGGTAAATCGTCGCTCACCACGCGCATCACCAAGGCCCGTCCGAAGACCGCCGCGTATCCGTTCACTACGCTTCACCCTCAGATCGGCGTGATCGAGTTCCCCGATACGTTTGATCGCCTGCTGCTCGCCGACGTGCCCGGCCTCATCGAGGGCGCGAGCGAAAACCGCGGCCTCGGCCACCGGTTCCTTCGCCACATCGAGCGCTGCACGTTGCTCATGTTCCTCATCGACATGGCCGGCACCGACGACCGCGATCCGCGCGACGACTACAAGACGCTCGTCAACGAGCTGAAGCTCTACGACAAGTCGCTCCTCAAAAAACCCCGCGTCGTCGTGGCCAACAAGATGGATATCCCTGTCTCGGCCGCGAATCTCAAGAAGTTCAAGACGCGGCACAAGGTCGACATCATCAAGATCTCCTGCACCACCGGCGTCGGCCTCGAAGAGCTGAGGCTCGCCCTGCGCAAACGCGTTATCAAGCACGGCGGCAAGCCTCGCCTGATCAAGAAAACCGCTTAACCGCGACGCCGCTTCCTTATGAGCCTGAGCCCCGAACACCGTTCCTTGCTGATGCGGGCCAATCGGCTCCTCGGCGCCCATCTGGTCGAAGCCAACCTCGTCAAGATCGACAACCTCGAGGCTGCCAACGAACGCTTGCTCGAACTCATCTCGACCGGCGATTACCGCAAAGGCTCGGTGCTTTCGATTTTGGCGTTCGAGCTCCAGGTGGTGAAAGAGAGCGACGTCCTGCAACACGTGATGGATGAGCATGGCCTGGGCTTGGTGGACCTGCGGTCCTATGAGGTGCCCGACGACCTGCGCACCTCCTTCGATGTGGGCGCTTGCTGGGCGACCTGGTCGATGCCCTTTGATCGCGAGGAGGACGTGTTTTTCGTGGCCACCGCCTACTACCTGAGCCCGGCCATTCGCGTTTATTGGGAGAAACAACTCGGCGGTCCCATCGTGTGGTTTGGCACGACCCAGGAAATGCTCGCCGACCAATTCGAGAAACTAGAAGCCCAGCGCGCTTCCGGCGGTGCGCCCGTAAACTCGAAATAAGCCCGCCATGCCTCTCGGAAAAATCCAGACCCAGATCGTCGGCCGTCTCGCGGACATGGGCCGTCTCACCGACGCTCAACGCGAGACGCTTGTTCACCACCCCGACGATCTCAATGGCGACGCGTTGGACAAGCTGCTGATCGACGATTACCGCGTCACGCCGTTCCAGATTTTCGTGGCGCGCGCCCGCGCCGTGGGCATGGCGCCTTTTAACGTCTCCCGCTGGCGGGTGAATCCGCAGACGTTTGAGCGCATCCCGCAGGAGTTCTGCCAAGAGCATTTGGTGCTCCCGGTGGGTCAGGTCGGCGACACCCTGCTCGTCGCGTTTTCCAATCCCTTCGAGGTTTCGATTCCGGCCAAGATCCAGGAGATGACCGGCATGAAGGTGGCCCGTCTCTTGGGCCGCGAGAAGGACATCAAAGAAAAGTTCGCCAAGGAAAACCAGGCGTCCGCGGGCTTCGAGGACGTGGTCAAGCAGATCGGCGCGGAGTTCGGCGGTCTCGCCGATGCCATCGAGCAGGATGGCGTCACCGAGGACTCCGGTCCCATCATCCAACTCTCCAATCGTATCATCGAGGACGCCTATTTCGCGGGCACGTCCGACATTCACATCGAGCCGGGCGAAAAGGAATTGGTTGTCCGCTACCGCATCGATGGTATTTGCCAGGAAAAGCTGCGCCTCCCCGCCAAGGTCGGTCCGTCGCTCGTCGCGCGCCTTAAGATCATGTGCAACCTCGACATCTCCGAACGGCGGTTGCCGCAGGATGGTCGTATCGTGTTCAAGCAATACACGAAGAAGGGTATCGACATCGATCTTCGTGTATCCACCGCGCCACTCAATCACGGCGAAGGCGTGGTCATGCGTATTCTCGACAAGCAGAAGTCTACGTTGCCGATGACCGCGCTCGGCTTCTCCCCGGAGAACCTGGAGAAATATCGCGATGTCATCCGCCAGCCCTACGGCATGATCCTGCACTGCGGTCCGACCGGCTCCGGCAAGTCGATGACCCTTTACTCCGCGCTCAACGAAATCAACTCGCCCGAGCTCGTCATCCGCACTGCCGAGGACCCGATCGAATACACCCTCGCCGGCATCAACCAGATGCAGATGCACCGGCAGATCGGGCTCACGTTTGCGAGCGCGTTGCGCGCCTTCCTGCGTCAGGATCCCGACATTATTCTGGTGGGCGAAATCCGCGACAAAGAGACCGCCAACATCTCCGTCGAGGCGGCGCTCACCGGCCACTTGTTGATCTCGACGCTGCACACCAACGACGCGCCCAGCACGATCGCCCGTCTGACCGACATGGGCATCGAGCCGTTCATGATTTCGTCGTCGCTTCTGTGTGTGTGCGCCCAGCGCCTCATGCGTCGCGTCTGCAAGACCTGCAAGGTCCAGACCGAGCCCAGTGCGCGGGAAAAAGAGCTTTTGGAAAAAGCGCTCGGCTGGAGCGGCCCGATCTACAAGGCGGCGCCGAAGGGCTGCCCCAAGTGCGGCGGCAACGGCTACAAGGGCCGCGTGGGTATCCACGAGTTGATGATCACCACCGAGGAGTTGATCGAAGGCATCAACAAGGGCATGGAAACCGCCGAGCTCAAAAAAATCTGCATGCGCCACGGCATGAAGACGCTTCACCAGGATTCGATGCTCAAGGTCAAAGACGGCCTGACCACGATCGAGGAAGCCATTTCCAACGTGCCGCCCGATCTCTGATTTATTTCGCAATGAAGAAGCTTAGTTTACTCGTCCTCGCCTGTGTCGGTGCGCTGTGGTTCGCCGGTTGTGCCAAGGAGCCCAAGGAATATCCGAAGGCGGTGACGGCCGAAGCCGCGTCGTTGATCGGCGAAGCGCAATTCGCGATGCAGATCCGCGAGTTCTCGCGAGCCGAGGAATTGATCCAGCGCGCGCTTAAGCTCCGCGATGACCTGCCCGAGTATTGGGTATCGCTGGGCATGGCGCGCGTCCGTCAGGACAACTCATCCGGCGCGCGCAACGCGTATGAGCAGGGGATCAAGCTGCACGTGGCGCGCTACAAAAAAAACCAAGAGCCGTCTGATTTGATGCAGCAGGCCTTCGTGACCGCGTTGCTTGGCAAGACCGACGACGCGCTCAAGATTTTGAAACAGGGACTCAAGGACCACCCGGACGACGAGGTGGTAAAGAAGATGGCCGATCCCCGCGGCCTACCGCGCACGTTTCAAACCCCCGAATTTAAGCAACTGACCGTCAAGTGAAGGTAAGGGCTCCGAAAGGTAGGAGCCCATTTATGGGCGATGGTTCGACGCGCAGGGTGGGCTCGGAAAATGTAGGAGCCTGCTTGCAGGCGATGAGCGACGTTCGAGAACCAAAAAATTCGCACGTCCAGCATCGCCCTTAAACGGGCTCCTACCTTCCGGAGTGGAATACCTTCGAAGCGGAAAATGTAGGAGCCTGCTTGCAGGCGATGAGCGACGTTCGA
>JANODO010000162.1:0-7391 GCA_031412735.1 Rariglobus sp. | reverse complement strand
GTGCATGCCGCGCAACGCGTGGTCGGCCGGGAGGTGTGGGGGCGCCCGCCTGCCGGTGCGCGGGTCGTCGGCCACCGCCACAATCTCGACTGGGATGCCGTGGGGATCGGCTAAGGCGAGAACGTCTTCGCCGAAGCGACTGCGCCGGGCGGCGGCAACTGCGTTGGCTTGCAGACGTTGCTCCCAGAAGGTGAGTGAGGTGGGAGGAGCGGAGAACACGATGGCGGTGCTTTGGCCGGAGCCGACGCGCCCGCGCGCGGAATGACCGGGCCAGTAGAAGAACGTGATGATGCTACCGGGGGTTCCGGTTTCGTCGCCGTAGTAGAGATGGTAGGCGGAAGCGTCGTCGAAGTTGACCGTCTTCTTCACGAGGCGCAGGCCGAGAACGCCGGTGTAGAAATCCACGTTGGCCTCAGGATCGCTGGCGATGGCGGTGAGGTGATGGATGCCGGTGGGCGTTGCGATGGTGGTGTTCATGACGGGGGAGGTGCGGGCTAAAATCATTTTCGTTCTCTTTATCTTACTCGTTCTCGTTCTCACGAGTCCGGACGCGGACGCCTCGGACGGACGCCTCGGAGAGGCGTCCCTACCTTCGAACCGAGGCAGCAGAGAATGAGTGAGAGGACACGACGAGGAAGGGTTTCATGGAAACACTTTAGCAGCCTGAGGCGCCGTCGCCCACTGCGAGGAACGGCTTGCCGTCATGCGTTTCGCGCATAACCCTCGGTCTACTTTGAACCTCGATCTTCTTCGCTCGTTTTTCGCCATCGTGGAGCAAGGCAGCCTGAACAAAGCGGCGGAGCGGCTGCGGGTGTCGCAGTCGACGCTGACGCGGCAGATGCAGGCGTTGGAGCAGGAGGTGGGCGGGCCGTTGCTGGAGCGTAGTCCGGGCGGCGTGGCGTTGACGGCGACCGGGCACGCATTGCTTGCCGGGGCGAAGCCGGTGCTGGAAAAATTCGACACGGTGCTGGCCGGGGTGCGCCAGCGAGCGCGAGGGCAGAACGCGGATTTGCGAATCGGCTACCTGATGTCGGCGGCGTCGTGTTATCTAAATCCGGCGCTCTCGGCGTTGCGCAAGGCGCACCCGGAGGTGAAGGTGAAGATGCGGGATTTGTCGCCGGGCGAGCAAGTGACGGCCTTGCGCTCAGGGGAAATCGACGTGGCGTTGATTGGGCAGACGGGCGGGTTGTTAAAAAAGGAGTTTTATGTGAAGCAGCTTGCGGCGTTGCCCTTGTTGGTCGCGATGGCGGCGGATCATCCGCTGGCCAAGAACGACACGGTCAAGCTGAGTGAGTTGAGAAAAGAAACGTTCGTGGGCGCGCCGGACGAGGATGTGCCGGGGCACAACCGGTGGGTGTCGCAGTTGTGCAAGCGGGCGGGGTTTCGCGCGCGTTTCGTGCAGGATGCAGAGAGCCTCACTCACGGGTTGTTGCTGATCGCGACCGAGGGGGCGGTTTCCTTGCAGCCGGATTACACGAAACGCACCACGGTGCCTGGCGTGGTGTTTCGCCCGCTGAGCGACACGACCGCCAAGTGGGAGCTGCTCGTCGCGTGGCAACGCGGCAAGGCGTCGGCAGCGGTGAAGACATTGATCGAGGCGTTCCCGACGGGCAAGTGACGGGCGAAAACTTTTTGCTGCGCTGGCGGCGGTGAATACTTCACGATGACCGAATGTCAGCGCCCTTGCTTTATGAATCGCACTCCCACACGCCGCTCTGCGGGCACGCGGTGGGCGAGCCGGAGGAATACGCCGCGATGGCGGAGTTACGCGGATTGAAGGGGATTATCTTCACCTGTCATTCGCCGCTGCCGGGCGGTTTCGCGGCGGAGGTGCGTATGGCGCCGGAGGAGTTCGACGACTACGTGGCGATGGTGGCGCGCGCCCGCGAGGCGTTCGCCGGGCGCGTGGACGTGAGGCTCGGGCTGGAGAGCGATTTTTATCCCGGCGTGGAGCCGTGGTTGGAGAAACTGCATGCCCGCGTGCCGCTGCACCACGTGCTGGGCTCGGTGCATTATCAGATGCGCGACTACCGGACGTTGTTTTATCGCGGGGATTTTGCGGCGTATCAAGAAACCTACTACGATCATCTGGCGCTGTCGGCGGAGAGCGGGCTTTTCGACACCTTGGCGCATCCGGATTTGATCAAGAACGAGGCGCCGAGCCAGTGGGATTTTGAGAAGGTGCGTCCGCAGGTGATGCGTGCGCTCGACCGGATCGCCGCGACTGGGGTGGCCATGGAGCTGAACACCAGCGGCGTGTTGAAGGCGTTGCCCGAGATGAATCCGTCGCCCAACCAGCTCGCTCTCATGTGTGAGCGGGGCATTCCGGTGGTGCTGGGGGCCGATGCCCACAGCCCACTGCGGGTGGCGGATGGGTATCGGACCGCGCTGGGGTTGTTGCAGGCGGCGGGGTATTCCGAGGTGAGCTATTTCTTGGAGCGCAAACGGCACGCGGTGCCGATCGTCGAAGCGCTGGCTTCGTTGCGTTGAGCGCATCATGTTCCAGCGATTGTCAACCGCCCAGCCCATGTCTCCCGACCTCATTAATCTTTATGGACTCACCCGGACTGAGCTTGAAGGGCTCGTAACCGGTTGGGAGCTGAGCCGGGTGCACGCGGCGCGGCTGTGGAAATACCTTTATCTCGAAGGAACGGACACCTTTGCGGCGATGGACGAGCTGCCGGCGCGCCTCCGCTCGCGCTTGGAGGCGGAGGCCACGCTGGGCCATCTCGGCATCGCACGGGAAACGCATTCCAGCGACGGGTTTACGCGCAAATACCTGCTCGCGTTGAGCGATGCGCATCGCATCGAAACCGTGCTCATGCGCTACACGGGGCGAACCACGGCGTGCATCAGCTCGCAGGTGGGGTGCGCGATGGGCTGCGTGTTTTGCGCGACCGGCCAGATGGGTTACACGCGGCATCTCACCGCTGGCGAAATCGTCGCGCAGGCGGTGCACGTTGATCGGGTGTTGCGCCACACCTTAGCGGAAAACCCGGCGCTGGCGGAAACCGGCCACACCTCGCCACACCACCGCCACGAGCGCCTGCGCAACATCGTGCTGATGGGCATGGGCGAACCGTTGCACAACTACGACGCCGTCATGAAGGCCGTCGATATCCTGTGCGATGGCGCGGGCATGGGGCTCGGCGCGAAAAAGATCACGCTTTCGACGGTCGGCGTGGTGCCGGGTATCATTCGCATGACCGACGAGAAACGGCAGATGTGTCTGGCCGTGTCGTTGCACGGCGCGACGCAGGCCGAGCGCGCCGCGTTGGTGCCGGCTGCGCGCAAGTGGCCCCTGGACGCGCTGATGGACGCGTGCCGCTACTACACGATCCAGATGGACCGACGCATCTTCTTCGAGTGGACGCTGATCGAGGGCAAAAACGACGGACCCGACCAGGCGCACGCCGTGGGCGCGTTGCTCCAAGGCATGCAGGCGCAAGTGAACCTGATTCCGCTGAATCCGACTTCCGGATACAACGGCCTGCCCAGCCACACGGTGGCCGCCAAACGCTTTCAGGAAATCCTCGGGGGTTACGGTTTGCCGAGCACCGTGCGCCAACGCCGCGGCATCGACATCGGAGCGGGTTGCGGCCAACTCGCGGTGGCGGAGTGACTGGCGGCCGGCAATTTTTTTACTGTATCTGAGCAAGTGTGCCCGAGCGGCCGGGCATGATACCCTCGCGCACCGCGAGCGTGGCGAGAACCCGGGGCACATAGAGGCGAGTCTCGGTCGGAAGCGAATGGGCGATCTCGGCGAACGTAGTGGCATCGCGGGCTTGCAATGTCCGGCGCACGCGACCTTCGCCGGCATTGTAGGCGGCGAGTGCGAGCGGCCAGGAGTCGAATGCATCATGGAGTTGACGTAGAAAAACGGCCGCGGCGCGCGCGCTTTTCTCGGGGTTCGTGCGTTCGTCGTGAGGCCAAAGTCTCAGCCCCTGCTCGCGGGCTGTGCCCGGCATGAGTTGAAACAGACCGCGCGCACCGCTCCGGTTGCGGGCGCGGGGGTTGAAGGTGGATTCGATTTCGGGAATCCACGCCAGCTCCTCGGGCACACCCTCTTCGGCAAAAATGCGTTTGATATTCGGTAGAAACTCGTCGGCGCGTTTCGGGCGGGGCTCGTCGCGCATCACGCTTACCCACATATCATACAGGGGAACGATGAGGACGGTGGTATTTCCCGAGCCGACATCCAACACAGTAAATGCATCAGCCCTCGGGAGGAAAAAGCTGACGACCGGAGCCTCCGCTGCGGAATCTTGTTTGGTGGCGAAAATTTTGATCAACCGTGCGGTGAGCCGGTCGGTCTCATTACGCGACTTGGATGTCGCCCGTAACAGGAAGAGCACGGTGCGGGCTTCCGTCTCGGGGGAGCCTGCGAGTTGGTCAAAATCGGTGGGCCCGACTTCACCCGGTCGGGCTTCTAAGGACTCTCCTGGATCGGCCAACACCTGATTGAACTCACCCGGAGTGTAGTCTTCGAATGCGAACCGGTCCGGCGAAGATACCTCGTCCCGGTCAAACCAAGCGAGTGCTCCAGCCGTGGCAACGGTCGCCAGAGCGGCGGCCAGCACGAAGGTGCGAAAATCGACGGGATGCATGGCGCCACTGACCCTTCCCGGAGGCTTTGGTTCGGGCGGGGAACGGCCGGAGAGGCCCTTCGTAGAATCCCCCCATTCCGTCGCACGCGTGTTGCCGCGAGGTAAGCCAATCCAGTCGCACTTATCCAAGCGGTAGTTGAGTCACGCCGGCTTTACCATTTGACCCTCCTAGGTGGCGGGTTACTTAAAACCTTTCTGCGGATGAACCGGGTCTACATCAAAACCTACGGGTGTCAGATGAACGAGCGCGACAGCGAGGCGGTCGCGGCAATGCTGCGCGCCCGGGGTTACCGTATCGTCGGCGACGAGAACGACTGCGACATCATGCTCCTCAACACCTGCTCCGTGCGTGACGCCGCCGAGCAGAAGGCCATCGGCAAAGCCGCGCACATCACCCACCAGCGCAAGAAGAACCCCGACTTCGTCTTGGGTATTCTCGGCTGCATGGCGCAAAACCGCGGCGCCAGCCTCCTCGATCAACTGCCCGACGTGGACCTCATCGTTGGCACCCAGAAATTTCACCAAGTCCCCGACTACCTGGACAACCTCCGCGCCGCGCGCGACGCCGGCATGCCGATTGGTGAGACCATTATCGACATCGCCGAGGAGGCGGGTTCGCAGAACACGATTAAAGACCACCTCGCGCCCGAAGTGGTTGAGGGTGGCGACGGAGCGCTCGGCGGCGGTCCGGCTCCGCAGATCAACGCATTCGTCTCCATCCAGCAGGGCTGCAACATGGATTGCGCGTTCTGCATCGTTCCTAAAACCCGCGGAGACGAGCGCTCGCGTCCGATGGAGGACATCGTCGCCGAGTGCCGCAGCCTCGCCGCGCGCGGCGTGAAGGAGATCACGCTGCTCGGCCAGATCGTGACCAGCTATGGGCGTCGCGATTACACGCACACCGACGGAATCTCACCTTTCGTGCAGTTGCTCGAACGCGTCCACGAGATCGACGGCATCGAGCGCATCCGCTTCACCTCGCCGCATCCGCGCGGCTTCAAGGACGACCTCGTGCAGGCCTACGGACGCCTGGCGAAGCTCTGCGAATACGTCCACCTGCCCATGCAGAGCGGGAGCAACCGCATCTTGAAGGCGATGAACCGCCCGTATTCGCGCGAGCGTTACCAGGAAATTGTCGATTCCCTGCGCGCCGTGCGGCCCGACATGTATTTCTCGACCGACATCATTGTGGGTTTCCCCGGCGAGACCGACGACGAGTTCGAGCAGACGCGCCAGCTCTTCGAGGCCTGCAACTACGACATGGCTTACATCTTCAAGTATTCCATCCGCAGTGGCACCCCGGCCGCCGACATGGGCGACCAGATCCCCGACGAGGTCAAAGAGCACCGCAACCAAGTGCTGCTGGAGATCCTTCGCCAGAACTCCGAGCGCCGTAACGCCGCCCTGCTTGGCACGGTGGAGGAGGTGCTCGTGGAAGGTCCGGACAAAACCGGCCAGCGCTTCACCGGCCGCACGCGCGGCAACCGCGTCTGTATCTTCGATGCGAATCCGCGCCTCATCGGCCAGCTCGTGCCGCTCAAGATTGATCGCGCGAGTGTGAGCACGCTGTATGGCGAGCTGCAGCTGACGGGCGTCTAATCTCTTACACCACTCTATGTCCCTTTTCTTTGCCACGCTCATCACCGCAGTGATCCTGCTCGCGCTGGGCTCGCTGTTTCTCGTGAGCAACTCCGCCATCACCTCGATGCTAAAGGCGTTCCCGCGCTCACGCACGGCGACCGTCATTTTCTTCGGAGGCGGTGCGGCGTGGTTTGTTTACCAAGTGGCCGGGATGTCTACCGCCGACGTGATCGGGTTCTCCACGCCGACCCCGTTCGTTTTCATCTTCAGCGCTCTCGCGGTGCTCTCCTTCTTTTACCTCCCCGAGTTCCTTGCGGTGCGCGGATTGAGCGTGGTTATTCTCGTCGGAGCCTGGCCGTTGCTGATGTCGGCGTATGGCCGTTATGAACTGCCCCAGCGGCTCTTCATGGTCTCGGCGCTCTACATCGCGATCACCGCCGCGATCTACCTGGCGGCCTCGCCGTTCCGCTTACGCGACTTTTTTGAATGGCTTTACCGCGCCCCGGGGCGCGCCCGCGTTCTCGGCGGGGCCCTTACCGCTTACGGCCTGCTCCTTGCCGGCGTGGCGTTCACTTACTGATTTTTCAACCGCGCCCTCCGCCGCCATGACACCCGTTCTTCTCGTCCTCGCCGGACCGGCTGGCTCTGGAAAAACCACGCTCTGCGAACGCATGGTCGCCGAGGTGCCGGGCTTTGAACGCATCGTCACCACCACCACCCGCGCCCCGCGCCCGGGTGAGGTCAATGGCGTGCACTACCACTTTTTCTCCCCCGAGCAGTTCGACGCCAAAGTCGCGGCGGGCGAGTTCCTCGAATGGGCCTGGGTGCATAAGACCGGTAATCGCTACGGCACGCTCGCGTCGTCCGTGCTCGACCCGCTCGCGGCGGGTCGCAGCCTGATCATCAACGTCGACGTGCAAGGCGTGCAGAACTTCCGCCAAGCCGCGCAGACCAATCCGCTACTGGCGCGCCGCATGGGCACGGTGTTCATCAACGTCCCGATTCCCGAACTCCGCGTGCGTCTCACCGGTCGCGGCGAGAGCGACATCGAGATCGCTCACCGCATGGAAACGGCCGAACGCGAGCTGTTGGAGATCGGCAAATTCGACTACGTGGTGGACAGCAGCAACCGCGAGGACGACTTCGCGGAGTTGCTGGCGATCTGGCGGCAGGTGCAGGCGCGGGCGGGATAGTAGGATTTGT